>JAICIL010000081.1 GCA_025924435.1 Chloroflexia bacterium | reverse complement strand
GTCGCCGATCACCGCGTCCGCTTCTTCGATATGCCGCTCCAACACCTCCGGCTTTCCCTCGGTGGAGTAGAACGTCACCTCCGGGAAGTCCCGCGCGAACCGCTGCGAGTAATCCACGCCATCATTGCGCCCCATGTTCCCGCCCACCAGCACGACGGGCTTCCGATCCCTCTCTGCCACGTTTCCTCCTCTCGGGATGAGAGAATAAACCACGGAGGCACGGAGGACATACAGAGGGCGCGGAGAAGAAGAAGAATTTCTGTTTCCTCTCTCTTTTTCTCTCCGTGTCCTCTGTGTCTCCGTGGTTCAATTCCGGTTCCATGCGGGCAGTATCGCATCCGCTTGCGCGGGTGCGCACGGCGGGGGATACTCGCGGCACGAACGATGCCGTTTCGATGGGTGAAAGGAAGCGATATGCCCGCAGCAGCGACCGAGGAGCGCGCCCGGATTTCCGTGGATGCGCTGGGGGATTTCTATGTCCGCGCCTTTGCGCGCGCCGGGCTGCCGCGGGAAGATGCCGAAACCGTATCGCGCATCCTGATCGGCGCGGATGTGCACGGCATCGAGTCGCACGGCGCGCCGCTGGCGCACAGTTACATCCGGCGGCTGCGCAACGGCGCGATCAACCCGCACCCGACGATCCGCGTCGTCTCCGAGTTCCCCGGCACGCTCACCCTCGACGGCGACCGGGGGGTCGGGCCGGTCGTCGCGACGCACGCGATGCGGCGGGCGATCGAGAAGGCGCGCGAGAACGGCGTGGGCACGGTGACGGTGCGCAACAGCAACCACTTCGCCGCCACCTGCAACTACCCCCTGATGGCGGCGGCGGAAGGGTTCGCGGGCATGGCGATGACGACGACCAGCCCGAGCGTCATCCCGACGTTCGGCGCGGCGCCGCTGCTCGGCACGAACCCGATCGCCATCGCCTTCCCCGGCGGCAACGCGGAAAAGCCCTTCCTGATTGACATGTCCACGAGCGTCGTCGCGTCGGGGAAGGTCGGCGTCCATCGCCGCGAGGGGAGGCCGCTGCCGGAAGGGTGGTCGTACGACGCCGAGATGCGCCCGACGACGGACCCGAACGCGGCGCGCTACCTGAACCCGCTCGGCGGCGACCGCGACCACGGCAGCCAGAAGGGGTACGGCCTCAACGTCGCGGTGGACCTTTTCTGCGGCCTGCTTTCGGGCGGGCGGTACAGCAAGAAGGTGCTGCGCTCCGATACCGAGCCGCTCGGTTCGGCGCACATGTTCAGCGCCTGGCGGGTGGACGCGTTCGTGCCGATGGAGCAGTACGCCGCGCGCTTCGATGAGTACATCCAGATGCTGCACGCCTGCGCGCCCGCGCCCGGCCATGCCCGCGTCCTCGCCCCCGGCGACCCGGAATGGCTCGCGGAGGACGACCGCCGCGCCAACGGCATCCCGCTCAACCCGCTCGTGCGCGCGGATTTGCAGGCGCTGGCGGCGGAGTTGGACATCCCGTTCGAGATGTGACCTTCCTCACCCCGGCCCCTCTCGTACGGAGCCATCGCCCGGAGATGACGATCGCATGGCGGTCCGTTCGGCGATGGAGAGGGGAGACGACCGGGAATTGCAGCGTCTCGCTTTTTGTAGTGCCTTCTCCGCATCACTCCCCCTCTCCCTTGCTCGGAAGCAAAGGAGAGAGGGCCGGGGGTGAGGTTTGCTTCCATCGGCACGGGCGCGATTGATTTCCCCGATCACTGCCGCGCGCTACTTGATCGCGGCTTTTCCGGCCCCGTAATCCCCGAAATCGACGGCCCGCCGCAGTCCGGCGGCTATGGGCGCAACACGGACGACGCGCTGATTGATTCGATACGTCAGTTGCGAACGCTAATCAGATGAACCCCGTTATTCCTTCGTCGCGTTATGTGCCTCTATCAAGAAAACGATATTCGTCGCTGCTAAATGCAGACCATATGCCGCAAGATAGTCTGGAATCTTGACAACCTCAGTACCCTGACCATGCCCGCTCGTTTTGTTTCTTATCGTTGGTAGACCAGCCTCCAGAACGGAGCGCAGTCCGTTGAAGTGAGCTGATAAGTATCTCGGGATGACTTCTTTTTCAATCATGACATTGATGAGATCTTTCGCGTTTGCATTATCATACCCTTTCCAGCCTCTCGCTCGGCATATAGCCTTCATAGTACTCTCGAAAGACTTCAGTGCTTCCGTGGTTGCCTCTTTCAGATTACCTTCACGGTAGTGCTTATGAGCGCGAATGAATTCGTCGGAAGGCCCCCTGAAGCCTGCCTCACGTAGCAAAGAAAGAGCAGGTCTGACAACTTCCGCATGGATGTACTGAGAACTCTGTTTGATAAGCTCTCCTCCCGCAAATTCATAACCAATTTCATGCTCACGGAAGCGACAGTTTAGATCTGCTATGGCATCATCTAGTGACAGAATAATTCCATAATGTGTTTCTGCTTCGTAAGGGGGAATGCATCTAATCTTTGTGTCAATGACACTGAATGCCACATGAATTCCGTCTAATGTGTCGTTAGTCCCGGCGGTGAGCATGAAGCTCTGAAATCGGTCAAATGGATTGGTGCCCGGGATTCGAATATAAGCCGACACCTCATCTATAAGGATTTCATGGATTGACCGCCACACATGATTTGAGGGCGAGCCTACAACTCCAGCCCACTCATCGCCCTTTACGAAAGGGCCAAGCGCGCGAATAAGTATGCGGACTACTTGGATGCGGAAGTGCTCGGGTAGAGTATCATACTGATACACATCTAGTTTTCCACCTTGCGCTTGACGCTTCATCCGTTTTGTGAAGGTATCGAACATAGGTATTGAGTGCCCTCCCGACACAGCAAGAAGTAAAGCGTACAGTTCGTACTATACGCTTATTTGACCTCTTGTCAAGAACATCTTTTCTGGTTAGAACGACTCCCGCATCAATCCAGCTTCTGGCCCTCTCATGTCGGGAGGAGTTGGTGATGGGAAAATCACCGGAATTTCGGCATCACCTCGTCCATGAAGCGGCGGATGCCGTCCGTCTTCGGGAAGTCCGCGAAGCGCAGGTGGAAGTGGGAGACGCCGAGATCGGCCCACTGCCGAATCTGCTCGATGACCTGCTCCGGCGTGCCGATCAGCCCGGAGCCGTTGAAGAAGGGACTCGCCTCCGCGATCTTGCGCGCGTCCGCCTCGCTATCGGCAATCGCCACGGCGTCCACGCCGACCGTCTTCTTGATGCTGTCGAAATCGCGCCCGATCGCTTCGCAGTGGCCGCGCAGCACGTCGAGTTTGTGCGCGTAGTTCTCGCGCGTGCCGCCGCCGTTCCACCAATCGGCGTGCCGGGCGACGACCCGGAGCGTCAGCTGCTCGCCGCTCCCGCCGATGAGGATCGGCGGCGGCGGGTTCGGCTTCGGGTCGAGGTACGCGTTGTGGATCTGGTAATACTTCCCCTCGTAGGTGGCGTTGTCCTCCCGCCATAGCAGTTTGACGATCTCAACCGTCTCCTCCAACTGCGCGATGCGCACGGCGGGGCGGGGAAACTCCCAGTTGTAGGAGCGATATTCGTCTTCCTTCCAGCCCGCGCCGATGCCGAAGACGAACTTGCCCGGCAGGAAGGCGCAGAAGTTCGCGACCATCTTCGCGAGCAAGGCCGGGTTCCGGTTCGATTGGCAGAGGACAATCGGCCCCCACGTCAGTTCCGGGTAGCGCGCCGCGAGGAAACTGATCGTCGTCAGGCATTCGATGGTCGGCGTATCGGGCGCCTGCCACGACGCCCAAGGGATGACGTGGTCCGCGACCCACGCCGCGTCGAACCGCCCGTGGATCAGGTCGAGCGTCTCGATCATCTGCCGCAGGAAGGTCGCGCTGTCGCTCCCATCCGTCGGGAAATCCGGCGCCCGCCAGCCAAACTCCACCCGTTCCGCCATGCCAACCTCCTCAGATGCCGAACCACGAAGGCGCGAAGAACGCGAAGAAAGAGAATAACATGAAAGGAGAATGGGAGACGGTCAGCGTTCGTTGCGTAGATTGGCTGTTATCCCTCTCCCCTCTCTCTTCCCCCTTCGCGTCCTTCGCGCCTTCGCGGTTCAATAGCCTTCCAGGAGGCGGAGGCGTTGGGCGAGGGCGCGGGTGTTGACGCCGCATTCGTCGAGGACGCGGCTGGGGATGCCCGCGCGGTCGCGCAGGAGGCCGAGGGCGAGATCGGGCGCCTCGACGCGCGCCTCCATCCCTTCCGCCACCTCCGCCGCCTCTTCGAGCAGCGCGATCAGGCGCGGGGCGACGTTCATCTCCTTCGGGGCGAGGAAGGGTGGATCGCGCGGGACGATGAACTCCACGCGGCTGCGAGCCTGCTCCGCCGTCGCGCCCGCCTCGCGGAAGACCTGCCCGGTCGGGCCGTCGTCGGCGATCAGGGCGATCAGCAGGTGCTCGCCGCCGATGAAGCGGTGGCCGAGGCGCGTCGTCTCCGCCGCCGCCCCGCGCAGGAGCGCCTTCGCCTCCTCGGCGAATCGCGCATCCGCGAGCAACGAGGCGAGCGGGCGCGGCTTCGGCAGCGACGATGCCATCAAAACCAGCCTCCATCGGCGTGAGAATCGAAACCGATTGAACCACGGAGACACAGAGAGCACAGACGACGCAAAGAAGGATCGAGAAAGGAAATGCAACAAGATCGTTAGTTCTTTCCCCCTTTTGTTCTCCCTTTCTCTTCTCTGCGCCCTTTGCGTTCTCTGCGTCTTTGCGGTTCTCTCCGGTTTCCGTTCCGCGTTCAATTGCTTTCCGTCGGCCCCACGAGGGTTGCCTGGGCGTGGGCGAGCCAGCGCAAGTTCGCCTCCACGTCCTCGATCGCGGCGTGCATCATCAGCCGCCCGGTGCGGTCGTCGGGCGGCAGGGCGGCGACCTGCGCGGCGAGTTGGTCGCGGTCGCGCTCGTAGATGCGCCGCTGCGCCGCAAGGAAGCGGACGAGCGCCTCCGGCTGGTCCTGCTCGACGAGGAAGACGAGTTTCAGGAGCGCCTCATCCTTCGTCGGGCGCTCGGCGGGGACGGGCTTGCCGATCCACTGCGCGAGCGCCGCCTGCCCCGCCGGGGTGAGCGCATACTCCTTGCGATCCGGCAGGTTGCGCTGCGGGACGATCTCCGTCAGCGTCACGAGGCCATCCCGTTCGAGGGCGCGAAACGCTTGATAGACATGGCCGGGGTTGATGTCCCACAGGCCATCGGTCATCTCCCCCAAGGCGCGGCGGATGTCGTAGCCGTGGCGGATGCCGCGCGCGAGACACCAGAGAATTGCATAGCGAAGCGGCATGATGGATAACCTCGTGAGGCATTAGATCATTGCAACCTATATCAACGTGATGTAGATTGCGATACGGTACGCCGTTCAGTGTACAACGGCGGCGGACGACATACCACAGCGGGAGGCAATCGTGATCCAGCATGCGCGACGCGGCATTCCCTTCCTCTGGCTCCTCGCGATCCTCCTGCCCGCGTGTGGCGGCACGGCGACGACCACGCCGACCGTCGCTCCGACCGCTGCGGGCGGCACGGTGACGGTCTTCGCGGCGGCCTCGCTCACTGAATGCTTCGGCGAAATCGAGGGCGCATTCGAGAAGGCGAACCCCGGCGTCACGGTCCAATACAACTTCGCCGGGTCGCAGGCGCTCGTCACGCAACTGACGCAGGGCGCGAAGGCGGATCTCTTCGCCTCCGCCGATCAGCCGAATATGGAGAACGCCATCAAGGGCGGCGTGATTGCCGGGACGCCGCGCGTCTTCGCGAAAAACAAACTGGTCATCATCGTGCCGAAGGAGAATAGAGCGGGCATCGCAACACCGAAAGACCTCGCGAAGCCCGGCATCAAGTTCGACACAGCACAAGCCAGCGTCCCGGTCGGCGCGTACACCCAGCAGGCGCTGGACAACTTCGCCAAACTGCCGGAGTACGGCGCGGACTTCAAGGCGAGTGTGAACAAGAACACCGTCTCGCAGGAGGACAATGTCAAGGCGATCGTCCAGAAAGTGCAACTCGGCGAGGCGGACGCGGGCATCGTCTACGCGACGGACGCGCAGGCCGCCAAAGACAAACTGACGCTCATTCAAATCCCGGACGCGCAGAACGTGATCGCCACCTACCCCGTCGCCCTCGTCAAGGATGCGAAGCAGGCCGCGCTCGGCCAGCGGTTCCTGGACTACTTGCTCTCCGCCGATGGGCAGGCGATTCTGCGAAAATACGGCTTCGCGCCCGGCATGTGAGAGAATCGGGGGTATACGCTCGGTAGCGCGGGCGTTCCGGCCTGCGGGCCGGGCGCGCAGGCCGATGGGTGTGAGCGACCCAATCTGGTAACGGTGGTGGCGGGCTTTCGCCTGCCGCAAAGATCTGGCAGGCGAAAGCCCGCCACCACCCAATTACCCGGTCCCATCGCCACTGTTCATCGGCCTGCGCGACCCATCCGATGTGCGAGGAAGCCGGAATCAGCGGATGAAGGTGCTCGAACAGCCCACAGACGTTCGCGAACCGGAAGAGCGTGTGACGCCCCCCCGGCGGCATCGCCGCGCGCATCGCGGCGCGACGGTGCAGTTCGCCTTCCTCGCCGTCTGCTCTGCCGCGCTCGTGCTCTTCCTGCTGCTGCCGCTCTACGCGATCTTCTGGCAGTCGCTGCCGCACGGCGCGCTCTTCACCGCGCTCCGCCTCCCCCTCGTGCGGGAAGCATTGCGCCTCAGCCTCGTCACGACCGCGATCGCGCTGGGGGCGACGGTGCTGCTCGGCACGCCCGTCGCGTATCTGCTGGCGCGCTACCGCTTCCCCGGCCACGGCCTGCTCGATTCGATCATTGACCTGCCGATGGTGCTGCCGCCCTCGGTGGCGGGGCTTGGCCTGCTGATCGCCTTCGGGCGGCGGGGGCTGCTCGGCGGGCCGCTGGAGGCGCTCGGCATCACGCTCCCCTTCACGACCGTCGCGGTCGTCATGGCGCAATGCTTCGTCGCCGCGCCCTTCTACATCAAGGCGGCGAAGGCGGGCTTCGCGGGGGTGGATCGGGAGTTGGAGATGGTCGCGGCGACCTTCGGCAGCTCGGGGTGGCACACCTTCACGCGGATTACCGTGCCGCTCGCCTTCCCGTCGCTCATGGGCGGGATGGTGATGATGTGGTCGCGCGCGCTGGGGGAGTTCGGGGCGACGATCTTCTTCGCCGGGAACCGGCAGGGGATCACGCAGACGATCCCGCTCGCCATCTTCCAGGAGGAGCAGGCGTCCCATTTCGACACGGCGCTGGCGATGTCCGCCGTGCTCGTCTGCGTCTCGTTCGCCATCCTCGTCACGGTCAAGTGGCTGACCGCCCGCCTCCTCATCAACGACGACGACACCCTCCGCCCCATCGCCCGGCGATAAGAGACGGCGATAAACCGCCAAGACGCCAAGGACGCCAAGAGGGAAAAGAGAACAAAGACCCATTTTCTCTCTTCGCGTTTTCTTGGCGCCCTTGGCGTCTTGGCGGTTCGGTTTCAGTAGACTCGTTCAGGCGCGAACGTCATGCGCGCGTGCTTTATCGCGCGAGGATGCCGTTCATCAACACCTGTTGCCGGTTCGCGATCAGGTTATCCAGATCCGCGCCGGTCAGCCGCGTGCAGTTGCGGGCGATGGAAATGAGGCTCGCCTCCGTCAGATAGAGCGCCAGCCCCTCCGGGTTATTCTCGGTGCGGATCGTGCCCGCCGCCTGCCCCGCCGCGATGATCTCCGCGACGAGCGGGAGATATGAGAGGCTGCGCTGCGACGCGTCCGCGCGATCCTGCTCGTGGTGCAGCAATTCGCGGGCGGTGATGCAGAGGAACGTCGGCCACTGGACCGCCGCGTCCTTCGGGACATCGAGCGCCTGCCAGAGCAGTTTCGTCGGCTCCGTGCCGCTCTCCAGCCCGGCGCGGATCGCCGCCAGCCGGTCGGACATGTAGGCATCCATGAACTCGAGGATCATCAGTTCCTTGTACGGGAAATAGTTGAAGACGGTGCCGCGGGACACATCGCAGACGGCGGCGATGTCCTCCAACGTCACCGCGTCGAACCCCCGCGCGGAGAAGAGTTCGATGGCGGTATTGATGATTAAGCGCCGCGTCTTGCGCTTCTTCCGCTCCCGCAACGGCAGGGCGGCCTCGTCGGGCGAGATGGCGGTCAACGTTTGCATGGATTCCTCACCTCCCTTTCACGTTCAAACGCATCGTGTGAGTGTAACAGAAGAAAGTGAGTAGTGGCAAACGTGCGGTGGATGAAAAGATTCAACCGGCTGGATAATGCCGCGGCAAGTTCGCGGTACATCATTCGGTCTTCGAACCGCGAACCGCGAACTGCGACCCCGCGCTATGGTATAAACAGCCCGAAAGGCCGTTGTGCAGGCTGCCGCGAGGGAGAGAACGGGCGCATGATGTACTTCAAACTCAATGATTACGTGGTCACCACCCGCGAATATCCCTATCACCACGTCTTCGGGCATATCCCGAAGGGGACGCAGTTCACCGTCGCGAAGTATTCCCAGGCGGACGAGACGAGCGACGCGGACTTCGTCATGGTGCTGAAGGATCGCCGCATGGGCTGGCTCGAGGCGAAGAACCTCAACATCGTGCGGTGAGCGCCTCTCCATCCGGCACCTACCCATCCGCGCCCGCGCCGCCCGGCATGGCGGCGGGCGTGCCACCGCCAACATCGAGCGGGGCTGTCCGCGATCTCTCGGAGCGGCTGACGCGGGGGGCGGCGCGGGTGCTCGTCGGGCAGGAGGAGACCTTCCGCCTCCTGACCGTGGCGCTGCTCGTCGGCGGCCACACGCTGCTCGAAGGTGTGCCCGGCACCGCGAAGACGCTGATGGCGAAGACGCTCGCCACGCTCGTCGGCGGCACCTTCCGGCGCGTCCAGTTCACGCCGGATCTCATGCCATCGGATATCACCGGCACGAATGTCTTCGACATCCAAGCGAGCCGGTTCACGCTCCGGCGCGGTCCGGTCTTCACCGATCTGTTGCTGGGCGATGAGATCAACCGCGCGCCCGCCAAGACGCAGTCCGCCCTCCTCGAGGCGATGGAGGAGCGGCAGGTGACAATTGACGGCGAGCCGCACGCCCTCTCGCCCCTCTTCACCGTGATCGCCACGCAGAACCCGATCGAGTTCGAGGGGACGTACCCGCTCCCCGAGGCGCAACTCGACCGTTTCCTCTTCAAACTGATCGTCGCCTACACGCCGCACGAGGCCGAAACCGAACTGCTCCGGCGCGTCAACGCCGGGTTCGACGCGCACGCGCTGGAGCGCGCGGGCCTCGAAGCGGTCAGCGACCCGGCCCACATCCTCGCCTGCCGCCGCCTCGTGCAGGAGGTGCGGGTGGACGAGGCGATCATCGGCTACATCGAGGCGCTCGTCTGGACGACGCGCCAGACGCCCGATCTGCTGCTCGGCGCCAGCCCGCGCGCCGCGATTGCCCTGCTGCAAGGGACGAAGGCGCTCGCCGCGCTCGACGGACGCGCCTACGTCGTGCCGGACGACGTCAAGGCGCTCGCCGCCCCGGTGCTGCGCCACCGCCTGATCGTCCGCCCCGAAGCGGAACTCGCGGGCATCACCGGCGACGTGGTCATCGCCCGCGTCCTCGGCTCCGTCCCCGTCCCGCGCTGACCGCGATGCCGCGTACTCCCGATTGCCTTGTGTGCGGAGGAACTGCAATGCCGATACCGCGCGAGGTCGCCCGCTTCAATCGTCGCGTCACCAACCATGTCACCCGCCGGATTGCCGGATGGCTGCCGGGATTCGCCATCGTCTCCCACACCGGGCGGCGATCCGGGCGGACCTATCAGACGCCGGTCAATGCCTTTCGCGGCGGTGGCGGCTACCGCATCGCGCTCACCTACGGCGCGGAGACCGACTGGGCGCGCAATGTCGTGGCGGCGGGCGGCTGCGCGATCGAGAGCCGGGGGAGGCGCGTCGCCCTCACCGATCCCCGCATCATCAGCGACCCGGACCGGCGCTGGGCGCCGCCGGTCGTGCGGCAGGTGCTCGGGCTGATCGGTGCGTCCGAGTACATGCAACTGACCGCCGCCGATGCGACGCGCGGCTGATCGCCGCGCAAAGTTCGCCGCCGATTGGCCCTTTCCAGCGGTCGGTTTGCCCCGATAATGGACGGTGAGACAGGCCGGCGAGCGGCGAGCGTGAGAAGGCATCGAGAACGGGGGGGCGGATGAATCTGGACCGGCGCGCGGAGTTGATCGCGCAGTATGAGAGCGGTTACCAGTTGATCGTGGACGCGCTCCACGGCATCACCGACGCGGAGATGGACGCCCGGCCCGCGCCGCACGAGTGGACCGCGCGGGAGATCGTCCACCACCTCGCGGACAGCGAGATGACCTCCGCCATCCGGTTGCGGCTCCTGCTCGCGGCGGAGAATCCGACGATCCTCGGCTACGACCAGGACGAGTTCGCCCGGCGGCTGTATTACGACCGGCCGGTGACCGCCTCGCTCGAAGCATTCAAGGCGGCCCGCCGCTGCACCGCCGAAATCCTCCACCGGATGACCGACGCCGAGTGGCGGCGCGCGGGCACGCACACCGACACGGGCCGCTACACCGCCGAGGACTGGCTGGAAATCTACGCGAGCCACGCCGTGGATCATGCGGCGCAAATCCGCGCGGCCCGCGCCTCCCTGCATCGGTAGCGCGGGCTTTCCAGCCTGCGTCAGCGACTGCCCCAAAAGCCTCGGCCGGCATCAGGCTCGCGGGCTGAAAGCCCGCGCTACCGCGTCCGGAATTTCCTCCATTGATCCGATCCGCTGAGCCTCGCGTATGAGGGTTCAGATGGAACCGCTCGGCGCGCGACGAGCATCCCGGATCGCATTCCTGACACCGCGTCGGGACTCATGGAGGAAGAATCATCATGCAGGAGCGTTATCTCCGATTGGTCACGACCGAATTCAACCGGCGGACCCTCTTCAAGGGCGCGGCGGGCGCGGCGGGCGCGGCGGGCGCGCTCGCGATGGGCGGCAACAATCTCTTCAATCTCGGCTTCGGCTATGCCCAATCCGTCCTCGCCGCGACGATGGGCGACCTCGACATCCTCAACTTCGCCCTTGGCCTCGAACACCTCGAAAATGTCATGTACAAGCAGATCGTCGCCAGCGGCAAGTTGACCGGCGAGGCGGCAGACCTGGCGAAGATGTTCGGCTCGTTCGAGCAGGCGCATGTGGACGCGCTGACCAAGGCGCTCACCGACGCGAAGTACGCCAACATCGCCAAGGAGGGCAAGTACAACTTCCCCGCCTTCGACACGCAGGACAACATCCTCAAGTTCCTCAACACGGTCGAGCCGGTCGGCGTCGGCGCGTACACGGGCGCGGCGAACAAACTGACGGACAAGTCGCTCCTCGGCGTCGCGGGGTCAATCGTCCAGGTCGAGGCGCGGCAACTCGCGATCACGATGGCGCTGGCGGGGAACAAGATGCCCGTCTCCGGCGCGCTCAGCGAGAGTTTCACCGCCGACGAAGTGAACGCGAAGGTCAAGCCGCTCATCGCGGCATAAACGGCCCGCCCAACGAATGAGGAGGAATCCTGTGGCAGACTTCAAGGACGATTTCGATATCCTGAACTACGCGCTCACGCTCGAACATCTCGAGAGCACGATGTACCAGCAGATCGTGGCGAGCGGCAAACTGACCGGCGACGAGCAGCAATACGCGACGGACTTCGGCAAGCACGAGGCGGCGCACGTCACGGCGCTCACGCAGACGATCCAGAAACTGGGCGGCACGCCCGTCGCGGCGCAGGCGAAGTACAACTTCCCGGCGTTCGACACGCGGGACAACATCGTCAAGTTCCTCGTCACCATCGAGGACCTCGGCGCGGGCGCGTACCTCGGCGCGGCGGGAGAGATCAAGAACCCGGATGTGCTGACCGCCGGCGTCCAGATCATGAACATCGAGGGCGAGCACGCCAGCGTCTGGCGGCGGCAGAACAAGGTGACGCCGGTAGCGGGCGCGTTCGCCTCCCCGGTGGCGCGGGCCGACGTCCTCAAGGCCGCCGCGCCGATCCTCGGCGCGAGCGGCGGCGCGACGACCGCCCCGACGACCGGCACGGCCAGCGGCACGACCTCATCCGCACCCGCGACGGGCGGCGGCACGACGACCACGGTGATGCCGCAGACGGGTGCGCCGAAGCAGGACGCGAACAACGGCGTCGCGGCGGCGGTCGTCGCCGGTGTGGCGGCGGTCGGCGTCGGCGCGGCGCTCCGGGCGCGCTCCTACAAGCGGACCCCGAAACCCGCCGAGCGGAGCGTCAACTAGCCGAATTCTTCTCCTCTCCTTCCTTCGAGCGCCCCGACAACCCGCAATGGTTGCCGGGGCGCTCCTTGCCTGCCCCCGCTACACGTTGCCGAAATCGGTCGTCCAGTACCACCCGTAGGGCGGCGCACCCTGCGCCCGGCCGATCCCGATGGTCGTGAAGGTGGGCCGGAGCATGTTCGCATTGTGTTCGGGCGAGGTCTTCCACTGAAGGAACGTTTCCGCCGCGCTCGCGTTGCCCGCCGCGATGTTCTCGCCCCATGACGTGTTGCCCGTCACGCCGAACGCGTGCAGCCGCGCCGTGAGATCGCGCCCGGCCGAGTCCGTGTGCGAGAAATATCCTTTCGCCGCCATATCCTCGCTCAGCCATTGCGCCGTGCGCGTCAGCGCGGGGCTGAGCGTGAGCGGCGGGAGGTTGTTCTGGGCGCGATAGGCGTTGATGCGGGCGAAAAAGTCCGCCTCCTCCGCATCGAATTGGCCGCTCGGCGCGGTCGGTGGCACGGCGGCGAGAGGTGGGCGGTCGCCATACCGCCAGCGGAGATAGTGCTGGCCGATGTTGCCCATCTCCACCCGGAAGGGCGGCGGGTTGTCCGCCGTGTAGGTGAGCACGCGCCGCTCGAACGGCTGGACGAGCACCGCCTTCGCGGCGCCGCCGACCTTCACCGTCGTCGCGAACGGTTCGGCGATGGCGAGGCCGATTGCCGCGATCCCCGCCCGGTCGCGGTACTGCGCGAAGACGCGCGGCACATTGTGCCTCGTGGCGTCGTCGTAGGCGCCGATCGCCGTCGGGTCGCCGCCCGCCGCCGGATTGCCCGTCGAGACGGTGCCGTCCGCCGCGACGGTCGCGGCGACGGGCGCGCCGATGCGGGCGGGCGCGGCGAGCAGCAAGCCGGACGCGCTCCCGCCGAGCGCGGCGTACGTCGGGCCGGGGTTGTCCGTGTCCCCGGCAATCGGGATGGCGGGCGCGGGCCGGTCCTCGTATATCTCATCGCCGATCTGCATCCTGCCGGTGACGATCTCCCGCGCCAGCAGCCCGTTCGTCACGGCGCCATTCGTCAGTTCCATCCGCCCCTTGTCGAAATACTGGACGAGCCGCTGCCCGCCCGCCGCCTCCCGATAGGGTTCCAGGATCGCGCCCGTCGCCGTGCTCAACGGCCCCCAGAAGTTTGGCGCAATCGCCTCCCCCGCCCGCCATTGCGCCTCGAACGCGGGATCGGCGAAGCCCGCCGCGCCGACCGGCAGCCGCACCCCGGCGGCGAGGAGCGCGCCGAGCGCCGTGCCAGAGAGGCCCCGGAAGACGGCGCGGCGGCCGATCCGCCGCGCATCCAGCGATTGTTCCCTCATCTCTCGCTCCAAAGAATCCCTTCTCACCGCGCTTCCATGCCCCGAATACGGAAAAGACCCTCACGCGGAGGGTCAACGGTCAACCTAAAGACAAATTCGGCGGATGTCAAGAAAGCGATGCGCCGCCCTATGCGCCGTCCGCCGGGGTGACGACCATATCGGCATACTGGCGGGTGCGCTGGAGGGCATAGAAGGCCTGATCCTCCGGGATGACGGTCGCGCCGCCGAGCGACTCGGCGAGGATCGCCATGTGCGCCGCCTCCTCGAGGATGAGCGCCATCATCGTCGCCATCTCGATCGTGTCGCCGAAGGCGAGGATGCCGTGGTTTTGCAGGAGGACGCAGCGCGTCTTCTCGCCGATCACGCCGAGGATGTTCGCGACCGACTCCTTCGAGCCGCGCGGCGCGTAGGGCGCGACGGGGACGCCGTCGTGCATGTCGAAACGGGCCATCGCCTCGTAGACGCAGGGGAGCGGCCTGTTCGCGATGGCGAAGGCGGTCGCGTAGGGGGAATGGGTGTGGATGATCGCGCCGATGTCGGGCCGCTTCTCGTAGACCTTGCTGTGCATCTCGACGATCTCGAAGGTGCCGCCGGGGAGTTGCCCGGCGCGCACGGTGCTGTCGAAGCCGACGAGCGCGATGTCGTCCGTCGTCATGCCCGTGATCCAGCCGCCGGAGGTGAGGAGCATCGTGTCGCGCTCCGGGGTGCGGATGGAGATGTTCGACATGTGCGCGGGGGAGATCGCCTGTCGCTCGATGAGCGTCCGGGCGGTCGTGACGATTTTCTCGCGCAGCGGCAGGTATTCCGGGGCGGACATGGGGCACTCTCCTTTCGCATCGGTGATCGCTTTTCCCGCGTCGTTCGTAGCACCCAGTGTAGCACATCGCCGGGCGGCGCTCGGCCGGATCATGGCGGAACGGCCCGCGCCACACGCCCGTTTCCGGCGAAATGCACAAAGCGAGCGGGCGGAATCCCATCGAATATCTCGCCCACTTCTTGACAGAATGTGGCACACGCTCGCATGATACGGTGATTGCTACAGGTTGGGCGCGCACGAGAGGAACGGGCAGCAATGGGCAAGTACATCATCCGGCGGCTGGTGACGGCGGTGCCGACTTTGATCGCCATCTCGATCGTCCTCTTCGCGATCATCTCGCTCGCCCCCGGCGACCCGCTCGCCCAGTTCGCCGCCGACCCGCGCGTGCCCGAGGCG
>JAICIL010000080.1 GCA_025924435.1 Chloroflexia bacterium | reverse complement strand
CGCGACGCGGACGGTTGACCTCCCCTCGCAGAGCGAAGTCGTGCGCTACACCGACGACGGCGCCGACCAGCACGAAGTCTGGTTCGAGAGCGCCGCAACCTTCGACGCCAAATTCGCGCTCGTGCGGCAGGCGGGCGTCGCGGGCTTCGGATTGTGGCGCATCGGGCAGGAGGACGGCGCGGTCTGGGACGTGATGAAGCGGAGCGATCAGCCCGCCGCCCGCGCGCCGCAGATCGGCGACAACAACGCGGACCATCGCTACTTCAACGAGACCGGCCACAACCTGCAAAACGGCTTCAAGCAGTTCTGGGATGCGAACGGCGGCGTCGCGCGCTTCGGCTACCCGCTCACCGAGGAGTTCACCGAGCGCAACCCGGCGGACGACCGCATGTACACCGTGCAGTACTTCGAGCGGGCGCGCTTCGAGTGGCACCCGGACACGTCGTCCGTCGCGCTGGGCCGGATCGGGCAGGAAGCGTTCAACGCGAACAACAAGCCGGGCGGCGTCGGCATTGACCCGCCGCCGAACCTGACGCCGGACAAGCGATACTTCCCCGAGACGCGCCATGTGCTGGCCGGCAGTTTCAAGCAGTACTGGGACACCGCCAACGGCAAGGCGCTGCTCGGCCTGCCGCTCGGCGAGGAAGCGGCGGAGAACGGCAAGACCGTCCAATACTTCGAGTACGGCAGGTTGGAGTTCAACCCGGCGGGGACGACGCTGCAAGAGCGCGTCTCCGTCGGCCTTGTCGGCACGGAGTTGCTGCGGACGCGCGGCTGGGTGCGGTAGCCCCTGACTGCCTTTGAACGGAGCGTGGCATGGCGCGGACGGTGCTCGTCGTGAATGGGCCGAACATCAACATGCTCGGCACGCGCCAACCGGAAATCTACGGCACGACGACGCTCGCGGACATCGAGGCGCGGGTGCGCGCCCATGCCGAGCCGCGCGGCATCGCCCTTGTGTTCGTCCAGTCGAACCACGAAGGCGCGATCATTGACGCGCTGCAAGGCGCGGGGCGGCGCGCGGACGGCGTCATCATCAATCCGGGCGCCTTCACGCACTACAGTTACGCGATCCGCGACGCGCTCGCCATGCTCCCCTGCCCGATCATCGAGGTGCACCTCTCGAATATCCACACGCGCGAGGCGTTCCGGCACACCTCCGTAACCGCGCCGGTGGCGCGCGGGCAGATCGTCGGCCTCGGCTGGCGCGGGTACGTTTTGGCGGTGGATTATCTCGCCGCGCTCTTCGCGGAAGGTGAGGCGTCGGCGTGATAATAACGAGCGGGGCGACGATCCATGCCGAGCGATTGGCGCGGCTGCGCGGGGCGATGGCGGACGCCGGTTTCGGGGCCGTCTACACGACCCACCCCGCGAACCGCCGCTACCTGACCGGCTACACCGGCGAGGATCACCCGCCGAACGAATCGGCGGGCGCGCTGCTCATCACGGCAGACGCGGCATATCTGCGGACGAGCGTCGTGAACGCCGCACAGGCCCGCGCCGAGGCCCCCGAGTACGAGATCGTCGCCTACGCCCGGCAGGACGAGGCGGCGGAGCAACTCCGGGAGATCGCGGCGCGGCACACGCTCCGCCGCATCGGCTTCGACGAGAGCGCGATCCTCTACACGACCTATCAATGGCTCGCTGCAACGCTACCGGGCGTGGAACTGGCGGAGATCGGTTCGCTCATCAGCGACCTCCGACTGCGCAAAGACGATGCTGAAGTCGCCCTGCTCAGGCGCGCGCAGGCGATCACGGTCGCCGCGTTTGTCGAGGTATCGGAGCGCATCGTCGCGGGGATGACCGAGAAAGAAGTGGCGTGGGAACTGGAGAAGGCCGTCCGCGCGCACGGCGGCGAGGGGCTGGGCTTCTCCACCATCGTCGGCGCGGGCGAGAACGGCGCGCGGCCGCACCACACCGTCACCGACCGCCCGATCCGCGCGGGCGAGCCGGTCGTCATTGACATGGGTGCGCGGTACGAGGGCTACAGCGGCGACCTGACCCGCACCATCGTCGTCGGCGAGCCGGACGACCAATTCCGCCGTATCTACGATGTCGTCCTGCGCGCCCTGCGCCACGCGGAGGAGGTCGCCCGCCCCGGCATGACGGGCGGCGACCTCGACGCCGCCGCGCGCGCGGTGATCGCGGAGGCGGGATACGGCGAGGCATTCCTGCACGGGCTTGGGCACGGTATCGGCCTGCAGGTGCACGAAGCGCCGAGCGCCCGCAAGGAGGGCGAGGACGTCTTCGCGGCGGGCATGTCCCTCACCATCGAACCGGGCATCTATCTGCCCGACTGGGGCGGCGTGCGCATCGAGGACCTCGTCGTCTTCACGCCGACCGGGATGATGAATCTCACGGACGCGCCGGTGCTTGAGGTCTGACGGCAAACCCGATGTACAAAAGCAAGCGCGCCGTGTACAGTGCTCCATGCTGAGGGGAGCGCGACCGCGCAGCCAACCGGCGTTCAGGATCGCGCGCGACATGGGGTGGGGAATGCATGGTCATTGATACGGGCGGGTTGAAGAAGGGGATCGTCATCGAATACGAGGGCGCGCTCCTGCGGGTGATGGATTACCAGCACATTAAGACCGCGCGCGGCAGCGCGACGATCAAGATCACCGTGCGCAATCTGCGCACGGGCGCGATCACCGACAAGAGTTTCCAGAACGGCACGCGCTTCACCGTCGCCGAACTCGACCGGCGCACCGTCCAGTACCTCTACCGGGACGACGACGGCAACTACGTCTTCATGGACACCGATTCGTATGAGCAGCCGGTGCTTGCGCCGGAGACGCTCGGCAATGCCGTCCATTACATCCGCGAGAACGACACGGTGGATATGCAGACTTTCGCGGGGGAGCCGATCGAGGTTATCATCCCGACGGCGGTCGTTTTGCAGGTCGTCGAGACGGAACCGGGCATCAAGGGCGACACCGCGACCGGGGCCGTCAAACCCGCGAAGTTGGAGACGGGCCTCGTCATCAACGTCCCGCTCTTCGTCAATCAGGGCGACAATCTGAAGGTGGATACGCGGTCGAACACCTACATCGAGCGAGCGAACGGATGAGCGACGAGCGCGAAGACGGGCGCGGCCTCCCCGCCGGCCTGACGGACGACATCGCGGCGCTCGCCGCCGTGATGGCCGAGCACGGCCTCGGCAAGATCGAGGTGGACGCGAACGGCGTCCATGTCATCCTCTCCGCGCCGCGCCTCCAGAAAAACGGCGCGGCGGCGGGCATGCCTTTCGCAAATGAGATCCCGGACGAGGGAGATGGCGCACTTGTGGCCGTCCCTAATGGATATGTCGTCGCTTCGCCGATGATCGGCACCTACTACTCCGCGCCCGGCCCCGGCGAGGAGCCGTTCGTGCGCGTCGGCGACACGGTTTCGGCGGGCCAGACGGTCGCGATCATCGAGGCGATGAAGATCATGAATGAGATTCAGGCGGAGCGCGGCGGCGTCGTCGAGGAACTGCTCGTCTCGAACGGCCAGCCCGTCGAATACAGTCAGCCGTTGATGCGCCTGGGGCAGTAATCAGTCGCGAGTAACGAGTAACGAGTCGAACGTGACGAGAACCGGGAGTACCGCTGGCATGGCAAGCGATTAGTGATACGGCTCGCACCGCTTGTTACTTGTTACTTTCGACTCGTTACTCGTTACTCGCTACTCAGGAGTTCGGTGTGACGCTCGTCACGGTCTCCGAGATCACCGCCTATCTGAAAGAGTTGTTCCAGATTGATCCGGTGCTGGCGGACATCTGGGTACGGGGCGAGGCGTCGAATATCTCGCGCCCGGCGTCCGGGCATCTCTACTTCTCGCTGAAGGACATTGACGCGTCGCTCCGCTGCGTCTGCTTCAAGCAGCAGGCGCGCTACCTCTCGTATCTGCCGGACGACGGAGACGCCGTCCTCGCTCACGGCCGCATCGGCATCTATGAGGCGACGGGCCAGTACCAACTCTACATTGACCTCATCCAGCCGGACGGCGTCGGCCTGCTCGCCGCGCAGTTCGAGCGGCTGCGGCTGCAACTGGAACTTGAAGGATTGTTCGATGAGGCGCGCAAACGCCCGCTGCCCGCCGCGCCCCGCTGCATCGGCGTTGTCACGAGCGCGTCCGGCGCGGTCTGGCACGACATCCAGACGGTCGTCGCGCGCCGCTATCCGCTGACCTCGCTCGTGCTCGCGCCCGCGTCCGTGCAGGGGAGCGCAGCGCCCGCCGAAATTGTCCAATCCATCGCGGAGTTGCAGGCGGACGGGCGGGCGGACGTCATCATCGTCGGGCGGGGCGGCGGCTCGGCGGAGGACCTCGCGCCCTTCAGCGACGAGACGGTCGTGCGCGCGATCTTCGCCTGCCGGATCCCGGTCGTCAGCGCGGTCGGCCACGAGACGGATGTGACGCTCGCCGATCTCGTCGCCGATGTCCGCGCCCCGACACCATCCGCCGCCGCCGAACTCTGCACGCCGGACATCGCGGCGATCGCCGACGATCTCCGCGCGGCGGCGCGGGCGATGGCCGCGCTGATGCGCGACGACCTCGAACAGCGGGCGAGCGATCTCGACGCGCTCCGCCGCAATCTGCGGCGCGTCTCCCCGACGCTGCGCGCCGAGCAATTGCGGCAGCGGATTGACGAGCGGACGCGGACCCTGGCGGCGCTCGTCTCGCAAGGGCTGCTCGTGGACCGCGAGCGGCTGGGCGCGCGGCTGGCCGCGCTCGCCGCCCTCAACCCGGCGGCGGTGCTGGATCGCGGCTATGCGCTCGTCAGCGACGCCGACACCGGCGACGTCATCCGCCGCGCCGGTGAGGGGCGGCGGGGACGCGCGCTCCGTGTCCGCGTCGCGGACGGCGCGTTCGGCGCGACGGCAACCGGAATCGTGGAGGACGCATGAGCGCAGGGGAACACCGCGACACGAAGGCCGAACTCTCGTTCGAGGAAGCCTATGAACGCCTCGAAGATGTCCTCTCGCGCCTGCAAATGGGCAACATGTCCCTCGATGATTCGCTCGCCGCGTTCGAGGAGGGGATGACGCTCGCCGCGCATTGCCAGGCGCTCCTCGACGCGGCGGAACTGCGCGTCGAGCAACTGGAACGCGCCGCACCCGCAGACGACGATGCCGACGACGAGCCGCCATTCTAGCGATAGAGGACATCCATCAGAATGCAATGCCGTGTTTTTTGGCGATTCCCCGTGACACCCCTCGCGCGGTGGCGGGGTGCGCCCCGCGCCGCTATAATCGTCGCGCGCGGGATCGGAGGATCGCATGGCGGCACTCACGAAACGGGACATTTTAACGCGACGGCATGAGATTGTCCGCGTCGCGCGCGAAAACGGCGCGGCGGATATCCGCCTTTTCGGCTCCGTCGCCCGCGGCGAGGCCGAACCGGCGAGCGACGTTGATTTCCTCGTCACGCCCGCCGCAGTAACGCCTCCATTCTTCCCCGGTGGCTTGATCGTCGCCCTCGAAGATCTCCTCGGCTGCGATGTGCAGGTCACGCTCGATTCGCCGCGGCTGAGCGAGCGCCTGCGCCGCTCCATCCAACGCGATCTGGTCCCGCTGTGACAAACAAGCACCCGGAGCGCGACCCCGGCCACCTCCGCCACGCCCTGCGTTGCGCCGGACGGGTCGAGGAACTGACTGCCAACGGGAAGGCAGCGCTCTTCGCCGACGATGATAAGCTCGACGCACTCTGCTGGAACATGTATCAGATCGCGGATGTCACGGGGAAAGTCTCGGATGCCGTTAAGCGCCGCCACCCCGAGGTCCCTTGGCGAGGGATCGCGGCGTTCCGCAACTTCTACGCACATATGTACGAAGGGATTGATCGCGACCGGATGTGGGAGGATATCCGGCGGGGCGATATCGCCGATCTCGCGGCGAAACTCGACGTAATCCTCCGCGAGATCGCCCCGGTATCGCTTGCGGAAGACCCGCCTGCGTGACGCCAGGGTAGCAGAGGATGCGAGCGAGCGGGCGACTTCAACGCAACCGACGGAAAGCAAAATGATGGAGGAGCCAATGGCGAACATTCCGGTAGCCCTTCAACTCTACACCGTCCGCGAAGAGGCGGCGCGCGACTTCGCCGGCACGCTTGAAGCAGTCGCGGCAATTGGCTACAGGGGCGTCGAACTGCACGGATACGGCCCGCTCACCGCCGAGGCGTTGCGGGCGAAACTCGACGCGCTCGGCATGGCGGTCGCGGGGAGCCATATCGCGCTCGCGCGGATGGAGGCGGAGTTGCCCGCCGTCATCCGCGAATGTCACATCCTCGCCTGCCCGACGCTCGTCTGCCCCTTCCTGCCGCCGGAGCGGCGGACGGAGGACGCCTATCGCGCGGTCGCGGCCTCGCTGAACCGCATCGGCGCGGCGGCGCACGCGGAAGGTCTCGGCCTCTGCTACCACAACCACGCGTTCGAGTTCGAGACGACGATTGACGGCCTCACCGCCTTCGACTGGCTGGCGGCGCACACCGATCCGGCGCTCGTGCAACTGGAACTCGACGCCTTCTGGGTTCAAAAAGCGGGGCAGCACCCGACCGTCCTGCTCGACACCTACGCGGGCCGCGTGCCGCTCGTCCATCTGAAAGACATGACAAAGGACGCGGCAGAGACCTTCGCACCCGTCGGCACGGGTTCCGTGGATTTCGCGCCGCTCTTCGATGCGGCGGAACGGGGCGGCGTCCGCTGGTACATCGTCGAGCAGGATCGCGCCGAAGGCTCGGCGATTGACGCCGCGCGGACGAGTTTCGAGAATCTGAAGCGGATGGGGAAGATATAGATGTGGTGATGACAGGCTGAAGCCTGTCACAGAAGTTGCCAAGCTGAAAACCGTTTTCAACCCTCAACCCCCGGCCCCTCTCCATCGCTCTGAGATCACGGTATGAGTCAGGTTTGTGCGGCGATGGAGAGGGGAGCAGAGCATATTGAGGGCTTTGGATCCGTTCCTTCGTCAGCGATGGATTCAGTATGCCCGGTCCACGACAACCCGGCCGCGCACCGGCTTGCCGGTGAAGAGGTCGGGGCCTTCCTCGTCGTTGTCGTGCAGGGGGATGCAGCGGATCGTCGCCTTCGTCTCCTGCTTGATCTTCTCTTCGGTCGCGGGGTCGCCATCCCAGAAGATGTACGAGAAGCCCGCATTGGCCGCGACGCGTTCCCTCAATTCGTCGTAGGACGCGACTTTCGCACTGTTCTCCTTCTGGAAGTCGAGCGCGCGCTGATAGAGCGCGTGGTGGATGTCGTCGAGCAGCGCCTGCACGCGGCCCGCCAAGCCGTCGAGCGGCACGGCCTCCTTCGTCCGGTTGTCCCGGCGGGCGAGCACCGCCTGACCCGCCGCGACATCGCGCGGCCCGACTTCGATCCGCACGGGGACGCCCTTCAGTTCCCATTCGTTGAACTTCCAGCCGGGCGTGTGCTCCGCGTCGCGATCCACTTTGACGCGCACGCCCGCCGCCTTCAAGGCGCGCTCGATCCGGTCGGACGCCTCGAAGACTTGCGCCCGCGCCTCGTCCGTCCGCCAGATCGGCACGACGACCGCTTGCGTGGGCGCGACGCGCGGGGGCATCTGCAAGCCGCTCTGGTCGCCGTGCACCATAATGATCGCGCCAATCGCCCGCCACGAGAGGCCCCACGACGTGTTCCAAGCATACTCGCGCTCGCCGGAGGGGGCGAGAAACTGGATATTGAACGATTTGCCGAAGTGATCGCCAAGGTTGTGCGAGGTGCAGGATTGGAGCGCCCACTTCTTGCCGCGCATCATCGCTTCGAGCGTGTACGTCCGCAGCGCACCCGCGAACCGTTCGGAATCACTTTTCCGACCCATCACGGAGGGGACGGCGAGTTCGTTGACGTAGAAGTCGTTGTAGACATCAATCATCTGGAGGGCGCGCTCTTCGGCCTCCTCGGCGGTGGCGTGCGCGGTGTGCCCCTCCTGCCAGAGGAATTCGCGCGTCCTAAGGAACGACCGGGGCCGCTCCTCCCAACGCACGACGGAGCACCACTGGTTGATGAGGATGGGCAGGTCGCGGTAACTCTGCACCCACTCCGCGAAGATCGGGCAGATGATGGACTCCGATGACGGGCGGATGGCGAGCCGCTCTTCGAGTTGTCTCGTCCCGCCCATCGTCACCCATGCGACTTCGGGCGCGAATCCCTCGATGTGTTCCGCCTCCTTGGCGAGCATGGATTCGGGGATGAAGAGGGGGAAATACGCGTTCTCGACGCCGGTTTCTTTGAAGCGGTCGTCCAGCCGGCGCTGCATGTTCTCCCATAGCCCGTAACCGTAGGGCTTGAAGACCCGACAGCCCGCGACGGGCGAGTTGTCCATCATCCCGGAACGTTTAATGACGTCCACGTACCACCGGTCGAACTGGTCGTCGTCCACATCTTCAGGTTCTTCGATGAAGTTCGATGCCATGATCGTAGTCCTTTCAGTTGGCGGCACAACGTTGGCAGCACGCAATCACCGACGCACTCAGTACTCCGTACTCAGCACTCGGCACATTCGAGAAGGCAGGGGTCAGCGGAGGTTTGCGGGAATTAGCGCACCGGAAGCAGCCGCCCCTGCCGGGACGGTGCCGGGAGGCCGCCATCGCCCGACCCGTCGCGCGGCTCGCACGGAGCGGGCGCGGCAGGCATCGTGCGGTAGCATCGGTTGTGGTCGTACGCCAGGCTCATGGTGCGATCCTTCGGGGCATCTGGCGCCCAATAGCCAACATCGTGAGTATCGCATACACGTCAAGGCGCGGAAAGATGGCCGATATGATCCTCGTCGGCACCTGCAACTGGTCCGATCACCTGGGCTTCTACCCATCGGGCGTCAAGCCCGCCGACCGGCTCGCGTATTACGCGCGCTTTTTCCCGATCGTCGAGGTGGACAGCACCTTCTACGCGCTCCAAAGCGCGCGGAATTTCGCCAAATGGGCGGACGCGACGCCGGAAAATTTCGTTTTCAATGTCAAGGCGTACAAGGCGCTGACGCTCCACGAGCGGGACGCGCAAGGGCAGACGGTGCCGCCGACGCGCGAGATCGTCGAGCGATTCAGCGGCGCGGTCGAACCGTTGCGCGCGGCGGGCAAACTGCGCGCCCTCCATTTCCAGTTCCCGCCGTGGTTCGTCGCGACCGATCGCAACCGCGATTATCTCGCGCAGGTGCGCGAAATGTTCCCCGACGATCTGCTCGCCGTCGAGTTCCGCCACCGCTCGTGGCTCGCGCCGCAGGAGCGGGAGCGGACGTATGCCACGCTCCGCGAGCTGCGAATGGTGTACACCATTGTGGACGAACCGCAGGGCGAGTCGAACAGCGTGCCGCCGCTCGTCGCCATGACGAACCCCGCGCTGGCGATTGTCCGCTTCCACGGGCGCAATCGCGAGACGTGGAACAAGCCGGGCCTCAAAGGCAGCCAAGAGCGGTTCAACTACCGCTACACGACGGACGAGCTGCGCGGCTGGCTGCCGAACGTGCACGAAGCAGCCTCGGAAGCGCGAACCGTCCATCTGCTGTTCAACAATAACGCCGGGAATTATGCGGTCGTCAATGCCCTCGAAATGCGGGACCTGCTCGGCCAGCCGCACGAGGCGCCGGAGGCTGCGGTGATCCAGCCGCGCCTGTTGTAATCGGCAGTCACGGCGGATCACCAATCATGACGGTGCTCGCCGCCGCCCGCTCCTTCGACCACGACGAGCGATCACGGCAAGATCAATACGGCAGCCGTTATCGCCTCTCGCATCTCGCGAGCGGGTGATCGTGATGCTCCATCTTTTGCTCATGCGCAGGCGATGTTGAGATTCTCCTGGCGAATCTGCTGCTGCGTCCACGCCATGATCTCCGCCTGCTCGTCCTTGATGTAGGCGTCGAGGTCCTTCTGACCGAGCAGGTACCCCTGGTAGTTCGGGAGCCAGTCCGGGCGGTTGCCGTAGAACCAGTGCGTCGGAAACCCCTGGGTCTTGTTCTTGTAGAAGAGCAGCAGCCGCGGGTCCTCAAGTTTGACGTTCGGATTGATCGGCAGTTCATAGGATGGCTTCACGTAGAACGCCTGGATCTCCGGCGTCGTCATCCACTGCTCCCAATCCACGGCGATCGCTTCGGCGGCGGGGTCCTTGTCCTGCCGGATATCCGGGATGGCGATGTAGTACTCGAGGCCGGTTTCGCCGTCGTCCGCGAGCGGCGCGGCGTCCTTGGCGATATCCGCGCCGAAGGTTTCGGCGTCCGGCTGCGGCGTCGGGAATGCGCCGACATCGAATACCTCCAACCCTTCCGCCTTCGCCTCGTCGAGGTGGCGGAGGATCGTCTCCCCCTGACTCCCCGGCGTCCCCTGCCAGAGCGCCGCCTTCTGCGTCAGGTAGAGCTGCTCGATGTCCGACGCTTTCAGGCTGGTGCTGCCCGGCGGCCAATACTGGAAGAGCCGCTTCGTCACTTCCGCCGTCTTGCGGTTCCACGGCGTATCCATCTTCCACGTACCCGCGCAGAGCGCCTTGAACTTCGTCTGATCGTCCGCGAAGATCTTGCCGCCGCTCATCTCCAGCCACGCCTTGCGGCCGACCGAATTCAGCGTCACCCAGTAGGTATGCGAGAGGGCGAAGCCGTCGCCGGTGCGGGCGAGTGGTATCGTGCCGGAGGCCTTCAGTTTGTCGAGCACCTTGAAGAAATCCACCCAAGTCTTCGGTTCGTCCGCCTCGGTCAGCCCCGCTTTGGCCCAGAGATTCTTGTTGTACATCCACGCCGCCTTATACGCCGTGAAGGTGACGGAATAGAGTTGCGAGAGGGACGCCTGCACGTACGCGAGGGCGTCCGCCGGGAAATCCTCCTTCCACGGTTTGCCGGTGTAGGCGCTGTTCTTTTCGAGATAGGGCGTCATCTTGACCCACGGGGCGGTGTTCGTCGCATCCTGCGCGGTCGTGGCGGTCAGGTAGTGGCCGGAAATGGTCGGCACCGTCTTGGCCGCTTGCCGTGTCTGAATCCACTGATAGAGATCGTCGAAGCTCGATCCCGGCACCTGGACCCACTCGAGTGTCACACCGGGATGCTCTTTCTGATACCGGTCAAGGAGTTGCTGAAAGGCAACATCTCCGGGGTCTTGCTTGCCGTTGGAAAGCGGAGAGGCCGGCTGGCGTGCGATCGTGATCTTGCCTTTCAGTTCCGGGCGCGTGACCGCGATGCTCGGGCTGGCCGCCGCCGCAACCGAGGCGCTGGCAGCCGTCGGGCTGCTGATGGTGACTTGCGCCCCGCCACCGGTCGCTGGTGTGGATGTACCCGCCGTCTTTGCGCCGTTGCCCCCGCACGCCGCCAGTACGGCAGTGGTGGTCATACCGCCGGATATGGCGAGGAGCCGTCGTCTGCTGAGTTTGTTCACGATGGAGCCTTCCATAGCAACTCCGCCTCTCCGATCAGGGTAGAACGGACTCCACCCCATGCTCGACATCCGCAACCACACGACCCGGTCACGCGTGAGAAAGGCAATGTTGGGAGATCTGATTGTAATAAATATAGTTGCATTCGTACTCGCTGTCAATGGTTGCCGTCTGGCATCCGGACATAACCTGGTGGGACAAGAGGGGCAGCAGTCGGTTGGCAATCGAGGAGGGCAGACCATGGAACGCAATGCGGCGCAAGGCGATCACTTTGCCGCCTATCTGTCCGGTTTCACGCCACTTGCCGGCGACCGGCGTACCGCATGGCTGCTCGACGCGATGGTGCGCGGCGAAACGACGATGTGATTTGACCGCCTGCGCACCATCGCGTCGAGCAGTGGCGCGGCTTTGGGCGATCCTCGATGGATCCGGGTGCCCTTTGGGCAGCATGCGGAAGCCGTACGCACAAGCGATGGCGAGGGTGCAGCGGGTCAAGCCATCCGCCGGGGCGGGGCCGTGCCGGGCGATCGGACGCTCATCGCGATTGGCATCGGCCACGAGCGGCGCGGACTCTTGTCTCACCATCTGTTCAGCAATACTGCCGATGGCTCCCGCCGCGAATCCGCCGAGACGCAACGGGCGTTGACGGCGATCGGCACGGCGCTCGCCCCGCTGGATGCCGCGATGACGGAGACCCTGGACGCGGGCTTCGACGACATCGCCCTCCGGGATCGCATCTGGGCGAGAGGGGCGCGTTGGGTCCGCCGCATGCGCGAGCGCGACCGACTCGTCCATCCAACGCGCGATGCCCCCGCCTGCCATCGCCAGGAATGTGCGGCGGCATCGTACCCGCTCGCCCAGGTCGAAACCGAGGTGGTGGCGCGCACCGTCGGCCAACCCCGCGAGAAGCTGCAAGCGGTGACGGAAGCGGTCGCGGTGTGCCCGCTCGTCCTGCGGTACCGGCACGACGCCCGGATGACCGTACCGGGCAAGCGGCGAGCGGTGAGCGCGAGCGATCTGGTTGGTGAAAGTCCGCCGCGCCCACATCACCGCGCGATCCGTGGTGGCTCGTCACGGATCGCGCGGTGACGACGGCGGAAGCGACGGAATTCTTCCGGAGAGATCGGCAACGCCGGGCAATCGAGGATGCATTCAAGGTGGGCGAGCAATGCCTCGGCTGGGCAGCGATGCAGGTGTTGGATTTCGACGCGGTGCGCCGGTTGGTGGCCTTGGGTTGGGTGGCGGCGGGGTTTCTCGATCAGTTAGGCGTGACGCTGCTATGGGAAAAGGTGCGGCTCTGGCGGCGATCTGGTGGCGGCGAAGAACGGGCGGATCGGCCACCGGGCAAGATCGTGCCGGCGCGCGGCCTGCGACGATTACTCGATGTCTTCGCGCCCGAGGCGATCCGCGCGGCGCAGAGGAAGGAGTATGGCGCATTACCGCCTCGCATTGCGACCATCCTCGATCGCCGGGTCACGGGCTGCGGTATGTCCGGATGTCGGGCTTCGTCGCGGCGCTTTCAATCGGAAGATTGTTTTTGTCGCCGACATTAATTCCCGAAGCGATGCAACGTGTGTCGCTGTCGTATCCGGTCTCCGCCATCGCGGCATGCAGTACTCTCCGCTTTCTACGGAAATTGCGCGCAAAACCCCTTGACAAATGACCGTACAGCGTGTAACGTACAGATGGTAAGAGTTCCAAGGAGTTACGGACGGTGTACTGAGTCACTGGCGGAAATGGTGCAGGCAAGCGGGCTCCCGCAGCGCGGCCGGCAGCATGGATCATCCAGCATCGCAGGTCGTTTCGGCAGACGAAAGTCCCGGACGAGGCGGCGGGCGGTGCGGGAGTCGGCGATTGCAGGGGCCCCAGCCAAGACCCGTTGGGGCTCTTACTGCGTGCGCGCCGTTTCGCCCACGACAACGTCCTCGCGCGGCCGGAGCGGCGCGGTCTGCTCGTACGCCCCCGGCTTCAGCACGCAGAGGAACGAGAGGTTGCGGTACCGCTCGCGATAATCGAGCCCGTAGCCGATCACGAACTCGTTCGGGCACGGGAAGCCGACGTAATCGAGCGGCACGTCCACGAGCCGTTTATCCGCCTTGTCCAGCAGCGTCACGACCGCGATGCTCGCGGGCTTGTTCGCCTTCAGGTGCTTGAGGATGTAGGCGAGCGATAGCCCGGTGTTGACGACATCCTCGACGAGGATGACGTGCTGGCCCGTGATCTGTTCATCCAAATCTTTGATGATCCGCACCGCGCCCGGCTGCCGCGAGCGGCCCTTGGCCGGCGTCCCGTATCCCGCGACCGCCAGATAGTCAATCGCCAGGGGCCGCGTGATCGCGCGCGCGAGGTCCGCCAGGAAGAAGGTCACGCCCTTCAGGACGCCGACGAGGACAACTGTGCGGTCGGCGTAGTCGTGCGAAATCTGCTCGCCGAGCGCGACGACCCGCTCGTGCAGTTCGGCGGGGCTGACGAGGATGCGGTCAATATCCTCCGGTCGCAGTTCGGTGATTTCGAGCGCGCCGTAGCCGTACTGCGCGACGAGTTGCTGGTAATCGCGGCGGTAGAGCAGTTTGATGTGCAGTTCGGGATACAACTCCCGCAGCCGCCGCACCTTGCGGTTCTTCTTCGTCACCAGGCTCTGCTTCATCGTCGTCAATTCGACGTAGAGGTCCTGATCGGGCAGGTAAAAATCCGGCGTGAACATCTCCGTGACGGCATCGCCGTCCCACTCGATCGCGAACGAGGTCGGTTCATAGAGCCACGGGATGCGGTAGAAATCGAGGAGTTCCGCGAAGTCCGCCTCCGCCTGATGCGCGACGGGCCGCCATCCCGGTCGGGGAGATGTACGCGATCTTGCGCCACGCGGGCTCCTTTCGCGGACGAGAGAAGCGTGCCGTGTCACGTTCCCCACGCTTCTCGTCGCACCGAGCATACCACACCGATTATGTCAAGCCAGTTATGCGCCGCGCACGGGCGGCAAGGGCACGGCCACGATGCCATCGGCGGTGGCATACCAGAGCGTGCCCTTCCCCTCATCCACCGCCAGACTCTGCATCCCGGTGATCGGCGGCGCGCCATCCGCCGACCGCAACACCTGCACGATCCGCCCGTCCGCCTTGCGGATGCGCACGATCCGCCCCTGCGCGCCATCCGCGACGTACAGATAGGGGCTGCCCGCGGGCGCGGCGATCGCGGTCGGTTCCTTCATTGGCGGGATGGCGGGGGCCGCGATCAGCTGACCGGGCACACCGCCGACGAAGGCGCGCACCCGGCCATCCGCGAGCAGCACCCAGATTGTCTGGCCATCGCTCGCCATGTCCACCGCCGTCCTCAGTTCGGCGGAAGCGGCGTCAGTCGTCCACGGTTTCACGCCGCTGCCATCGGCGAATGGGGCGCGCAGGATGACGCCCGCCGCGCCGTCGAGCAGGTAGAGGCCGTCGTTGAGCGCGGCCATCGCCGTCGGACGCTTCTCGGCGAGTGCGGGGATCGCCAGTTCCCCCCACGCGCCGTTCCCGGTGCGGGCGAAGAGGCGCGTGCGGTCGGTCGTCGCCGGGCCGCCGACCCAGAGCAGCCCGCGCAGATCGCCCGCCGGCACCTTGTTCGCCACATTGCCCGTCGTG
>JAICIL010000079.1 GCA_025924435.1 Chloroflexia bacterium | reverse complement strand
GCGAGTGCCCAAGTAATGGTTCTCGACACTTCCAACTTTCAACTCGTTACTTATGCCTGCTCCCCGTATAGTTTTGCGCTCATGCCGGGTGGTGTGCGAGAATGAAGAAATTGTCAGATTGAGCGATCAACAACCACACACCCTGGGCGGCGATGCGGGCGGCAATGGAGAAGTGTGCGGAGGCGCGCGAAGGGGATAAGCACATGGGCGCGGACGCACCGGTGATCGCGCAGGGAGAAACAAAAGAGCCGACCATCGGCGCACCGGAGCAGGCGCCCATCGCGCATTCGCTGATGCGGAACCGCGATTTCCTCACGCTCTGGGGCGGGCAGAGTCTGAGCGTGTTCGGCACGCAGATCACGCAGTTTGCCCTTCCCTGGCTGGTACTCGACATCAATCGCTCGGCGATCACCGTCGGCGCATTGAGTGCGATCAGTTTCCTGCCGTACCTCATTTTCGCCCTGCCCGCCGGGGTGATCGCGGATCGCTGGAACCGCCGCACGATCATGCTCGTCTGCGACGCGGCGCGCGGCCTGCTCGTCGTCAGCATCCCGGTCGCCTATTTCCTGGGCGGCCTGACGCTCGTGCAGCTTTTCGTCATCGGCGCGCTCATGCGCCTCTTCACGATCTTCTTCGATGTCGGCTACACCGCCTGCCTGCCGAACCTCGTCGCGAAGCGGCAACTATCGGACGCGAACAGCAAACTGGAGGTCACCCGCAGCGCCGCCGAACTCTCCGGCCAACCGCTGGCGGGCGTGCTTGTCGCGCTCTTCACGGCGGCGGGGACGATGGTAATTGACACCGTCTCGTATGTCGTCTCCGTGATCTCGCTGCTCATGATCAAGCGCCCATTCAGCGCGCCCGCCGTGCAGCGCGAGGAGGGGACCTTCTGGCGGCGGATGGGCGAGGGCGTCCGGTTCGTCTGGAATCATCCGCTCATTCGCGCGCTCTCGATTGCCACGGCGGTCGGCAATCTCGCGACGAGCGCCGTCATCGCCGTGCTGGTCTACCGGTCGCGGATCGAGTTGCACTTCAGCGCCGCGGAGACGGGTCTCTTCCTCTCCAGCGTCGCCATCGGTCAGTTCCTCGCCTCGCTGGTTGTGGGGAAGATCGCGCGGAAACTGCCGCTCGGGCGGCAAATTCTCATGGCGACCTTCTTCCAGCCGCTCGTCCCGCTCGCCTTCGGGCTGACGGGCAATCTCGCGTTGATGACCGGCGTCGGCGTGCTCTGGGGTATCGCGGTGACGCTCCTCAATATCCCCTCGATCTCGCTGCGGCAGACGGTGATCCCCGATCACCTGCTCGGCCGCGCCTCCGCCGCCATCCGCATGATCGCCTGGTGCAACATCCCCGTCGGTGGGTTTGCCGGCGGCGTGATCGCCGCCCACTACGGCGCGCGCGCGACCTTTTTCTGCGCCGCCGTCGTCCTCGCCCTCGCCGTCGCCTACATCGCCACCAGCCCGATCCCGGAGGCGGACACGCCACGCTGACGAGCAACAGGCAATGAGCAATGAGTGAGACACATCATCCGACTCATTGCTCATTGCTCATTGCTGATATACTTGGGCCACGGTCTTTTCTCCCTATCCGGCGGTTTCTGGCATGCCAGTTGCGTAGCGGAGGGCATGAACGCTCGCTATGAACACGATCACCGGCGCTCGTCGCCACGAGGGAAGGTTCGCGTGACCGCCCGGTCTACGCCGATTGGCCTGACGCGCCGCGCCGCGTTGCGGCGGGCGGCGGCGCGCCTGCGCGAGGCGTCGTCCGTCCTCATCACGACCCATCTCGGCGCGGACGCGGACGGCCTCGGCTCGGCGCTCGCCCTCGCCTCCGCATTGGAGCGGGTCGGCATCCCCGCGACCATCGCCCTCGGTTGCGCCATCCCCGCGCGATACCAATACATAGATGCGGCGGCCCGGGCGAAGGTGTACGGCGCGGACGATCCGCTGCCGGAGGCGGATGTCGCGGTCGTGCTCGACACGAGTTCGGGCTGGGATCGCGTCGGCGCGCCGGGCGCGGCGATTGCCGCGCGACATGCGGCGAAGCAATGCACGATTATCTGCCTCGATCACCATCCCCATACCGGGATCGAGGTGGACATCCCCGTCATTGATCCCGAGGCGACGGCGACGGCGGTGCTCGCCTACCAACTGCTCCTGCTGCTCGCGCGGGACGTGACACCGGAGGAAGCGGGCTGGCTCTACCTCGGCATCGTCACGGACACCGCCTCCTTCCGCTTCCCGAACACGAATGCCGAGGCGCACCGCATCGTCGCGGACCTCGCCGACCGTGGCGCGGACGAACGCCGGTTGTACGCGGAGATGTACGAGAGCACATCCGTCGCCAAGATTCGCCTGCTCGGCGAGGCGTTACAGGGCATCCAGTTGACGTGCAACGGCCATCTGGCCGTGATGACCGTGACGCGCGACCAGTTCAAGCGGTATGGCCTCGCCGTCGAGGATGCCCCCGGCTTCGCGGATCACGCCGCGACGGTCGAGGGTGCGGAGATCGGCGCGGCGCTGCTGGAATTCCCGGATGAGCGCACCCGCGTCATCCTCCGCGCCTCCGGGAATGCGCCGGTGGATGTGATCGCTAAAACACTCGGCGGCGGCGGGCACACCTTCGCGGCGGCGGCGGTCGTCGCGGGCAACGCGGACGACGCGCTCCGCATGCTCGTGGACTCCTCCTGCACCTATCTCACCCCCGACCTGCCCCGCGACGCGACGCCCGCCGCCGACTGAACGCCCCCGCCGGTGCTATACTGCGTGTACCGAGGAAAGCGCGGCGCGTTCAGGTGGATGAGGCGATCCATGGCGAAACCGATGAAAAGCATTGACATCACGCACCGGCCCGATCTTGTGGATGTGGCCGAAGAAGTACGAGCGACGGGCGAGCCGCGCATGCTGCGGCGCAATGATGAAGCCGTGGCAGTCATCACCCCCATCGTACCGGTACGCGCACAACGTCCGAACCCGCCCGCGCGGCGACTGAAGCCGAAAAAGATGACCGAAGCGGAGATCGAAGCGTTCTTCTCTGCCGCAGGTGGATGGGCGGATATTGATACCGATAAACTGATAGAGGATATTTATGCGGCTCGCGATGTCCAGCGGCCCCCTCCCGAGAAGTGATCTACCTTGTCGACAGCGACCGAGTTGCTGATTTTCTCAGGGGCCGACCGGACGCGGTACTGCTTTTCCCTCAACTTCTCATCGATGGCATGGCGATGAGTATCGTTACTTTCGCGAAAGTGTATGAAGGCATTTATTTCGGCCGAGATCGGGCGCATCACGAAGCGGACTTTCGTACCTTGCTGCGCGGAATACCCGTCCTTGGAATTAATCGGTCCATCGCGGGACAATTCGCTGCCATCCAAGGCACGCTACGCGCTCAGGGACAATTGATTGCTGCCTCGGATACCTTTATCGCGGCGACCGCGCTGTATCACAAGCTCACGCTCGTCACGCGAAACATTCGCCATTTCCAGCGCATCCCCGGCCTCAGCCTGCACACGCCATGAACGCCGTTCGGATGCGATGCGCTACGTGGGCGACATTCGTACGCTCGTAGACTCCTCCCAGGCCTCTCTCATCCCCGCCGCGACGATCACCGGCGCGAAGAAGTTGAGGCGCCGCCCGTCGGAGAGGGCGCGGAAATTGGCGAGGACGGCATCTCGCACCGCCGCGCGCCGCTCAACCGTCAGGTCCTCAACCGCGTGGCGCAGGGGCGGGCTTGTGTCGAGCACCGCACGCCATGCCTGCTCCGCTGGCAGCGGCCACGGCTGCGCGAGCGTTCGTTGCACCTCCTCGACCCGCCGGAAGCCCGCATCGCGGAGGGCCGCCCCCAGCGTCCCCACCGCGGCGAAACGGAACATATGCGGGGTGTCCGGCTCCGGGGGCGGCGTTGGCACATACTCATCCACCACGGCGAGTGAGCGCACCAGGGTGTTTCCCTCCGCCGGCCCCCAGACAGCGAGCGCGACGCGCCCGCCCGGCCGGAGCACGCGCCGCATCTCGCCGAGCGCCCGCGCGACATCCGGGAAATACATCACGCCGAACCGGCACGAGACGCGATCGAACGATGCGTCGGGGAAGGGGAGCCGTTCGGCGTCCGCCTGCTGAAACCAGATATTGCGCGCGCCGCGCGCCTCGGCCCGTTCCGCCGCGAGGGCGAGCATCTCCGGCACGAGGTCCGTCGCGATCACCCGCCCGTCCGGCGCAACCGCCTCCGCAATGGCGAGGGCGGGTTCGCCGAAGCCGCACGCGAGGTCGAGGGCGTGCATCCCCGGCGCGGCGCACAGCGCGTCGAGCAGCATCTCTCCCGACGCGCGCCAGTGCTCGGCGATCTCGTTCATGTACGCGCGGTATCCCGCCGCCTGCTCCGCCCACTCGGCCCGCCGCGCCTGCTGCCGTGTCGCGTCCGTCGCTTGGTCCGCTCCCATGCTCCGCCCTCCCGTGGAAATGTCTGCCGGTTGCCCATCCCGCTTCCTGTTACTTGCCATCGGTGACGTACCACTGATGCGCGTTGAAGGCCGTCCCCACCGCGTTCGGGATGCGATTCTTCACCCGCGCATTGATGCCGGTGATCGCCTTCGGGAAATCAACGATGCAGACTGGCGCGTCCGCCAGAATCAGATTCTGTGCCTGCACGTACAGTTGCGTGCGCTGCTCGCGATCGAGGGTCTTGAGCGCCTGTGCGAGCAGGCTGTCCACCTGCGGGTTCTTGTAGGCAACGTGGTTGAAGGAGGCGCGCTGGGTGCTCTCGAACATCGCCTGCTGGTTCGGGTCCACGATCCAGGTGATCATGTCCAGGATCGCCTCGAAGTCGAAACTCGTCGCGATGCGCGCACCGAAGGCGGTGTTCTCCTCGGTCTGGGGCGTCATCGCCACGCCCACATCCTTCCAGTTCTCCTGGAAGACCGCCAGCATCCGCTCGCTAGCCTTGTCGCCGCCGCGTACGTAACAGGTGAAGGCGAGCCGCGTGCCCTCTTTCGTCCGCACGCCGTCCGCGCCCCGCGCCCAGCCTGCCGCGTCGAGCAGGTCATTCGCCTTCTTCGAGTCGTAATCGTAGCGCGCGGTGATGCGATCCGGCTGATATGCCCACGACCGCACCGGCTGCGTACCGACGGCCACGGTGCTCAGCCCCTCCAGCACCCGGTCCACGACACCCTGCCGGTTGAGCGCGTAGCAGAGCGCCTGGCGCACCCGCATATCCTGGAAGAGCGGCGTCTTCGCCGGATCGAGGTTGAAGCCGAGATAGCGCACGCTGAACGAGTCGTAGGCGACGGCGACGCGACCGGGCTGCTTCCGCGCGTCGTCGTAGAGGTCCGGCGAGATCGGCGCGTAATCCACCTCGCCGGTCTTGAATTGCTGGTAGAGCGCGGTCGAATCCTTCGCCACCCGGTAGACGTACGTATCGAGAGCGGGCACACCGCGATGGTACTTTGGATTGGCGGCGAGCGTGAGATGGTCGCCAGGCAGGTATTCCACGAGCACGAACGGCCCGGTGCCGACGGGTTTGGCGGTGGAGAAGGGATGCGATTTCACCTCCTCGCGCTTGACGCCCTCAAGAAGATGCTTCGGGACGATCCCGTAGCGCGCATCCACGACGAGGAAGGCCGGGTTGACCGCCTTGAGCGTGTAGACGACGGTCAGCGAGTCCGTCGCCTCCACTTTCGCCACCCGCTGATTGAGCAGGCTGGCGCGCGGTGTGCCGGTGCTCGGATCCATATAGAGGTCGTAGGAGAACTTCACATCGTCGGCGGTGAAGGGCTGGCCGTCGTGCCAGGTGACGCCAGGTTTGAGGTGGAAGGTGTAAGCCATCCCGTCCGGGCTGATATCCCAGGAGGCGGCGAGGTTCGGCTTGGCGTCCAGCGTGTCCGGATCCACGTAGATCAGCGCATCGAAGATGAGATCGGTGATCGTGGCGGAATTGGCGTCATTGCCGAGCACGGGATTGAGCGTCCGCACGTCGCCGATGAACCCCTCGATGAGGTGGCCACCGCGCTTGATGTTCGTCGCGTCAATCTGCGATGCCACGGTGCGACCGGCGACGGGCGCGGCGCCCGATGGCGCGGAACTCGCGGCTGCGGTGGCGCTGGGGGCGGTGGTCGGCGTGCCGGTCGGGATGGCGGGCGCGCTGGCCGTCGTGGCGCTCGGCGCGGCGGTGGGGGCGGCGGTCGTCGGGTTCACGGTCGCCGGAGAAGCGGGTTTCGGGGTGTCCGTGGGGGCGCCGCTCCCCCCGCAGGCGGCGAGGATCGCGCCACCCGTGGTCGCCGCCACACCGATGAGGAACTGTCGCCTGCTCACGGACCCGGTCGAGGCATCCATCGCGGTCACTCCTTTCCACTTCGCTGCATCTCCCGCTTGGAGCGTGGTCTCAGGATAGGGCGCGCGCGGCGTGCCGCCATCTACCAAAGGTGCTATTCGGAGCGTATCGCCGCGATTGCGGGCCGATAATCCTTTCGGACTATCGGCGCGAGCGGCGCGTCAGGCGAGGCCGTGCGCGCGGGCGAAGGCGGCGGCGGCGGTGCGGTTCTCGGTCTCCGTCTTGATGAGGATATGCGCGACGTGGACGCGCACCGTGTTCTCGCTCAGGAAGAGGGCATCGGCGATCTCACGGTTCGTCTTGCCCGCGGCGAGCAGGCGCAGCACCTCCACCTCGCGGGCCGACAGCCCGGCGGGATAGGCCGGTCGGGTCGTCGCCGCGTCGAGCCGGGCGGCGAGGGCGTCGCCGCGCGCGAGGGCGGGTTTCGCACCGAGCCGCGCGAAGGTGGCGCGCGCTTCATCGAGCGCCGCGCGGGCCGATGGCGCGTCGCCGGTTGCGGCGGCGTGTTCCGCCAGTGCGAGGAGCGTCAGCGCCCGCTCGTAGGGGGCGGCGCAGTCGTCGGCGAGGGCGAGCGCGGCGTCCAGATGGTGGCGGGCGGCGTCGAAGCGGCGCGCCTCAGTCTCCAGTTCGCCGAGGGCGCGATGGGATGTCAGCAGGGCGAGGGGCTGCCGGGGCGTGGCAGCGTGGTCGAGCGCCCGGGCCGCCATCGCGCGGGCCTGCGCGGGGTCGCCCGCCGCCCGGTGATAGGCGGCCCAGCCGAGCGCGCCCTCCGCCCGGCCGGGCACGCTGCCGCTCCACTCGATCCAGCGGTCGTGCGTCTCCAGCCACGCTTTCGCCTCCGGGAGGTCGCCCGCCGCGATACTCAGGCGCGCCGCGACGCGCTGGAGCAGTTCCGCGTTCGGGAAGATCGCGTCGCCGAGCACGGTATGGATGCCGCGCGGCAGGCCATCCCGCACCATCGCCCAGGCGAGGTCGCTATCGCCCCGTTCCAATGCCAGCATGGCGAGCGTGCGGAGGGGGACGGCGCCGTAAATCGCCCCATAGCCCAACGCCCGCGTGGCGGCGGCGAGCGCGTGCGCCTCATCCCACTCCCCTTCCACGACGAGCAAAGGCAGGCGAGGAAAACGAGGCGGCAGACCGGGGATCGGCCCGCGCACGTTCGCCTCCTCCGCCTCGACGGCGAGCCGCCGCCGCTTGGCGAGATCGTCTGCGGAATAGACGAGGACGATCCAGATCAGCGCGTGCATCGAAATGACGGCGGTGAGATCGTATAGGCCGCTCGCTACGTGCGCCGCATATCCGGTGCGGTACGCTGTGTAGGCCCGCTCAGGGCGTCCGAGGCTCGCATGGCAATCCAGCAACGCCATATAGAACTGGCCGGGGGTCATGCGCGCCGTCCGCGTCTTTGTCTCGTCCGCCAATGCCGCCACCAACCGCTCGGCGGAGACCTGTGCCTGAGCGAAGTGCCCGGTCACGCCCTGCCACATGAAGAGCATGCTGCGGCGGCTGAACGGGCTCGCGCTTCCCTCAAGGATCGCCAGCGCGGGTGCGTGCGCGGGCGCGGGCAATGCCTCGATCATCGCCAAGGCCTCTTCCATGTCGGCGATGCCCCGGCGGTACGCGCGGGAGCGGCACCGCTCATCGCCCAGGACGATGCGGATGTGCGCCGCGAGCGCATCGTTCTCCGGCGCGGTGGCGAACGGCCCGCCCGTTTGCCCATCCCGCCGCGCCTCTGCCAGCACGGTGAGCGCCGCTTCGTATCGCTCGGTCGCCGTCGCGGTCGCGAGGAGGCGCGTCGCGTGCAGCCCGGCGCGGAAGAGCCAGAGCGCCGCGCGTGGGTCGCCCGCCTGCCGGAAGTGGTGCGCGACGGCGTCGGCGTCGGGCTGCGACGCCGCCGCGAGTGTCTCGGCGATCCGCCGGTGCCACCCCCGCCGCCGCAGCGGAGACATCCCCTCGTACACCGCCTCGCGGATCAGCGCGTGCACGAACCGCACGCCCGTCCCCTCCGGCGTCTCATCCACCAGCCGCGCCGCCGCCGCCCGCTCGATCAGGTACAGCAGCATCTCCTCATCCGCATCGCCGACCGCGCCCCAGAGCGCGAGGGGCACGGCCTGCCCGATCACCGCCGCGATCCCCAGCAACCCGCGCGCCGCCTCGCCGAGGTGATCCATCCGCCGCTCGATCATCTGCCGCAGGAGCGCCGGGACGTGCGCCGTCGCAAGGTCAGCGAGCGCCCAGCCGTCGCTGGCGGCCCGCAGCGCCCCCTCCCCTTCGAGCGCGCGCAGTAATTCATCGAGGAAGAGCGGGTTCCCCTCCGCACGCCGCTGGAGGTAGGCCACCAGCCGCGCGCCATCCGCCTCCGGCAGGCCGTAGCGTCCGGCGACGAGCGCGCCTACGTCGGCGTCGCGCAGCGGGCGCAGATCGAGCCGAGCGGCACCCGCCTCGCGCACGAGCGCGGGCAGCAGGAGAGAGACGGGAGCGTCGCGGCCCACCTCGTCCGCCCGGTACGTGGCGATAATCAGCAACCGCAAGGCGGCGAGAGAGCGGGAGACGGCGCGGAGCAGGTCGAGGCTGGCAGGATCCGCCCAATGCAGGTCCTCCAGGACGAGCACGACCGGCCGCGCGGCAGTGAGAGCGGCGAGGAACTCCCCCACTTGCCGGGCGAGCAGCGCCGGGCTGACGATCCGGCCTACCGTGCCGCGCGCGGCGAACGCTGGGGGCGGTGACGGGAGTGTGTCGGTCACCGCATAGCGCGCGAAGAGGTCGAGCCAGGGGCCGTAGGGCGGCGTCTCCGTCAGATCGTAGCACCGCCCGACGAGGACGAGCGCGCCCTGCTCGGCGGCCTCCCGGCACGCCGCCTCGGCCAGCGTGGTCTTGCCGATCCCCGCCTCACCATTGATGAGGGCGAGACTGCCGCGCCCCGCGAGGGCCGTCACACAGTGATCGCGGAGCAGGTCGCGCTCCCGCTCCCGACCGACGAGGAGCGGCGCTTGGGAGAGTGGCGACGTCGGCATGGACACGACGTACCTCCTGACCGGCGAATTGGTGTGCGATACCGTGCCACGATTATACCCGCACTCCCCGCACGCCGTGAACATTTGGGGGACCTAACCCCCGGCCCCTTCCTCGCGGGAAGGGGTGACTCATTGTGATTATCCGGGTGTTCCCCAAATGCCTCGGTTTCAAGGAGGCTCACTCCCCTTCCCACGCCGGAGGGACGGAAGGGGCCGGGGGTTAGGTTCTTCCGACAATTCATCCGCCCGATCCGGTGCTATGCTTCGCGTGAGCGACATCCGTCCTTACGAAAGCGAGCGACCTTTCGATGACGAGCGAGCAACCGGCGGGCGGTGTGGCGTGGCGGGAGTGGGACGCGGAGACGTTCGCGCGGGCGCGGGCGGAGGGGAAGCCGATCCTCCTCGCGATCAGCGCCGTCTGGTGCCACTGGTGCCACGTCATGGATCGCAGGACGTACGGCAATCCCGAAGTCGCCGCGCTGATCAACGCGCGGTACATCCCGATTCGCGTGGATACCGACCTGCGCCCGGACATCAACGAGCGCTACAACCAGGGCGGCTGGCCCTCGACCGTCTTCCTCACGCCCGCCGGGCACGTCATCTACGGCGGGACGTACCTGCCGCCGGAGCAGATGCTCGGCATCCTCCCGGAACTTGCCGACTACTACGCGATCAATCGTGACGATATCCACGAGAAAGTGCGGGCCGCGCTCGCGCCGGAGCGCGCGAAGCGCGACGGGCCGGGCGGTGCGACGCTGCCGGAGAACGCGGCGAATGTCGTGCTGGAGCAGATGGAGCGGCAGTACGACAGCCGGTACGGCGGCTTCGGTTTCGGCGCGAAATTTCCGCACGCCGAGGCGCTCGACCTCGTGATCGCGACATTCTGGCAGACGGGCGACCCCTTCTGGCGGGAGATGGCGACCCGCACGCTTGACGGCATGGCGGGGCGCGGCATGAACGACCGCGTCGCGGGCGGTTTCTTCCGCTACAGCACCGACCGCGCCTGGCAGACGCCGCATTTCGAGAAGATGAGCGAGGTGAACGGCGCGCTCATCCGCACGTATCTGCACGCCGCGACGGTCTTCGGCATCCCCGAATACGCCGCCGTCGCGCAGCGGACGCTCGGCTATGTGCTGAATACGCTGGCGAACCCGGCGGGCGGCATCCGGGGCAGCCAGGACGCGGACGAGGAATATTACCGCCGCGATGCCGCCGGGCGCGCCGCGCTGCCGCCGCCCGCTGTGGACCCGCGCGTCTACACGAACTGGTCCGCGCGGATGGCGTCGTCGCTGCTGCTCGCCCATGCCGCGCTCGTGGACGATCCCCGGCGGGAGGAGTATCGCGCTGTCGCCCTGCGGACGGTGGATCGTCTGCTCGCGGAGGCACAGGATGATGACGGCGGCATGTTCCACATGCTCGCGCCCAACGGCGCGCGGGGCGAGCGGGGGTTGCTCACCGATCAACTCTGGATGGCGCAGGCCGCGTTCGACGCCTACGCGCACACCGGCGACCCGGCATACCGCGCGCACGCACAGCGCATCGCGGCGTTCATGCTCCGCACGCTGCTCGCCCCGACCGGCTTCCGCGACCGGCCAGCGGACGAAACCGGTCTCGGCCTCCTCGCCGAACCCGTCTACGGTCTGCCCGACAACGGCGTCGCGGCGGACCTCTTCCTCCGCCTCGCGTGGCTGACGGGCGAGGGGACCTACCAGCAGATCGCGGCGCGCGTCCTCGCCGGGTTCGGGGAAGCATACGCGACGCAGGGCGTCTTCGCGGCGGGGTACGCGATCGCCTGGGCGCGGGCGCACAGCGAGCCGCGCCACGTCGTGATCGTCGGGCCGCAGGGCGATCCGACCGTCGCGGCGATGCGCGCCGTCGCCTCCGCCGCCTACCACCCGTGGAGCATCGTCGAGCCGCTCGATCCGGCGCGGGACGCCGAGCGGATCGCCGCCCTCGGTTACCCGACCGAGCCGCCCCGCGCCTATCCCTGCATCGGCAGGGTCTGCCAACTCCCCGTCTCCGACGCCCCCGCCCTCACCGCCGCGCTGGGCCGGATGCGATGACGAGGAGTGAGGACTGAGGACTGAGTTAGCGAACTAGCCTACCGCTTGTTCGCAAGGGGAGCAGAAAGGACCGATAAGATGGACGAGGAGCCAATTGAGAACACTCAGTCCTCAGTCCTCAGTCCTCACTCCTATTTCCGAAGAGCGTTGCGGCTGCGCTGCCCGGTCTGCGGGGAGGGGCGGATGTTCAAAGGGTTGACGATGTGGCCGACGTGCCCGGCATGCGGCTTCCCGTTCGAGCGGGAGCCGGGATACTGGACGAACGCCGTGACGCTCAACTTCATGACGACGGGCGGCGGCGCCGTCCTGCTCGTCGCGCCGCTCGCCTATTCCGGGCTGCCGGTCCTCCTGGTCGTCGCGATCGGGATGGCGCTCGCCGTGCTGCTCCCGCTGCTCTGCTTCCGGCACATCAAGGCGCTCTGGCTCGCCATTGACCTGCGCATCCGTCCCCCGACGACGTTCGAGCGCCTTGATGGCTTCCTCCATGTCAGCGGGCAGCGGACGACGGGTGACAAGTAACGAGTCGCGCGTAGCGAGTGACGAGTAACGAGGGGACACGATGCGCGGTGATATTTCGCATGATGGCGAAGACGCTCGATACGCGCGACGTGCGACTCGGTACTCCCGTCGGGCGCTCCTCGCCCGCTCGTCTGCCGCCGCGGTGGGCGCATTGCTTGCCGCCTGCGGGAAACACACAACGCCCGCTCCCCAATCCTCAGCGCTTCCCCCGATCCCGCTGATCGCCTCCGCGACGCCGACGGATGGCCCGCCGGTTCGCACGGACGAATTCAGTATGGTCGGTGTCTTCGATGTGGACTGGCTGGCCGACCCCACCTTCGCGCCGCTCCTGGACAATCTCGCCGCCTCGCCCGACGCGTTCACCGCCGTCCGCTTCTTCGGCGCGCTCAACAGCGGCACGAAGGAGAAGACGACGCCGACGGAGAGCGGGCAGCGGGCAGCGGGCAGCGAGCAGCCAACTCAGTCCTTCGTCTCTGCTTTCGCGGGGCTGGAGGCGCTGACGGCGCGCGGGCTGATTCCGTTCGTGCAGTTGAGTTTCTTCCCGGTGTCGGTCTCGCCATCGCCGGTCGTGCCGCCCGCCTCGTTCGACGGCTGGCGGGCGCTCGTGCGCGATTTCCTCGATGCACTGGTCGCCGATCCGCGCTTCGGGCCGGACGCGATCCGGACGTGGTGGTTCGAGGTCTGGAACGAGCCGAATATCCCCGTCTTCTGGCAGGGCACATTCGACCGATACCTCGACCTCTACCGCGCCACCGCCGAGGTCGTGCACGCCAGCGGCCACCCGATCCGGCTCGGCGGCCCCGCGCTCGCCTGGCTGCCCGCGACGGACGGCGCGGCGGGCGCGCCCCTGATGCGCCGCTTCCTCGAATTCCTGCGCGACGAGCCGGATGTACAATGCGACTTCCTCTCCTTCCACGAGAAGGGCACGTGGATGAACCCCGCGCAGGGCGATGCCGCCCCCGCCCTCGGCGACCTCGTCACCGCCGCCGACGAGACGGCCCGCATGGCGCTCGCGATCGTGCCGGAGCGGGCCAGGAACCTGCCAATTATCAACAACGAGGCCGACATGAAAGTCGGCTTCGACATTCCGTACGAGCCGCGCATGACGGAGCAATTCCCGGCGTGGCTCGCGAGCCTCCTCGTCGCATACGACGGATTGAGCGTGAAATACCGGGACACCGGGATTCGCTTCCATGCCGCGTCGGACAATGCGAATCTGCACCTCGTGCAAGCGCCCTTCGATGGCCGCCGCGCGGTGATGACGCGCGCCTCCCCGACCACGACGAGCGACCTCTTCAAACTGCCGGTCTACCACTTCTACGAACTGCTCCGTCTCATGGGCGATGCGCGCGGCCCGGTCATCAATGGAGCCGAACGGTGCTACCCGGATACCGACCTCTTCCACCTGTTGACCGTCGGGGAGCGGCAAATCGGCGCGCTCTTCTCCGTCTCTCCGACCGATGGCGCGACCGCGCGGCCGCGCGCAGTGGCGTACACGATCACCGATCTTCCGTGGCGGCGGGTGAATGTCGCCCGCTTCCAGATTGACGCGACTCATGCCAACGCCTACACGGCGGCGGGCGGGCGGCTCTCCCCTACCATCCCGGACGCGGCGACGGCTCGGACGATCCGGCAGGCGCAGGAACTGGCGCTCTTCGCCCCGATCCAGCAGGGCGTCGCGCTTGCGGACGGCACATTCCGCGACCGTTTCGACATCGCGCCATTCACGACACTGCTCTATTGGCTCACCCCGTTCCTGCCGGATGCGCCCACCGCGCCGCGTTGGGTGACGGCGACAGAAGAGGAAGGCAATATCATCCTCCGCTGGGAACCGAGCCGCGAGGCGTCCTTTTTCTCCTATCGCGTCTCCCTCGTCCGGGATGGCGAACCGGATATGCCGCTTTCGCCCGTGCCACTGCGCGGCGCCGCGTGGATAGACACCGCCCCACCGGCCGGGACACGCCGCTACGCCATCCGGGCGGTGAGCGCGTCCGGCGTCGGCGGCGCGCCGGTGATGAGCGATCCGGTTGTCGTCGCCGACGGATGACGGAATGGCAATGGCTCCCCGCGAGACCGGTTGCGGACCGATACCCCGTCGGTCGGGGCCTCGGCCCTCGCGGTGGAGCGGCGTAGGGTGATGCAGCCCGCTTGTACGCGTCCGCTCTATCGGCTATGATCTTTCCGCGATACGTATAACCAAGCGATGTGATTCCCCCTTGCGCCGGGTCGGCACACGCGAAAGGCCCCCACCATGCAGCGCGCTCCGTCCGCCCCCGACCGTTCCGGATTGCCGCTCAGCACGCGGAGCGCCGTTGCCGCCGAGGCGTATCACGCGGGCATCGCGCGGTGGCGCGCCTACGATCTCGGCGCGATGGACTGCATCAACCGGGCCATTGAGGAGGACGAAGGGTTCGCGCTCGCCTTCGCGGTGCGGGCCTTCCTCAATCGCGCGCAAGGCGCGCTGGACGCGGCGCGGGCCGACGGCGAGCGTGCCCAAATCCTTGCGACGAGCGCCGCGCGCTGGGAGCGGGGCGCGGTCGCGTGCATCGCGACGATCGTCGCGGGCGAGAACGACCGCGCGCTGGACATGCTCCGCGCGCAACTGACGGAGTTCCCGGAGGATGATCTGTCCGTCTGGGTCTGGCATATCTTCGCCGGGCTGCAAGGGTGGCGCGCGGATCGCTATGCGTTCACCTATGCCCTGCTCGCCACGCTCCCGCCGCGCTACGAGGAGGAGTGGTGGTTCCTCAGCGCGTTGAGTTATCTCTGCCACGAGATGGATCGCTTTACGGAATCGCGCCGCTACGCCGAGCGCGCGCTGGCGCGGTATCCGCGCGCCGCAGGGGCGTCACACAGCCTGTCGCACGTTTTCTACGAGACGAGCGACCATCGCGGCGGCATCGCCTTCCTGAATGAGTGGATGCCGGGATATGCCCTGAAAGCGCCGCTCTTTGGGCATCTCGCGTGGCACCTCGCGCTCTTCGAGTTGGCGGCGGGGCACTACACGCGAGTGCTGGATGTCTACGATCAGTACATCGCGCCGTCCGCCATGTACTCGCGGCTGGCGCTCGCCGATGCCGCGTCGCTCTTGTGGCGCGTGCAGATCTACGGGGGCGCCGACCGCGCATTGCCGTGGC
>JAICIL010000078.1 GCA_025924435.1 Chloroflexia bacterium | reverse complement strand
CCAGAGTATCGTCGAGCAGGGCACGATCGCGGTGGATGGGAACACGGCGATGGTCGGCGCGCTCGACGCGCCCGCGTCGGGCCTCGCCTACGTCAGCAATCATTTCGTCGCGGCGGCGGACCCCGGCGCGGCGCTGCTCGCGACGCCCGCCACTTGGTTCGGCCTGCCGCTGGCGGATGGGCTGCACCATCCGGGCGCGGCGGTCGTGCTCGTCGGCGTCACGGCGGTGCTGCTCCTGCTACTCGCGGCGGTGGCGCTCGCCTGGGCGGGCGGGCGGCTCGGACTGTCGTCGCCCCTCGCGCTGCTCGGCGGCGCGTTCGGCGTCGGGACGCTGCTCTTTCCGGTCGGCGCGCTGACGGACGCGGCATTAACCTTCGCCCTCGCCGCGATGCTGCTCGCGCTGACCTTCGCGGACGGCGCGGACAGCCGCGTCGAGGAGGGCTGGACGCCGCACGGGCGTCTGACAATGGCCGGGCTGCTCCTCGGCTGCCTGCCCTTCGCCGTCTGGTACGGCTGGCTCGCCGCCGGATGCGTCGGCATCGCGCTCGTCGCGCAGGGCGGACGGCGCTGGTGGCGGCGCGTGCTCTGGCTGGCGCTCGGCGGCGGCCTCCCGGCGGCGCTCTTCCTGATCTACAACACCGCCTGGTTCGGTCGCCCATGGCGCGGCGCATGGCTCTACGCGACCGGCGAGCCGTGGCAGCGGACGATACGCGGGCGATTCTTCGCGACGCCGATCACGGACCTCCGCGCGTCGCTCGCGGCGCTCGGTGCGCTCGCGGCGCGCCATCCGCTGCTCGTCGTCGGCCTGATCGGCCTCTGTATCGGGTTGTATTTCGTGCCGTGGCGGGCGCGCGCGACGACCGCAATTCTTTTCCTGACCCTCGGCCTGCCCGCGCTGCTCGACCGCCAGCCGCCGGGCATGGTCGCGGAGGAGCGGCCGCTGCTCGTCCTCGGCGCGTTCGCCGCGATTGGCTTCATCTTGCTCGTCGCGGTGATCGCGCGCGAGCGGTCCCGCTTCGTGCCGGTGGCGATGCTCGCGGCGGTCGCGTGCGTCGGCGCGGGGATGGCGGCGAGCGTCGCGACGAAGGGTGCGGACCGGCCCGCCATCGTCCCCGTCGGGACGGCGGCGAGCACGTACGTCGCCCCCGTCGCGCTCTGCATCGGCGCGGTCATCCTCCTGCTCGCGTCCGGCCTCAGCCTGCCGCGCGTCCGCCGCGAGCGGATCGCGGCGATGGGCGGCGTGGCGATCCTGCTCACGCTGTCACTCAGCGGCTGCGGCGCGTCGTCGCCCGCCAGCACCGGCGCCGTGAGCAGCGTGCCGAACCTGCTGCCACCTGTCGCGACCCATCTCGCCGCCGGCACGATCAACCCGCTCTGGACGCTGGACGCGAACGCCCACATCGCGCCGGATGGGACGACCCTGACCGCCGTCAATGAAACCGGCGCGGCCACCTCGCCGCGCGTGCCGGTGCAGGCGGGCGACGGCTACCGGCTCTCCGCGCACATCGTCCTCGCGCAGGGGGGCGCGGGCGCAATCGCCGCCCGCATCCTCTGGTCGGACGCGACATTCCGCCCGCTCGCCGAGAGTCCGGCCACGCTCGCGGTCGGCGTGCCGAGCGCGGCGAGCGCGGCGCCCGCCGGTGCGGCGTATGCCAGCGTCTCGCTCGCCCTGCCGCCCGGTGCCCTCGTGGACACGATCCGTTTCCAACCGCTCGACGGCGGACGCCTCGACGCCCTGCCGAATTACGCGAAGGCCGCGCTCGCCTTCTCGTTCGATTTCGAGACGGCGATGGGCGGCCTGATCCACACGCGCGGCGGCCTGACCGATCACGACGTCTCCGATGCCGTCGCGCGCGGGATGCTGATGCGCAGTGGCGCGAATTTCCTGCGGCAACTCTTCGCGGCGTACGACACGCGCGCGACGTTCTATGTCAACGGCTACAACTTCCTCACCGGCAACACGCTCCGCCGTCAGTTCGTCGGCAACCCGACGTACACGCGGTACACCGCGACGACCGCCGGTTTCGCCTCCGACTACTGGGCGACGCATCCGTGGTACGGCGACGATCCGTTCGGCACGGAGGAGACGAATCCGGCGTGGTACTTCGGTTCCCTGACCAAACAGTTGGCCCAGGATGGGCACGACATCGAGAATCACACCTTCGGGCACCTCTTCCTGCACGCCGGGATCACGGCGCAGCAACTCGACGACGACCTCACCGCGTGGGACGCCGTCGCGAAGGAGAATGGCTTCGCACCGGCGCACTCCTTCGCCTTCCCGTGGGGTGCATCGAACAGCCTGACCGCGGAATATTACGCGGTGCTCGCGAAACACGGCATCACCAATGTGACCCGATACTACGATCAGAAGCCGGGGACGTACGCGATCCAATCCGTGCCCGTCTATCCGCAGATCAAGGTCGTGCCCGATCAGGAACTGATTGACCGGGCGGGCGACGAGGAGTCGGCGATGCGCGGCATTGATATGGCGCTCGCCACGGGCGGCGTCTTCTCGCTCTGGACGCACCCGGAGGACATCGCGACCCCGGCGGCGCAGGCGATCTGGGGGCGCGTCGTCGCCTACGCGGCGGATCGGCGGTCGCTCGGCCTCTGGGTCGCGCCGGTCACGACGATCACCAACTTCGTGGACGCGCGCGACCAATTGCGCGTGTCGAGCGTGCGCGTCGGCGGGACGACGACGCTGACGGTGCGCGACACCGGACAGGCGGGCGTGAACGACGCGACCTTGACGCTGCCCGGCGTGCCGAAGCAGGTTTCCTGGATGGGCGGGGCGGGCGCGCGGGACATCAACGGGGCGCAGATCCGCGTCGGCAACATCCTCCCCGGCGAGACGATCACGATCGAAGCGCGCTACTCGTGAGCGGGGTGGCGATGCGTCCACGTCTGCCGATGCTGCCGGGAGTGCGCGCGGCCTGGGCGGCAGGGTGGCGGCGCTGGCGCGGCGTCGCCCGCCGGTGCGGCATCGCGGTCGCCGTCGCGGTCGTCGCCTATCTCGCCTGCTTCCCCATCGCGCGGCCCGTGACGCTCGATGTCGGGCGTTTCCCCGACCGCCTCGTGATCGCCGGATTCAATGGCGACGAGCGCGACAACGGCGTGACCTATCGCTGGACGAAAACCGCCGCGACCATCGCCATCCCCGGCTACGGCGGCGTGCGGAAAGCGCACGTCGAGATTGTCGCGCGCAATGGGCGTGGCACGAGTGCCGGGATACCGTTCACGGTGGACCTCGGCGGCGATCCGGCAACAGTCGGCGCGTTCGCGCGGTTCAACCCCGTCCTCGCGGATCCCGGCGCGCCCGGCACGGCGGCGGACCTCACGGTCCGGTTGCGGGCGGAGCGCTATCTGCCGGGCAACGGCGACCCGCGCGTGCTCGGCGTGCAGGTGGATCGGGTGCGCGTCGAGCCGCTCCGCGCGTCGTGGTGGGCGGGCGCGCTGGGCGGCTGGCCGTGGGCCGTGCGCCTCGCGCTCCTCGCCCTCGTCGTCGCGCTCGTTCTGCCGACGCCGTGGAGCGGCGGATTGGGCGGCGGGGCGGCGGCGGTCGTCGCGCTCGCCGCCGTGGCGGTGCCGGAGAGCCGGTTCATCCTGCCGCCCCTCCTGCTGCCGGGCGCGGTGGCGGTCGTCGCGCTCGGTGCGGCGTGGCGGTGGCGCGCGACGGGCGCGTCGCTCGGCACTGTCTGGAATGCCCTCGATCAGCGGACCATCGCGCGGGCCGTCGTCGCGGTCCTTGTTGTCGCGTATGTTGCCTTCGCCGTCGCGATCATCGCGCATGTTGATTTCATCGGCCACGCCGATTACGCGGACAACGCGGTGCGGGCGCGGAACATCGTGCGCGGGCGGGGCGATGTGATTGACTACGTGCCGCAGTTTTATCGGCGATTTCCGGCCATCGTGCATCACGCCGAGACGTGGCCGCCGTTGCAGGTCTGGATGATCGCGGCGGTCTTCCGTGTGCTCGGCATCTCGACGGTCGTCGCTAAACTGCCGAATGTCGCGGTGATGGCGGCGCTGCTCGCGCTCGTCGCGGCGGTTGGGGCGTGGCGGTGGAGTCGCCGTGTCGGTCTGCTCGCCGCACTCTTCCTCGCCGCGATGCCGCTCTTCTTCGAGGATACGCTCTTTCCGGTCAACGACCTCGTCTTCACGCTGCTCTTCGCCCTCTTCGTTGTCGCCCTTTACCGCGCATGGTGCGAGCCGCGCGCCATATCAACACGGCCACATGCGAGCCGGTGGCGCGCGTGGCTGCCCGATCTCTGCGTCGGTGTGAGCGCCGGTTTTCTCCTGCTCGCGAAGCCGAGCGGGGCCGCGCTGATTGTCGGCGCGGCGGTCATGGCGCTGTTCATCGTGCGGCGTGCGGGAATGCGGGCGCCGTGGCGCGGCGCGGGCATCGCGGGCGTGACCGCGCTCGTCGTCTACGCGCCGTGGGCGATCCGCAATCTCGTCACCTTCGGGTCGCCGTTCCACTCGACGGAATCTTTGGATGCGTGGGTGCTGAAGTACGACCCGAAGCAGCCCACCGAGGGGATTTACGGCGTCTTCTGGGGCCGCGACCTGCCCCACCCGCGCCTGCTCGTCGGCTATGGCTACGATCATTTCCTCGCCGTGCAGGGGCATCAGTTCGCCCAACTCTGGTCGGACATCGCCGGGGGCGCACTGCTCCCGCGCGTCCTGATCCCCTTCGCGCTGCTCGGATGTATCATCGGCGCGTCGCGGCGGTCGGGCTTTGGCCTCGTCCTCGCGGGCGCGTTTGTGCCGTACACGCTCTTCGTGCTGCTCTACTGGCATTACGAGATCCGCTATTTCCTCGTCCTTGTGCCCTGGCTGCTGCTCTCCGCCGCGTCCGGCATCGAGTGGACGTACGACGCGCTCGTGACATGGTTCGCGGGGATGTGGCAGCGCGCGCTCGTGCCGATCCTCGCCGCGCTCCTGCTGCTCGCCGTCTTCATCCCGGCGGGGCGCGACATCGCCGTGCGCGCGGAGGCGCAAACGGGCGGCAATGCGATGGTCGAGGTGTCGCACTGGTTGGCGGAGAACACGCCGCCGGACGCGGTGGTGATGACGCGCAACCCGTGGGAGGTCTCGTGGCACAGCGGGCGGCGCGCCGTGATGCTCCCGCTCGGCAGCCTCGACGAGGTCTACGCGGTGATGCGGCAGTACCATGTGACCTATCTCGAACTCGATCATATCAACGATCCGAGCACGCTGCGCGAGAGCCTCAAGCCGCTCTACTCGTTCAAGCCGCTGCCGGGGATCGCGCCGCTCTACGATCCGGGCACGGACGCCTATCTCGTCTTCGCGGTCGCGCCGCCGGGATGAAGGAGCGCAGCGTGCCGGAGGGACGGCTCCGCGTTGTCATGCTCACCTCGTCGTACCCGCTCTTCGCGGGCGACATGACCGCGCCGTTCATCGAGGAGATCGCCACCGGGATCGCGGCGCGCGGGCACGAGGTCCACGTCGTCCTGCCGAACCATCCGCGCCTCGACCGGCCGGAAGTGGAGCGGGGTGTGCGTCTGCATCCCTTCGCGGTCGCCCCGGTGCGGTCGTGGGGAGCGGCGTGGGGGTATGCGGGGTCGCTGGCGGGCGATGTCGCGCTGACGAAGGGCGCGGTCGCTATCGCGCCGCTCGCCCTCGCCGGGGCGGTCCGGGCGCTCGCCCGTGTCGCGCGGGAGGTGCGCGCCGACATCGTGCAGGCGCACTGGGCGATCCCGAACGGGCCGCCCGCCGCGTTCGTCGCGAAGCGGACGCGGACGCCGCTCGTCATCAGCCTGCACGGCTCGGATGTCTTCGTGGCGGAGCGGGTGCCGCCCGCGCGCCGTGCGGCGGGATGGGCGTTCGGCGCGGCGCGGGCGGTGACGGCCTGCTCCGGCGACCTCGCGGAGCGCGCGGTGGTATTGGGCGCGGACGCGGATTGGACGACCGTCGTGCCGTATGGCGTCAACGCCGATCAGTTCACGCCGGTGGACGACGCGACGCGCGTGATGGTGCGGGCGTGGTACGGCCTGCCGCCGGGGACGCCGCTCTTGCTCTGCGCCGGGCGACTCGTCTATAAGAAGGGGTTCGCGGTGGCGGTGGACGCCTTCGCGCGGATCGCCGGGGCGTGGCCCGACGCGCGCCTCGTGATTGCCGGTGACGGGCCGCTCGACGCCGACTTGCGGGCGCAGGCGGCGCGGTTGGGGATCGAGGAGCGCGTCGTCTTCGCGGGCCGGGTGGACCGGACACGGCATCCGCTCCTCGTCGGGGCGTGCGATCTCTCTCTGCTCCCGTCGGTCCACGATCATCGCGGCAATGTGGACGGGTTGCCGAACGCGCTCCTCGATGCGCTGGCGGCGGGGTGCGCGGTGATCGCGTCCGATGTGGCCGGGGTCGGGCTGGCCGTCACGGACGGCGAGACGGGTGTGCTCGTGCCGGAGGGGCAGCCGGACGCGCTGGCGGGGGCGATGGCCGCGCTGCTCGATGATCCGGCGCGGCGCATGCGGCTCGGCGCGGCGGCGCGCGCGGATGTGACAACGCGGCTGACATGGGCGAAGACCGCCGCCGCATTCGAGCGGGTCTTTTACGCGGCGCGCGAGCGGGCACAAGGATGCACCGACTTCCGTGCGTGACGGATTCTCCGGCGGTGGCAGGCTGAAGCCCGCCGCCACCATGTTTGTGTGATATGACGCGAGGCATTCACGGATGCCAGGCTGCGGGAAGGATTCGGGGGAGTGACAGACACGGAGCATGCGCCGTCGGTCGGCATCATCGGGCTTGGCTACGTCGGGCTGTCGTACGCCGTCGCCTTCGCGGCGAGCGGCTGCACGGTCGTCGGCTGCGATGTGCTGGGCGGGCGCGTGGCGGCGATCAATCGCGGCGAAAGCCCGCTGCCGGACATCGTGCCGGACGCGGCGGTCGCGGCGCAGATCGCGGCGGGCCGCCTGAGCGCCACGACGGAGGATGCACCGCTCGCGGCGTGCGACGCGCTAATTATCGCCGTGCCGACGCCCGTCAACGCGACGTACGACCCCGACCTTTCGATGGTGCGCGACGCGACCGCGCGCATCGGCAGAATCCTCCGGCGGGGCCAGTTGATCGTCCTCGAATGCACGACGTATCCCGGCACCACCGAGGAGATCATCGCGCCGATGGTGGAGGGCAAGGGGTTCGCGATCGGCGAGGATGTCTTCGTCGCCTATTCGCCGGAGCGCATTGACCCCGGCAATACGAACAGCCGGGGGTGGACGCTCGCGAACACGCCGAAGGTCGTCGGCGGCTGCACGGCGGCATGCACCGCCCGCGCCGTCGCGCTCTACGCGCGCATGACGGAGCGGGTGATCCCCGTCTCGTCTCCGAAGGTGGCGGAGATGGAGAAGTTGGTCGAGAACGTCTTCCGGGTCGTCAATATCGCCCTCGTGGACGAACTCGCCCTCCTCTGCGACCGGATGGGCCTCGACATCTGGGAAGTGCTCGACGCGGCGGCGACGAAACCGTACGGCTTCATGAAGTTCGTGCCGGGGCCGGGGCTGGGCGGCCACTGCATCCCGGTGGACCCGCTCTATCTGACGTGGAAGGCGAAGGCGTACGACTTCCCGACGCGCTTCATCGAACTCGCCGTCGAGATTGACCGCCGCATGCCGTATCACATCCGCGACCTCGTCGTCCGCGCGCTGAACGGGCAGCGGAAGAGCGTCAACGGCAGCCGCGTTTTGCTGATCGGCGTCGCGTACAAGCCGGATGTTGCGGACACGCGGGAGACGCCCGCCGCCGCGCTCTGGCGGCTGCTCGGCGAGGATGGCGCGGTCGTCTGCTACCACGACCCGCACGTGCCCACCTTCCGCGCGCCGGACGGTGGAACCTACGCCTCGACGACGCTGACCGACGAACTCTTGCGCGCGGTGGATTGCGTCGTGATCGTCACGAATCATGCCGACGTGGATTACGCCCGCATCGTCGCGCGGACGTCGGCGGTCGTGGACACGCGCAACCAGACGCGCGGCATCGCGGCGGGCGAGGGCAGCGCCGCGATCACGCGGCTGTAGCGGCGTGGTGATGACGCGCCCGGCACCGGGGACGGATCGCGCCGCGCACCGCGCGTGGCCGGACATCGTCATCGTCGGCGCGCTTGTCCTCACCTGCCTGCTGCTGGCCCCGAAACTGGTCGCGACCGCGCGCTACGACGCCGCGATCCTCCGCTACCCCTTCCAGGTGGACGACGCCGAGGGCGTGCTGCTCGCCGAGGCGGGCCTGATCGCGCACGGCACAAACCCGTACGCGCACCAGCCATCGCCCGCCCATTATTTCTATGCGGGGCCGTACACACCGCTCTACACACTGCTCAACAGCGGCGCGGTGGCCTCCCTGGGGCCGACCTTCAAGTTCGGTCGGGCGGTGCAGTTGCTGGCGACGTTCGCCGTCGCGGGGTGGCTGGCGTGGGCGGTGCGGCGGGCCGCGAAGGATCGGCGCGGCTGGGTCATCGGCGGCTGGGCGGGGGCGCTCTTCCTCACCGCGCACCTCGTCACGGTCTGGAGCGTGCGCGTCCGGCCGGATATGACGGCGCTCGCCTTCAATGCGCTGGGTGTCGCCCTGCTCCGCGCGTGGCTCGATGATGACGGACGGGAGGGATGGGGCGCCGGCGCGTGGCCGCGCGACGCGACGCTGGCGCGGCTGACGCTCGGCGCGGCCTGTTTCGCGCTCGGCTGGTGGACGAAGCAGACATTTGTCGCCCTGCCGCTGGCCTTCATCGTCGCGACGACGGTGCGGAAACCGAAGATCGGCGTCACGCTCGCCGCCCTCTATGCGGCGATGATCGCCCTCCCGTTCGTCGCGCTGATGCTGACAACCGGCGGCGGCTTCGCGCAGAAGACGATCGGCTATCAGGGGTCGTGGCAGTGGCAGGCGTTCCGGCGGCTCGCGTGGCCGTTCGTGGAGCGGTACGCCTATCTGGTTGTCGTCGCGGCGCTCGTCGCCGTCTTCCTCGCCGCGCGCGCCCGGCGGCCGACCGTCGCCGTCTGCTGGTTCGCGCTGAGCGCCGTCGTCGCCCTCGGTGCGGGGACGAGCGGGGGGAACCACAATCACTTCGTCGAGTTCGTCGCGGCGTCGTCGCTGCTCGCCGGGCAGGGGATCGCGACGCTCGTGACGGCGGAATCGGAGGGTCGTCGGCGCGCGTGGATGCTGCCCGCGCTCGGCGCGCTCGTCATGCTCGGCATTACGGCGGTGGCGATCACCGAGCGGGAGGGAAGCGCGGGCTGGCTGGCGCGCGAGTATCATACCCCGACCGCCACGGAGCGCGCGGGGCTTGCGCAAGTCGCGTCCTTTATCGCGAACAGCCCCGGCCCGGTGTACAGTAACAACGTCGGTATCCTCGTCGTCGCCGGGCAGGCGGTGCGCGTGACGGATCCCTTCACGATGGCGGCGGAGGTGCGGCTCGGCCGCTGGGATGACGCACTGCTCGTCGCGGATGTCGAGGCGGGGAGGTACCCGCTGATCGCGCTCAGTTACAATGATGTGGCGACGCTGGACCCGGACCGGCCGCCGACCGACGCGACGCCGGGGCTGATCCGCGCGATTCAGTCCCGCTACCGGCTGATCGAGCGGAATGTCTTGCGACTCTATGTGCCGAAATAAGGGGAGGAGCGAAAGGTGAGCGACGAACAACGCGGCGCGACGACCGAGGAACCGGTGATCAGTCAGGAACTGCTGAACATTCTCGCCTGCCCGTGCAGCCATCACGCGCCGCTCCGCCTGGAGGGGCAGCGGTTGATCTGCACGGACGGCGCGTGCAGCCGCGTCTTCCGCATCGAGGACGGCATCCCGATCATGCTGCTCGACGAGGCCGAGGGCGATGGGCCGCCCGCATAAATGCAGGACTGAGGGATGAGGACTGAGGACTGAGGGGGACGGCCTGCATCTGGCGTTCCTGTATCCACAAATTAAGAAACTGACGGGGGCGCAGCGGCTCATCCTGCAACTGGCGCGGTATACGATGGCGGCGGGGCATCGCGTCGCGCTCGTCACGCACCGGCTCGCCGACGAGCCGCGCGTCGCCGCGCCGCCCGGCCTCGAACTGATCGAAACCGGGCGGCGCGTGGATTGGTTTTCGCACCATTATGCGGACGCCGCGCTGGAGTACGCCCTCGCCCCGCTCCTGATCCGACATATCCCGAAAGACGCGGATGCGCTGGTCTGCTTCGGCCCGCCGTCGCTGCCCGCGCTCTGGTGGGCGCGGCGTCGGGGGTGGGGCGCACCCGCGCGCCCGCTCCTCGCCTTCCTGTACGAGCCGCCCCGCTTCGTTGATCGGGATCGCGCGGATGTGGTCGCCGGTCTCGGTCGCGCCGGTCGCATCGCCCAGCCATTGTTGACGATCTATGGGGCGGTGGACCGCCGCTTCGCGCGCGCGGCGGATGCCCTGCTCGCGAATGGGGCGTACGGCGCGGCGCGCCTGGCCGCGGTCTACGGGCGCGATGCCGTTATCCTCCCGCATGGCGTGGATTTTCGTGCGGCGGACGAGCAATCGGTGACGGCGATGCGGGCGCGCTATGGTTTGCCGGAACATGCGCCGGTGGTCCTAACGGTCAATCAACTCCATCCGCGCAAGCGAATTGACCTCTTCATCGGTGCGGTCGCGAACCTGCGACGAGCGCACCCGGACGCCATCGGATTGATCGTCGGTCGGGGCGTGGACGAGGTGCGCCTGCGCGCGGAAGCCGACCGATGCGGCGTGACGGGCGCGATCCGCTTTGCGGGGTTCGTCGCGGACGATGACCTGCCCGCGATCTATCGCTGCGCGACGGCCTACCTGCACACGGGGCGCGACGAGACGTTCGGCCTCTCCGTCCTCGAAGCGGCGTGGAGCGGCGTGCCGGTCGTCACCGTGGACGAGGGCGGGCCACCCGGCATCGTCCGCGAGCATGGCTGGATTGTTCCGATGGATGTGGGTGCGATCGTCGGCGCGCTGGACGATATCCTGACGAATCCATCCGCCGCGAACGGGCGCGCCGCACGGGCACAGGCGGATGTGCGCGCGCGCTTCCGCTGGGAAGATGGCGCGCGCGCGCTCATTCGGACGGTGGAGGGGTTGCGCGGCGGCTATTGACGACCGTGCGGCGCTTTGGTAGTATCTACGCGGTGAGGGAACGCCAGCCGGGGGAGTGTCGGAACTGGCAGACGAGCATGACTTAGGATCATGTGCCGCAAGGCGTGAGAGTTCGAGTCTCTCCTTCCCCACCAACAAATCAATTTGAGCGGAAGTGGCTCAGTGGTAGAGCATCTCCTTGCCAAGGAGAAGGTCGCGAGTTCGAATCTCGTCTTCCGCTCCATTTTTATGCCCGAAATTTCGACCGATACATACCGGCAGAACACTGGTTAAGAGGTACGCGGTTCGCTAAAGCAAGCACGGCGAGCGAAACGGCATGTTGTTCCATGCAACCATGCTTACAGCATCAAAGAAGCCAAACGCGGCTGATCTATTACGTTGGTGGCAGGTAATGAGGAAGGGCCGAAATCGGCGTCGGTGCATCAAATATCAAGTCTTGCCAATCGGGTGATGGCATAACGCGTGTGATCCCTGCTTTGGTCAGGGTGAGTTGGTTCATTGGGGTCAGACGAATATGGCGGCGCGCTCGCCAGTGCCAGCCGAGAACATCATCAAAATAGACGGTTAGATACCACTCATTGGTTGCGGCTACTACGGGGTTATCTGTATATTCATCTGCATACTGGACCTCGGTCGTAGCACCGACCGCTAAATTGTAACGGAATCTCGCCTCAGTTGGCGTTGTGAGCGGTATGAACGCGAGAGGAAAACCCCCTTCGCGCACACGCTCGAAGCCAACCTGAACAGCAACGGCCACCTGCAGGCCGTCGTTATGAAGATTGACCGAAAAAGAGGCGGGTCTAATCGATAAAGAACCGGGCACTGGTCCGTCTGTTCTCCGGAAATCATCCAATTGTTCTTCTGTGATGGCTTGCAGCCATTGTACTTTCGCTGTAAGGAGAGGTCGTACTGCGTCGTGTCTCACCACTTCATCCCGCGATGCCGACCAAATAGCGATGCAGAGGGCAGTACCGGCGGCGGCAATTGAACCGACCGCTGCCCAGGCACTGGACCAGAGAATACCCTTATCTGCGGATGCATACGCGTATTTCCGCGCGACCAGTAAAACGGCAACGATTGTGCCTACCGATATGGCGGCAATTATCACTATGACCAAAGAGCGAACGCGATTCATGCCTGCATTATTGCACGACCGATGCCGTACTGCGTGACATCGGGCACGTTACAAATAGCGGGCATAAGTTGCTCGGCCATCATTGACGGATAGATAATGTACCCGTTCGATTCATTGTTGAAGGCGGGAAACGATCCTACATCGCATGGAGTCCCGATATGTTCGATAAACCTCTCGACGCAATTACCATCGAGGATATTCGCGCGCTCGTCCGCGACAAGGAGCCGGAGGGGCAGACGCTCGACTACAAACAGGAACTGCCGAGCACTGCGGAGCGCGACACGGGCCGATTCCTCGATGATGTCAACGCGTTCGCCAACGCATCGGGCGGCGACATCGTGTTCGGCATCCCCGAAGAGCGCGACGAGCAGGGACGGAATACCGGCAGGCCGATGAGCGCAACGGGACTGCCGGGCACGATTAATCTCGACGCCGAGCGGCTTCGCCTCGTGAGCATGATTCGCAGCAACGTCGAGCCGCGCCTCATACCAGGGTGGACGGTGGTGGACGGGGATGACGGGCCTATTATCGTCGTTCGTATCTATGCGGGATGGAGTGGCCCTTACCGCCTACGACACGGTGAGCAGTCCCGGTTTTTCGTCCGCACCGGCTCCGGCAAACATGCGATGGACATGACCGAGATACGCACGGAATTCGTCCGTTCCGCGACTCTCGAGCAACGCGTACGGCAGTTCCGCGATGATCGGCTGGCGCGCATCATTACTGGGGATACGCCGGTTGCACTCGGGGAGGCACCGAAACTCGTTCTCCATCTCTTTCCGCTCTCAGCGGCGGGGTTAGGTGAGGGGATAGATGTGCGCCGCATAACGCGGGACAGCCTCGATTTTTACGCGCTCGGATCGACGGGTGGGAATCCGCGATACGACATCGCGCGATACAACATCGACGGCTGGATGATTCCCGCGTGGCGTGAGCACATGACGAGCGAACGGCCTCAACGGATTGGCTATACACAGGTGTTCCGCGACGGGGCGGTTGAGACGGTGAATACCTCGCTGCTCATTGATGAGGGCGCCGGACTGATCTGGGTGGATAACGTCGCCTATACGCTCGTTGACCGAATCGAGCGGTATCGAGTCTCGCTGAAGGCGCTCGGAGTGTCGCCGCCAATCTTCTGCATGGTTAGCATCGTCCGCGCTAACGGCCGTCAGATTTACATGCCTGGTCCTCAACCACGTGGCGGCGGGGGCGGCGGCAAACTGGATCGTGATATGGTCCTCCTGCCCGAAGTCGTATTCGCGGATGAGGAGACGCCGACAGCGGAGGCTTTGCGCCCGATGTTCGACGCCCTCTGGCAGGCGGGCAACTATCCCGAATGCACCTTCTACGATGGTCAAGGGGAATGGATTCCACGACCGTAGCAATAGAAAGGACCGGTTGCCCCTGATGGTCGTGACTGTCGATCATGCCGATATCGCGACCCGTCTCGCCCCCTATCGCGCTCTCGTTCGCGTCCTCGGACGCAACTGGATCGAGCGGAATACGCCCGATCCTCCCTGGCTGCCGGGAGTCCACCCGCTCATGCCGTGGTGCTGGTCGGACGACAACCACGACTTCCTCGCCAGGCTCGATGAGGACATTCAACTCCTCATGGACCGCGACATCGCAGGGCGGCGAATCCTCCTCGACGGTCTAAAAGCCGCCGCCAAGTTCCGCTCTCTCCTCCCCGAACTCTTCCTCGCCGCTGACCTCAGTCGTGCCGGATACCACCTCATACTCCCCAATAACAAGGGCGTCAAGAACGCCGACCTCCGCATAAGCCGAGGCGGCGAAACGCTTGACATTGAGGTCACCGCGTTCGAGCAAACGAAGGATGTGCAAGACCTCGATCTGATGCTCGCCGCCCTGCGGGAGGGCGAGCCATACGTCTATCAGCGAGCAATCCCCGACACAGCCAAGTTCCCCGGAGCGACATTATGCAGGCGGGCAAGGACATCGCGGCGTTCTTCGCACGCAGGCCGTTCGGACAGGGCACCGGGGATGGCCAGCACACGGTGCATATCGGGGCCACCAACTACGACATCCGCATCATGGCGGATCGGGGACAGGGGTCGGGGAGCAGTTGGATGTTCGCTGCCGATCCGCAGCGAGCGGCTCAAAAGGTTCAACAGCGGTTGGTGCAAGAGGCGAGGCAGTTGCCGCTGAAGGGAGGGGCGGTCGTATTAGATATCGGGACATCGGACGAACATGTCACGAATCTCGCCCCCCGCTGGCTGGACAACGCGGCGGTGCGCGAAGCCCTTTGGCGCGGTGTCCCAACACATGTCCATAGTCTGTGGCTGTATCGCTGGCGAGGCGAGGACGGCAAACCGCTCCAGATGCACTATACCGCAAACCCGTACGCCACGGTGGTAGTGCCGTCGCTGGTCAATGATCTGCGCGCCGGGGTGCTAAAGGATGGATATTTTCCCGCGTATGGTATTGATCCGCTCGATAGATAGCGCGTGCATGGGGAACCCCTGCGAGGGCGCAACGCGAAGACCTCACACCGAGACCGTTGTGAGTGTCGAGCGCGAATGCTGCACTTCAATTGACGGATAATCTCAATTGGCTGAACGGGAATCACGCGAATACTGTGGTGAGCGCACCGGATTTGGCAATCTACGTCTTGGAATCTCGGTTGGAAGAAAGTGGCGATAGCGCGAGGAAAGAAACTTGGCCGGTTAGCGCCCGCCGGGGTAGAAACTCCTCTCCACCCATCTCTCGCAGCCATCGGATTTGCCCATTCTATGCGCGAAAATCGGGCAATCAAACGCTGACGCGGCGCTGGAATGCGACGGAGAAATGCGTCGTTAATGGGAGTATGGGCGGGAATCCGCCGCACTCGATCAAATGCCCATGGAGAGGGAGCCGCCATGTCGGAACGACCGCAGATGAGCCGTGAGGATTTCATGGCCTTCATCCTCGACCACCGCGAGAAGCCGCGCAACAACCACCCGATGGACGACCCGACCGTCGAGGCGTCGGGCGGCAACCCCGGCTGCGGCGACATCGTGACGGTCTATCTCAAGGTCGGCGAGGACGAGCGGATCGAGGATATTTCCTATGTCGGCGAGGGATGCACGATCAGCCAGGCGGGGGCGTCGTTCATGACCGGCCGCCTGAAGGGCAAGCGACTCTCCGATATCGAAGCGATGGAT
>JAICIL010000077.1 GCA_025924435.1 Chloroflexia bacterium | reverse complement strand
CTTCGCCGGTGAGAGGCAGGCTGGAAAGCCCGCCACCATCAGGAAAACGCGATGCACGGGTGGCGGTCAAAGCGGGCAATTTCGCGTCTCTCCTCGCCCCTCTCGCATGCCGTCCGGCTACCCGATGACACTCTCGCCGCCGTCCACGCTGATCGCGTTGCCGGTGATCCAGCCGCACCCGGAGGAGCAGAGGGCGACGACCGCGCCCGCGACATCGCGCGGCGTCGTGATCCGCCCGGCGGGGTGGCTGCTTTGCACGCGATCGAGCATCGCCGATGAGGTGGGGATGGCGCGGAACGATGGCGTATCCGTCAGGCCCGCGCGGATGGTATTGACGGTGATGCCGCGCGGGGCCAGTTCGACGGCGAGTTCGCGCACATTCGCCTCCAGCGCCGCCTTCGCCGTGCCGACCGCACCGTACCCCGGCAGGACGCGGTGCGCGCCGTGGCTGCTCATCGCGAGGATGCGCCCGCCGCGCCCCATCAGGTCGCGCGCGATCAGGTCCTGCGCCCAATAGATGAGCGAGAGCGCCATCACATCGAGCGTCATCTCCATCTGGCGCGGGAACGGCACGCCCCGGCTGGAGAGCGGGCCGCCGATGAATTGCACCGGCGAGCCGAAGCCGAGCGAGTGGATGAGCACCCGCACGCCGCCCGGCCCGACCACCGGCGAGATCGCGTCGAGCACCTTCGCGCGGCCCTGCGCGTCGGCGGCGTTGGCGCGGATGAACCACGCGCGCCGCCCCGCCGCCTCAATCGCCGCTTTCGCTTCTTCCGCCGTCCCGCGCGATTGCCGCCGCCCGAGCGCGACGCCGACAATGTCCGCCCCCGCCTCCGCCAGCGCGACCGCGCACGCCGCCCCGATTCCGCTCGACGCCCCCAGTACCATCGCCCACGCCCCCGCCAGCGACCCATCCCCCGCCATCCGACACCTCTCCGTGACAAACCGATTGAACCGCGAAGGCGCGAAGGACGCGAAGGAAAGAGAAGGAGGGCAATTCATTATTTCTCTCCTCCCCTCTTCGTATCCTTCGCGCCTTCGGTTCAGACTCCCCACTATTGGCCGCGCGCGACGATGGTGGCGCCGCCGTCCACCTGGATGACCTGGCCGGTGATGAAGGAGGCGCCTTCGGAGGCGAGGAACCAGGCGGTCTCGGCGATATCTTCCGGTTTTCCGTAGCGGCCGATGGGGCAGAGGATGTCCCATGATTGCTTCAGCGCGTCCGGGTCGTCGGATTCGGCGAGCAACTTTGCGTTCATCGGCGTGACGATCACCCCCGGCGCGATCGCATTACAGCGGATATTACGACCGGCATACTCGGCGGCAACCTGGCGGGTGAGCGAGATGATCGCTCCCTTGCACGCCGCGTAGGCCGGGAAGCCGCGCAGTCCGACGAGCGCCTGCACGGATGAGATGTTGACGATGTTCCCGCCGCCGCTCGCGAGCATCCGGCGCACGGCGACGGCGGTGCCCCAGAAGACGCCGCCGAAGTCCACCGCCATGCCCCGGTCGTAGGTCTCGCGGTCAATCTCGTGGATCGCGCCGAGGATGTTGTATGCAGCGTTGTTCACCCAGACGCCGAGCGTGCCAAGCCCCTCCGCCGCCTCCGCCGCCCTTTCCAAATCGGAATCTATGGAGACATCGCCGTGGATGCACGCCACCGAGCCGAGCACCTTGAGCGCCGGTTCGACGGCCCGCAGTTGCTCACCGTTGTTGTCGAGCACGACGACGGCGTCCCCGCCGCGCAAAAAGCGCCCGGCAATCGCGTAGCCGATCCCGCTCGCCCCACCCGTGACGACACAGACGCGCGGCATGCCTACCCCCCCTGCCCTCCTTCCCCACGGGGAAGGGGGAGACGGGACGCAGCGAGAGCCGCGTCCCTCCTTACTCAGTCCTCAGTCCTCATGCTGCCCAAAGGGCGCCCGCAGTCCTACCCCACGATGTCCTCGCCGCCGTCCACGCGGATGACGTTGCCCGTCATCCAGCCGGTGCCCGCTCCTGAAAGCGCGACGATGGCGCTCGCCACATCGTCCGGCGTCGTCAGGCGGCCACCGGGATTGACGCGGGCGGCGTACTCGATCAGGGCGTCGTTGCCGGGGATTTTGCGCAGCGCGGGGGTGTCCGTGACGCCCGCCTGGATCGCGTTGACGGCGATCTTCCGCGTCGCCAGTTCGACCGCCAACTGCCGGATGTGCGCCTCCAACGCCGCCTTCGCCGCCGAGACCGCCCCGTACGAGGGCCACGCCCGGTGCCCACCCGCCGAGGTCATCGCCCAGACGCGCCCGCCCTCCGCGAGCAGCCCGCGCGCCACGAGGTCCTGCACCCAGTAGACGAGCGAATGCGCCATCACGTCGAGCGTCATGTCCATCTGCTTCTGATTGATCACATCGTCGCCGACGAATCGCTTGAGCGTGCCGAAGGCGAGCGAGTGGAGGACGACGCGCACGCCGCCCGGCCCGATCTCCGGCGCGACGGTATCCAGCGCCGCTGCGCGCGCATCGGGGTCGGCGGCGTTGATGTTGAAGAAGCGCGCCCGCCGCCCCATCCCCTCGATCTCGCCCGTGATGCGCTCGACGTTCGGCATCGTGTTGCGGCGGTCGAGGTGGACGCCCATGATGTTCGCCCCGGCCCGCGCGAGGGCGAGCGCGTTCGCCTCCCCGAAGCCGCTCGACGCGCCGAGGACGAGCGCCCATTTCCCTTCGAGCGAGCCGTCGTTGTACGTGCCGGGCGCGGCGGCGGTCCCGGCGCTCACCGCGCCCCCCCGCCCGTGCGCGGCTTGCCGGTGGCGATGGTGACATTCGCGGCGTCCTGCGCGAAGCGGCTGACGGCGCTGTAGTCGTCCGCCGCCATCCCCGCCGCCAGGCCCCGGTCGTACAACTCGATGGCGCGGGAGCCGATCTCCGTCGGCACGCCGAGATCCTTCGCCGCGTTCAATGCCGCGTTGAGGTCCTTGCGCAGCAGTTTCATCGAGAAGCCGGGGGTGTACTCGTCCTTGAAGATCGTCCGGTCGATCCAGTTATTGAGCAGGTAATTGCCCGCCGTCGCGGTGGAGAGGACGCCCTTCACCGTCTGCGCGTCCACGCCGCCCTTGACGGCGAGGGTGAGCGCTTCGGCGTTGGCGATCATGATCGCGCTGATGATGTACTGGTTCGCCAGTTTGACCATCTCGCCCGCGCCGATCGGCCCGACGTGCGTGACCGTCTTGCCGCCGGAGCCGAGCGCGTCGAGCACCGGCTTCGCCTTCGCGACCGTCGCGTCGTCGCCGCCCACCATGATCGTCAGTTCGCCCGTCGCGGCGCGGGGCGGGCCGCCGGAGACGGGCGCGTCCACCATGCCGACGCCCTTCTCCGCCAGTTTCGTCGCGACCTCGCGCGTGTAGGTCGGGGAGACGGTGCTCATGTCAATGACGACGCTGCCCGCCTTCGCGCCCTCGATGATGCCGTCCGCGCCGAGCGCCGTCTCAGTCAATTCCGGGCCGTCCGGCACGCAGGTGAGGACGAAATCCGATTGCGCCGCCGCCTCTTTCGGCGTCTCCACGATGGTCGCGCCCTGCGCCGCCAGCCGCTCCGCCGACGCGCGGCTGACGTGCGGCACGACGAGCGTGTTGAACCCCGCCTTGATGAGCGTCGCCGCGATCGGCTCGCCGAGCGCCCCCAATCCGATCACCGCAATCCTCTTCGCCATGCCGCGCCCTCCTTCACTGTTCCGAATGATGCGTGCCTTCTGCGATACGTACTTCTCAAAGTCCGTATGCGTACGGCGCAGTGTAGCCGGAAATCGCGCGGTTGGGAAAGAACCTAACCCCCGGCCCCTTCCCGCGAGGAAGAGGTGACTCTTCGCGATACCGAGGTATTCCAGCGAACGCCCCGATCTCCCGGAGGCTCGCTCCCCTTCCTCGCGGGAAGGGGCGGGGGTTAGATCGCCTTCCATCGAAGATAGTTTTGTTCAGTATTGACTGAACAGACTGAACATGCTATACCGAGGGTGAAGGAGGATGCTATGCCCGATCTCCCGGAGGACGAGCACACGGCGGAGCAGACATATGTCGAGGACGTCGGGGTCGTGCTCGAGCAAGTCGGGTTCCCACGGATGGCGGCGCGGGTGATTGGCTGGCTGCTTATCTGCGAGCCGCCGCATCAATCTCCCGGCGAACTGGCCATCGCGCTCCAAGCGAGCAAAGCGTCCATCAGCACGAGCGTCCGACTGCTCATCCAGATCGGCATCGTCGAGCGGGTCGCCTTCCCCGGCAAGCGGCGCGATTACTACCGCATCCGCGACGAGGCGTGGTCCCGCATGACGGAGGAGCGCATGGACCTCGTCACCACGATCCGCGAACTTGCCGAGCGGGGCATTGCGCTCCGTGCGGGCACGGGCCACGCGGCGGACGTGCGACTGCGCGAGATGCGGGAGTTCTACGCCTTCTACGAGCGCGAAATGCCCGCGATCATCGCGCGCTGGCGGGAGGAATGGCAGGGCAAGCGGCACGAGTAGGGCGATGCTCGGCGGGAAGAATGCCACGCGAACCGCGCAATGCGCCGGGTCAATACACGGCGGAGGAGAGAAGCGATCATGACGGACATCATCGAGACCGGTGCATTGACAAAACGCTACGGACAGAACCGAGGCATCCATGATCTGACGTTTTCCGTCTCCGAAGGCGAAGTTTTCGGCTTCCTCGGCCCCAACGGCGCGGGCAAAACGACGACGATCCGCCTGTTGATGGGCTTGCTGCGCCCGACGAGCGGCGCCGCGCGGATCGCGGGGCTGGATTGCTGGTCCCAATCGCCCGACGTGAAGCGGTTGATCGGCTATCTGCCGGGCGAATTCGGCGTTGATCCGGCGCTGACGGGCGCGCAAATCATCGAATATCTCGGCAATCTGCGCGGCGGCGTGGAGCGATCGCACGTCAAACGGCTGATCGAGCGGCTCGAACTCGATCCGGGCAAGCGCTTCCGCGACTACTCTCGCGGCAACAAGCAGAAAGTCGGCCTCATCCAGGCTTTCATGCACGAGCCGCGCCTCCTGATCCTCGATGAGCCGACGGGTGGCCTCGATCCGCTCAATCAGCAGGAGTTCGCGGCGATGGTGGCGGAGGTGAAGGCAGCCAGGCGCACGGTCTTCCTCTCCTCGCACATCCTGCCGGAGATCGAGCATCTCTGCGACCGGGTTGGGATCATCCGGGAGGGTGCACTCGTGCGGGTAGATCACATCTCCGCCCTCAAAGACCTGCGGCATCATGTTGTCACGGTGACGTTCCCGTGCCCCGCCGCGATGGAATGGTTCGGCGACCTACCCAATGTCAGCGATGCCACGCTCGTGAACGGTGGCGAGGGCGTGCAACTGATCGCCCAGGCAGATTTGGCGGGCGTCATCCAGGTGGCGGCGCGGCATCACGCGGTATCGTTGTCCGTGCGCGAGCCGAGCCTGGAAGAAGTCTTCCTGCGCTACTACGAACCCGAGCCGATCGCGAAAGGATGACGCCATGCTGCGCTCGATCTTCCGGAAAACGCTGCGGGAGCAACGGTGGGCGCTGGTCATCTGGAGCGCGCTCGTCGTGCTCATCCTGGTCGCCGTCTATGCGTCCCTGAGCCAGATAGACGTGAGCCAGCTCGGCAATCTCGCACAGAATCGTGCGTACGCCTTCCTGAGCGATCCGGTCGCCACCGATACCGCCTCCGGGTACGTGACCTTCAAGTACGGCTTCTCCTTTTCGCTGATGCTCAGCATCTTCGCGATGCTCGTCGGCAGCCGCCTGGTGCGCGGCGAAGAAGCGCGCGGCTCGATGGATCTCCTGCTCGCGACGCCGCACTCGCGCGCGGGCCTGCTCCGTGAGAAGGTGCTGGCGACCGTCGTCGGCGTGTCGGTCCTGGGAGTGGCGTTCGGGGTCGGCGCGCTGCTGGGCGAGGCGAGCCAGCACGATCCGGCTTCGGTCGGAGGCGCGATGCTGGCGGGCTTCGATTTGAGCCTCCTGCTCTTCTTCTACGCCATGCTCGCCCTCTTCATCTCTCAATATACGCGGACAGCCGGCGCCGCCGCCGGCGCGACGGGCGCGCTGTATGCGCTCTTCTTCGTCCTGGATGGCACGGGGCGCGCCTACCCGGACCTTGCCTGGGTGCAGCGCCTCTCGCCGAACTATTACTACGGCCTTAGCAAGCCGCTCATCCCCTCCTATGGCACGAATTTCGGCGCGATGGCGCTCCTGCTCGCGCTCGGCCTCCTGCTTTTCCTTGGCAGCAGGGCCATCTTCCTGCGGCGCGATATGGGCGCCGTTGCGACACTGCCATTCCAGAGGATGCGAAGGAATAGCACGGCCACAGCGGCCTCCCCGGATGCGCAGATCGAACGCGCCGCTCGCGACCCGTGGCTGCGGTCGGTGTTGGCGCGCTCGCTGCGCGCCAGCGGCCCCGCGTTGGGGTGGTGGATGCTTGGGGTTTTCCTCTACACCGCGTATGGTGCGGGCATCGTGAAATCGTCCGAGCAGCAACTCCGCGATGCCATCGCGGGATCGCCCGCCTTCGCGCAACTCTTCGGCGCGAATCTCCTGGCAATGGACAACGGATTTGTCTCGCTGGTCGTCTTCCTCATCGTCTCAATCGCGGCGATGCTCCACGCCCTCATCCGCGCGAACACATGGCCCGCGGATCAGGACAACGGGCGATTGGATATCGTCTTGAGCACGCCGCAGCCGCGCTGGCGCGTCGCGCTGCAATGGTACGGGACCGCCGTGATCGGGTTCATCCTCCTCGCGCTCGCCAGCGCCCTCGGCGTCATCGTTGGGGCCGCCGCCACGCACCTGACACTGGATACCGGCAGGGTGTTCGCGGCGTCGCTGTCGCTCGTGCCGCCGATGGCGCTGATCGCCGGGGCGGTCTACGCGCTCGGCGCGCGCCTGCGCTCCGCCATTGACCTCGAGATCGTCGGCGCCTACCTCGGCATCGCGTTCTTCATGGACCTGCTCGGCGACACGCTGCATCTGCCTGGCTGGGTGCGACATCTCTCCCTCTTCACCGCCTACGGCTCGCCGATTGTCAACGGCGTCAACTGGACCGGCGTCGGGGTGATGCTCTTCCTCGCCGCGCTCTTCACCGGGATCGGGGTGTACCTCTTCCAGACGGGAGATATGCGGCAAGGCGGCTAGCACGCCGCTCTGCCACTCAGCCTACCGCCAGCGCGATCACGCCGAGGACCATCCCGCCCGCCGCGATCATCCGGCGGCGTCCGTCCCCCTCGGAGAGCAGGCGCGCGCCCATCATCGTGCCGATCAGGATGCTGATTTCCCGCGCCGGGGCGACGTAACTGACCGGCGTGAAAACGAGCGCGGTGAGGACGAGGATGTAGGCGAGTGGGCTGAAAATCGCCACGACGAACGCCTCCCGCCGGTGCTCGCGCCATTCCGCGCGGATCGCGCCCCAATGGCGGAGGGCGTGGGGCGTGATGAGCGCCGTGCGGCCAATCGTGTTCGCCCAGTCGAAGAGGAGCGGCGGGATGAGCAGGACGCCCACCGCGTGCTTGTCCCAGAGCGTGTACGACGCGATCAATACGCCGGTGACGAGGCCGTACAGGACCGCCGCCCGCCGCCGCGCGGGATCGTCCGAATGGCGGCCCCCGCCCGTCAGGGCGAAGACGCTCACGGCGACGAGGAGCGCGCCGAGGATCGCCAGCGGCGTCGGGCGCTCGCCGAAGACGAGAATCGCGGCGGTGGTGGAGAGGGCGGGACCGGTGCCGCGCGCGATCGGGTAGACCAGCGAGAGGTCGCCCACGCGGTAGCCGCGCTGCAGGGTGAGGAAGTAGACGGTATGCAGCGCCGTGCTGCCCGCCATGAAGGCGATTTCGACCACACCGATATGCGGCCGCTGAATGATGGCCGCGCCCAGCGCGAACGGCGCGTAGATGACGGCGGAGAGCGCGTTGAAGAGCCAGACGAAGGCCGCCCCGCCCCCGGCGCGCTTGGCGAAAAGGTTCCACGTCGCGTGGAGGACGGCGGAGGAGAGCACGAGGGAGAGCGCGAGCAGCGTCACGGCGAGGCTCCTGTCACGACGCCCGATGGGGCAGCGGTCAGTGGGCAGTAGACAGCGGACAGAATGAGTCCCGGCCCGCTGCCCACTGCCCGCCGCCCACTGCTCACTCCCCACTCCCCCCGCAGAGCAGCCAATCGGCCAGCAGGGCGAGCGCGAGCCCCGCGCCGCAGGCCGCCGCGACGCCGTGCCAGCCCCAGGTCTGCCAGGCATACCCCGGCACGACGGAGCCGAGCGTCGCGCCGAGATAATAGAAGGCGAGGTACAGCGCGCCCGCGCTCCCCGTCGCGCCACGCGCGGAGACATTGACGAAGGCGGGCGCGGTGGATTGCGCGATGGACATCCCGCCGCAGAGGACGATGAGGCTGACGACGATCACCGGCAGGAATTGGACGAGCGTCCCGGTGATGCCGAGGGCGGCAATCGCCATCCCGCAGGCGAGAATCGCCGGTCGCGTGAATCGGACGGAGAGCCGACCGGCAATCGGCGAGGCGATCACCCCGGCGAGGTAGACGACGTAGACGCTCGAAACAATCGCCGTCGGCAGGCGAAACGGCGGCGCGGTGAGGTAGTACGACAGATAGGTGAAGACGCCGGTATAGGCGAAAAAGAGCGTCGCGCCGATCGCGAACGCGCCGACGACGCGCCGGTTGCGGAAGTGACCGGCCATGCCGCCGTACGCCCGCCGCCAGACGACCGGGTCGGTCGGGCGATCCCCCGGCAGCGCCGCCGCCATCGCCGCCGCGCTGGCGAGCGTGACGATGCCCCAGAGGACGAACGCCGCGCGCCACCCGAAGGCGTCCGCGATCAGGCCGCTGACCACGCGCCCGAGGAGCGCCCCGGCGATGCTCGCGCTGACGTACCGCCCGACCGCGCCGCCGAGCGCCGCCCCGCGATGCCGATCGCCGAGATAGGCGACCGCGACGCCCGACAGCCCCGGAATGAGCGCCCCCTGCATCGCCCGGAAGGCGAGCAGCCAGCCGAATGACGGCGCGACCGCGCAGAGGAAGGTCGGGGCGGCGAGCAGGAGGCAGGTCGCGACCATCACCGGCTTGCGCCCGAAGGCATCGCTCATCAGCCCGTAGACGCTGGACGCGAGCGCAATCGCCAGCACGACGACGGAGAGCGACAGCCCCGCCGTCGCCGGTGCGACGCGAAATTCGCGCGACAAGATGGGCAGGATCGGCTGCGCGATGTACATGTCTGCGTACACCGCCGCCGTCGCGCCATAGAGCACGACCAGCGCGCCCCGCCCGCTCCCCCGCTCCCGCTGAACTGTCGCAACCGCCTCAGCGCTCATGGCGAAACCGGGGAGAACCGCAAAGACGCAAAGGACACAGAGGGCGCAAAGGAAGAGAAAGAATATCTTTGTCCTTGCTCATACGCTCCTTTCTTCCCTCTTTGCGTCCTTCGCGCTCTTTGCGCCTTTGCGGTTCAATGGTTTCGGCTGGTTTCAGCCGAAGATTTTCACGTCGCCGCCGAGGTAGACGGCGGCCCAGTAGAGGCGGTAGGCGGACCAGAAATCCGCGCCCCGGCAGGCGACGACGCGCGGCGCGGTCAGTTCGGCGCCCGGTATCCAGGCGGCGCGCTCGGCCTGCCCCGCCGTGAAGAATGTAACGATGATTTCCGTCGCGCCCTCAATCCGCCACGGCTCCATGCGGGCGAGATGGGCCAGCGCGTCCGCCGCACCCGCGCGGATCAGGGGATGGGATGCTTCGGGCGGCAGGCAATCCGCCGCGAACCGCCCTTTCGCCTCCTTGACGATGACCGTCTCCGCCCACGGCAGGAGATCGGCTGTTTCGCGCGCCGTCGCGTCGTCGCCGGTGACGAGCGCGACGGGCACGCCGAACCAGCCCGCGAGCGCCGCGTTCAGCCCGATCTCGCCGACCAGCCGCCCGTTGATCGTCACGGCCTGCACGGCGTACGGGTCCCATGTATGATCGGCGATGGCGCGGTGCGTGCCGAACATCGCGTGATAGCCGACGAAGCAGGCGGCGGCGCATGCGTCGTCAATCCCCTCCATCATGCCGAGCGGCTTCGTGCCGCCCCGGATCAGGCGCGCGGCGGAATGGAGGTCCTCGATCGGGATGTTGCGGCCGGTGTTGTGCGCGTCGCAGACGAGGACGGATACCGCGCCGCCCACGACGAGGCCGTCAATCGCGGCGTTCACGTCGCCGGTCATCAGGGCGCGGAAGCGGGGGTAGTCCGGCCCGTCCGGCAGCAGTTCGGACGCGGCGACGAGGCCCGTCACCCCCTCCATGTCCGCCGAAATGAAGACCCGCACCTCGTCGTCCCTTTCCGCGTTCCGCATCCGCGGATGCAGCATAGCACAGCGGCCCCACGCGGCTGGCACCGATCATGCGCCTACGGCCCAGCGGCGAGCGATCCGTCATTATGGGAGCACCGATGCAAGGGACAGAACCGACACACGGTATCATCATCCCCACCGGGCGGAACGGCTTCTGCTGCATCGTCCCATTCGGCTGCCTGCTCTCGCTCTGCGCGACGGCAGGCACCAGCCTCGCCCTCCTCCTCTGGCGCCGCGCGAAACGCCGCTAATCTTCCCGCCTCGCCGATGCCATTCCGCGCTATACTGCGCGGATACTACTCACCGCACGGCATCGGGGGCGCCGCATGGCAGACAAGTTCGAGAAGTTCACCGAGCGCGCGCGCAAGGTCTTTTCCCTCGCGCAGGAAGAGGCGCAACGCCTGAACCATAACTACATCGGCACCGAGCACCTCCTGCTCGGCCTCGTGCGCGAGGGGGACGGCATCGCCGCCCGTGTCCTCGCCAACCTCGGCGTCCAGATGCCCAAGGTGCGCTCCGCCGTCTTGTTCATCGTCGGGCGCGGCGATGGGTTGATCGTCGGTCAGCCTGGCCTTACGCCACGCGGCAAGAAAGTGATTGAGCTGGCGATGGACGAGGCGCGGCGGCTGAACAACCACTACATCGGCACGGAGCACCTGCTGCTGGGGCTGGTGCGGGAAGGCGAGGGGATTGCGGCGGAGATGCTGGAGAGCCTCGGTGTCAGTCTGGAGAAGGTGCGCCAGCAAGTGATGCAGGTCGCTTCCTCGTCTTCACCGTATCAGCAACCGTCCTCCCAACAACCGCCGAGGCAGCAGCAAGTCGCGATGCCAGGAGAGTCTCCATCATTCTACCTCGCGCCATCACTGGGGGAACTGGGATACTCGCTCAAACTTCCCGCGGAAGAGATGGGACGTTTGGTCGGAATCGCTAGAGAGTTGAACCGGCCATTCGATGATCTCATCCGCGAAGCGGTCCGGCGTATCTGGCTTGGCGAGGAAACGGTCCAAGCCGTCGAGCGGGGGGCAGACACCTACTACACGCTCAAGGTGCCTCGGAGGGAATTCGATAGACTCGTGCAACTGAGTGCCCGGCTTAATCGTTCGCCCGATGACCTTGTCCGTGAGGCCCTTCATCGTTGGTGGCTTGCCGAAGAAGGCGAGGCAGGGGAAACGCCCCCACCCCCGGCCCCTCCCCCGCAGGCGGGAGAGGGGAGTTCGTGACCGGAGTATTTGTGTCCCATCATTGCGTTTGGCGATGTTCGGCATAGGAATCATCAACCGAATCGCGTCGTCTCTTCCCCGGTCGGGACGGGGGCGGGGGTTCGGGCGGTGAAAATTGCGCTTGACACCCCCGAGCGCCCCTGTTATAGTCGAACCTGCATAACCCGCTGCACAGGGCGAGGGATATCGCAATGATGGCAACGACGGAACAGCGAATGGCAGCGAACGCGGCAGACGCCGCACGTCGTTATGCGCCCGTCCTCGCCCCCGCCGCGCTCGCCAGCGCGGTTTTTTTCATTATCGGGCTGGTACTCCTTATTACCGGGCGCGTTGCCGTACGGGTAACGCGCGTGTGCGATGGGAGGCGGGCGCCACAGTAACGAACAAACGGTACGACAGTGACGCGAGCGCCTCCCAGATCGGGGGGTCTTTTTGTGAGTAGCGCAGAGGGAAGGAGTGGGACGATGGTCGTCACACGCGAGCGGGACGAACTGACGATTGCGACACCAACGGCGACGCCGCGCGCCGAGCACGCGGACTTGATCGCCTCGTGGCGGGGGACGCGCGCGCGCGGGGCGGACGTCGTCTGCCGCGCGCTGGTCGAGGAGGGCGTGGAGACGGTCTTCGGCTACCCCGGCGGCGCGGTCATCCCCCTCTACGACGCCATCCCGCGCTACCCTTTCCACCATGTCCTCGTGCGGCACGAGCAGATGGCCGCGCACATGGCGGACGGCTACGCCCGCGCCACCGGCAAGGTCGGCGTCTGCATCGCCACCTCCGGCCCTGGGGCGACGAACCTCGTCACCGGCATCGCCACCGCGATGATGGACTCCTCCCCGATGGTCGCGATCACCGGCAACGTCGTCCGCTACCTGATCGGCAAGGACGGCTTCCAGGAGACGGACATCATCGGCGTCACGCTGCCGGTGACGAAGCACAATTTCTTCTGCAAGACCGTCGAGGAGATCGCGCCGACCTTGAAGAAGGCGTTCCACCTCGCGCGCACCGGTCGCCCCGGCCCGGTGCTCGTGGACATCCCGAAGGATTGCTTCCAGGAGGAGGTCGCGTACGACTATCCGCGCGCGGTGAGCCTGCCCGGCTACCGCCCGACGATCATGCCGAACCACCGGCAGATCCGCAGCGCCGCGAAGTTGCTGCGCGAGGCGGACAAGCCGATCATCATCGCCGGGCAGGGCGTCCTGATCGCGGAGGCCGCCGCTGAACTGCTCGCGCTGGCGGAGAAGGCGCAGATTCCGGTCGTGAACACCTGGCTCGGCCTCGGCTCTTTCCCGGAGAGCCATCCACTCTCGATGGGCCTCCTCGGCATGCACGGCCACGCGCACACGAACCGCGCCGTCAACCGCGCCGACGTGATGCTCGCCGTCGGCATGCGCTTCGACGACCGCGCGACGGGCAGGCTTTCCTCCGTCGCGCGCAACGCGAAGGTGATCCACATGGACATTGACCCGGCGGAGATCGGCAAGAACGTCCGGGCGGACGTGCCCGTCGTCGGCGACGCGAAGGCGAGCCTGCACATGCTCGCCGCCGAATTGGAGCCGATCGAGCACGCCGAATGGCTGGCGCAGATCGAGGAGATGAAGGCGGCGCACCCACCGCGCATCGTCGAGGACCGCGACGGCGGCCCGGTGCTCTCCGCACAGTACGTCATTGATCGCCTGAGCGAACTGACGGACGACGACGCGACGATCGCGACGGATGTCGGCCAGCATCAGATGTGGGTGGCACAGTACTACATCTTCAACACGCCGCGCCAGAACATCACGAGCGGCGGCCTCGGCACGATGGGCTTCGGCCTCCCGGCGGCGATGGGCGCGCAAGCCGGGAAGCCGGATGGCGAAGTCTGGGCAATCGTCGGCGACGGCGGCTTCCAGATGTCCCTCCACGAGCTGCAAACGATCGCGCAGGAGGGGTATCCGGTCAAGATCGGCATCGTCAACAACGGTTACCTCGGCATGGTGCGCCAGTGGCAGGATTTGTTTCACCAGCGCAACCGCTCCGCGACGCCGATCTCCAGCCCGGACTTCCTGATGCTCGCGGCGGCGTACGGCATCCCCGCCCGCCGCGTCGAGACGCACGCCGAGGTGGACGCGGCGATCCGCTGGGCGCAGGAGACGGACGGCCCCGTCTTGATTGACTTCCGCACCGAGCGCGAGGCGAACGTCTATCCGATGGTCGGCCCCGGCTTCGGCAACGAGGAGATGGTCTTCAGCGATCCGGCCTAAACCCCCCGGCCCCCTTCCCGCGAGGAAGGGGGAGCGAGCCTCTTGAAGATCGGGGCGTTTGGGGATAGGGCACAGCATTTCAATGAGTCACCCCTCCCCACGCTGAAGGACGGGAGGGGCTGGGGGAGAGGTGAACCAGATGACCGAACGCACACATACGCTCGTCTGCCTCGTGGAGGATCAGCCGGGCGTCCTGAACCGGGTGATGAGTCTGTTCCGCCGTCGCACCTTCAATGCGGAGAGCGTCACCGTCGGCCACTCGGAGCAGCCGGGCCTCTCGCGGATGACCTTCGTCTTCAACGGCGATGATGAGACGGTCGAGCAGGTCTCCAAGCAACTCTACAAACTGCTCGAAGTGCTCAAGGTGACGGACATCACGACCGAGCCGCATGTGCGGCGGGAACTGGCGCTCATCAAGGTGAACGCGACGGCGCAGAACCGCGCGGACCTCATGCAACTTGCGGACATCTTCCACGGCGAGATCGTGGATGTCTCGCACAATCAGGTCGTCATCGAACTCTCCGGCCCGGCGGACAAGATTGACTCCTTCCTCGGCCTCTTGCAGCCCTTCGGCATCCGCGAGATCGCGCGCACCGGCACCGTCGTCATGACCCGCCCCAGCGCCCCCGCCGACGCCCCCGCCCGCCTCCGCGAAGACGTCGCATGACGAAACCGATTGAACCGCAGAGACGCAGAGGACACCGAGATCGCAGAGAGGAAAAGAGAAAAAGAGTGACACCGCGACCATTCTTCCCTTTCGCTTCCTCTGCGTTCCTCTGCGTCTCTGCGGTTCATTTGTTTTGTCAGGTTGGTCAGCGGTGATGGGGGGGATTGGGCGGGAGTGGCCGATCCTGGAGTTCGACCCGGCGGCGGAGGCGATCATCGAGCCGTCGCGGCAGATCAAGCCGCTCGACGGAGTGCCGGAGCATTGCGTCGTCTGCTTCTTCCAGGATGTGATCGCGGAGTTGCGGCAGACCGGGCGGGCGGGCGAGATAGACTACATGCGCAGCGAGATCGGCGCGCACCCGCTCTATGAGATCGAACATGACGGGCGCAAACTCGCCTTCTTCCATCCCGGCGTCGGCGCGCCCCTCGCCGCGGGCCTGCTCGAAGAGGTGATCGCGCGGGGCTGCCGGAAGTTCATCGCCTGCGGCGGCGCGGGCGTGCTCGCGGGGGAAATCGCCGTCGGCCATATCGTTGTGCCGACGAGTGCCGTGCGCGACGAGGGCACGTCGTACCACTACCTGCCGCCGGGCCGCGAGGTCGCCGCGACGCCGGAAGCGGTCGCGGCGATCGAGGCCGTGCTCCGGAAACACGATGTCCCCTACGTCGCGGGCAAGACGTGGACGACGGACGCCATCTACCGCGAGACGCGCGAGAAGATGGCGCTCCGGAAGACGGAGGGCTGCCTGACCGTCGAGATGGAGGCGGCGACCTTCTTCGCCGTCGCGCAGTTCCGCGGCGTCCAGTTCGGCCAACTGCTCTACGGCGGCGATGACCTCTCGGGCGAATGGGACCCCCGCGAGTGGATGCGCCACACCGTGCGCGAGCGCCTCTTCTGGCTGGCGGCGGACGCCTGCCTGCTGCTGTGACGGAGTTCTCTCGTCCGAACTTCCCTGTCCTCCACAGCCTCCGCGTTCACATCCCT
>JAICIL010000076.1 GCA_025924435.1 Chloroflexia bacterium | reverse complement strand
TCCCCTGCTCATCCCCCCCCCCGGGGGGGGGGGCGCCCCCCGCCGCCCGGGCTGGCCCGCCCCACCCCCCGCCACCACCAACAAAATGTATCCAACCGCGTAAGTCCTAACCTGTGTTAGGATACCGTGCCAGGTGTGCGGCGGGTGGAAACGACGGGGTATGGCGCTCAAGAATCAGGCGGGTACAGCGGCGGCAACGGCGGAGATCGCACGGGCACGGCGCGGGGCCGCGATGCTCGATGCCCTCGACCGCGGCGCGCCCGCGCTCCTCGGCGCGCTCGTCGCCGGGTACTTCATTCTCTTCACCCTGATGAGCCTCTACTGGCGGGACAGCCTGCGGTGGGGCTTCGACATCGTCGTGGACACGCAGCCGATCTGGAATACCGCGCACGGGCGTTTCCTCGAAGTTTCCACCTACACCTGGACGACGACCGATCTCGGACGGGATGTGATCCTCATCGAGGTGCTCCTCGCGCCGCTCTACCGGCTGCTGGGCGGCAACATCGCCGTGGTCCTCGTGCAGACGGCGGCGATCGCGCTCGGCGGCGTTGGCGTGTACGCACTCGCCCGGTATCTGATGCCGACGGTCCGCCGCAGCGCCTGCGTCCTCTTCTCCCTCCTCTATCTCTCGCTGCTCTTCGTCCACAGCACGAACGTCAGCCAGTTCCGGACCCGCAACACGATCATGTGGACCTTCTTCTTCGCGTGGCTCGCCTACCGGTCGGGGCGCACGCGGCTGCTCTGGGCGATGTTCGCGGTCGCCCTGCTCACGCGCAACGACGTGGCGCTCGTGATCGCCATGTTCGGCGTGTATGCCCTGCTCGAACGGCGAAAGTGGACGGTCTCCTGGCTGCCGCTCGTCGTCGGCGCGGCGTGGTTCTTCCTCGCCGTCTATGTGATCGTGCCGCACTTCTCGACCGCCGGGTACATCTACGAGGATCACTACGCGTGGCTGGGCGGCGGCCTCAACGGCATCGTGAAATCGTCGCTCACCCGGCCCTGGTTCGTCGCGCGACACATCCTCACCCCGGCAAAGATTCGCTACACCTTCGATCTCCTCCTCCCCTTCGCCTTCCTGCCGCTGCTCAAGCCGCGCCTCCTGCTCATCCCGCTGCCGATCTACCTGCTGAATATCCTGACGGACTTTCCGCCCCAGTACAGCATCACCAGCCACTACAGCGCGCTCATCGTGCCGTTCCTGATGATCGCGGCGCTCGAAAGCGTGGCGGACATCGCGGCGCGGCGCGGCCCGGTGGGGGGCAGGCTCGGGCCGCTCGCCGACCGCCTGGCGGGGCGCTTCGCATGGTCGCGCGTGACCGTGACCGCGACCGCGACCGCCCTCGTCGGCGGGATGCTGCTGTGCAGCCTCATCCAGCAGGAGACGACCGCCAGTTGGGTGCAGTCGTACCTGCTGCATCACGGGCCGAACCCGCGCGCGGACGCCGGTCGCGCGCTGGTGGGGCAGGTGCCGCCCGATGCGCCGCTCGCCATCACGCAGAAACTCGGCGGCCTCATGCCCGACCGTCGCTACGTCTACTTCTTCCCCGGCGATCCGCTCCTGCAAAGCCCGGCGCTCGTGGATCGCGCCGACTACATCATCGGCGACGAGCAACTGAGCGATTTCGAGCAGGCGGCGATCGCGCGGTATCGCGCCGACCCCGCCTGGCGGGTGGTTGACGAGCGAGGAGGCTTCATCCTCTTCAAGCGCGTCTCGCCGCATGGCGGTGGCGCGTGAGGGGCGCGGCGCGGCGCGCCGATACGCCGGGCGGCGGGCGCGGGGGGGCGCGCGTCGCCGGGATCGGGGCGACCTGGTGGGCGCTGCTCGGCTCGGTGCTGCTGGCGCTACTCTACGCCCGCGCGACCATCCCGCACCTGACGAGCGGCATCGCGGGCGGGAAGTACAACGGCTACGAGAACCTCTGGAACGACTACTGGCTGCGCACGGCGCTCCTGCATCTGCACCGCAATCCGTTCTTCACCACCTACCTCGACTATCCGACGGGCGTCAGCCTGCGCTTCCACACCCTGAACCCGCTCGGCGGCCTCCTCGCGCTGCCGCTCTGGCCGCTGATCGGCCCGATTGGCAGCATGAACGTCAAGTTCCTGCTCGCCATCGTCGGCAGCGTCTTCTTCGCCTATCTCCTCCTGCGCGACCTGACGGACAGCCCGCTCGCCGCGTTCGGCGGCGCGCTCGTCTACTGCTTCGCCAACACGCTGATGCTCGACTACTACACCACGGCGGAGGAGAACTACCTGATGGGCGCCGCCCTCCTGCCGCTCTACGCCGTCTTCCTCATGCGTGCCGCCGACCGCCTGCGCTGGCGGCGCGACGGCATCGCCGCGACCGCGATGCTGTTCGCCCTCTGCCTGACGGACTGGCAATACACGCTGTTCGCCGTGCTCCTCACCCTACTCTATTTCCTGTTCCGCGCCGGTACCGACCGCTCCATGCAGGCGACACTCCGGCTGCTCGCGCGGTTCGCGCTGATCGGCGGCATCTGGGCGGCGGTGATCTTCCCGCCGCTCCTGCTGCCGATGATCCGGGAGGCGCAATCCTCGCCCTGGCTGACGGTCGGGGACGAGGCGACCGGCTACTCGCGCTCCATCGGCCAGTTCGTCACCCCCGGCACCGAGAACCCCGGTTATCTCGTCCTCGCGGTCACGCTCGTTGGCCTCTTCCTCGTCCTGCGGAACCGGGCCGCCGCGCGCGACCGGCAGATCGTCGCGTTCTGGGCGTGCGTCGCCGCCCTCGCCTGCGTCATATCGCTCGGCCCGCGCCTGGAATTCCACCGCTTCACGCCGACGCGCACTCCGCTCCCCGCCGCGCTCATGTACCGGGTGCCCGTGCTGAACGTCGGGCGCAAGCCGCACGAATTCTACGCGTCGCTGGCGATGCTCGCCTTCGGCGTCCTCTTCGCCTTCTCGCTGCGCGCGTGCCTGCCACCGGTGCGCCATTTCCTGCATCGTCGCGTCGCGGCCCGCCCGCGGCTGCGGTGGCTGGAGCGGGCGGGTGGGCCATCGCTCGCGGCGATCCTGCTGGCGATCACGCTCGCGCCGTTCTTCGCGCGGGCGGGCAGGCCGGAGAACTTCCCCCTCAACGTGCCCTCCTTCTACCGGGACGTGCTGGCGAAGGATCCGAGGCAGTACGCGATCCTGGAGTTGCCCATCTTCGCGAGCAAGCGCGGGCAATACGGCGGCACATACCAGGCGTTCCAGATCACGCACGGCAAGTACCGCTTCGGCGCGAGCATCTCGCGCGACCACAACAACGAAAGCCCGGCCCTGTTCGCGCGCCACGCGACGCTCTTCCGCGATTTTTTCTGGCTGCCGGAACCCGCGATGGTCGAGCAGTACCGGCCCGCGAAACGGCCCGATTTCCTCGCGACGCCGGTGTACAGCGAGATCGGCGTCCCGCTCCTCAACTACTACAACGTCCGCTACGTCGTGCTCTATCGGGACGCGCTCCTCGACACGGGCCAGGGCGACGGGACGACCGCGCCGCAGGTGCTCGACGCGGCGGAGCGGCTCGTCCATCAGGTATTGGGCGCGGAGGCGCGCCCGGTCTTCGAGGACGGCGTGGCCGAGATCTACCGCGTCCCCGATGCCCCGCCACTGGCGCAGCCGGTCTTCCTCGATACCGGCAACACGGGCTGGTACGCGCCGGAACTCACGCCGGAGAAGATCCCCTATCGCTGGGCGGACACGCAGGGCGGCACCCCGGCGGAACTGCTGCTCTTCAATCTCAACCCGGAACACCGGCGAATGCGCGTGCAATTCACCGCCATCAATTATCAGACGGCGCGGAGCGTGGACATCGCGATCAACGGCTACACCGCCGACCACCTCACGCTCGCGCCCGATGAGAACAAGGATGTCACACTGGACCTGGATATTCCGCCGGGCATGAATAGGCTGACGCTCACGTCGCCGGAGCCACCCGTCCCCGTTCAGCCCGATCCGCGGTTCGGCAAAGATAACCGCCTGCTCAGTTTCGCGCTGCGGCAGGTGCGGCTCGGCCCACCGGCGGGGTGAAGTGCCCGCGCATCATGGCAGCCGGAACGGGCCGCGTTCGTTCTTCGGGACACGCTCGCCGCGCCGCTGGATCAGATGGACAACGACGGGCGCGTCGCCCGCGTGGACGAGCAGCCGGATGATGCTCGCGGTCAGGGGTGTGTCATTGAGCAGCAGTTCCCACGCGCTCTCCGGCACGCCGTCCGGCTCATCCTCGCCGACCGCGACCCAGGCGACATCCAGGTAGATGGTGCAAACCGCCGTCTCCACCCCGCGCCGCAGGATGGAGGCGAACCGCGCCGCCCGCTCGACCGTGCGCACCGTCGGCGCGTAGTCCCGCCACGCCTCCCAGAGCGCCGCCGCCTCGTCGGCGTCCATCCGCGCCAACGGCACGGCGATGGCGGGCAGCATCGTCGGCCCCGGCAACTGGAGCGTATGCGCGAACCACGCGACCGGGTCATCCATCAGAGAAACCGATTGAACCACAGAGGCGCAGAGGGCACAGAGGTGAGAGAGAAATTTCGTTTCCTTCTCTCCTTCCCTCTTTGTGTCCTCTGCGCCTCTGTGGTTCCACAATCCTGCCTCCGTCAAGGCTGCGGAGTGATGGCGGCGATGCCCGCCTCGCGCACCTGCCGGTTGAAGGCGGCGAGATCGGCCTCCATCAGGTCGTCCAGCTGGCGCAACCGGCGGTCAATCCGCGCCGCGATCTCTTTGTAGACCTCTTGCGCCTGCCGCGTCGGGGCGACATCCGCGCCGTTCGCGAAGCCCGCCAACGTGGCGAGTTTCGCGTTCAACCGGACCGGGGGCTGCAAGGGGCTGTCCGCCTTCTCCTCGATCAGTTCATCCTCGATTGCCTTCGCCTTCTCCCGCAGCGCCTTCGCCGCCGCAACGAGTGCTGAATGCTGAGTGCTGAGTGCTGAGCCGTCCGGCGCCTGCTTCCCGGTGAGACGCTTCTCCCACCCTTCCGCCTGGGCGCGCACGTCGCGCAGCATGAGGATCGCCTCGTGCGTCTCGGTCAGTTTATCCCGCAGTTGCAGGAGGAAGTCCCGCTGCGCCTCCAGATCGCGCTGCGACACATCAATGCGCGGGTCCTTCTCGATGCGGAACGGCGCGGTCTGTGTCTGGTCCCCGACGGTGAGCCGCACCTGGTATGCGCCGGGCACGACCATCGGCCCGGCGAGCGCATCCTCGGTGCTCGTGTCGCCCGGTATCTTCTTCGCATCCGCGTAGCGGGTGTCCCAGACGAAGCGGTTCAGCCCCGCCTCCGCCGGGACGAAGGGTTCCTTGTCCTCGTCCTTCTTTTTCTCGCCACCGGCGGGCTTCGTCGCTTCCTCGACTTTGCTCTTGATCGAGCGAATCTCGTTGCCGCCTTCGTCGAGGAAGGTGAGGGTGATCGGTTCCGTCGGCTTCTCCTTGAGGAAGTAGCGGACGATCACGCCATCGGGCGGGTTCTCGCCCGCGTCCACCAGCACCTCCTCCAGCTCCCCGTTCGGCTTCTTCTTCTGCTTGAAGGTGACGACCATCGTCCCCGCCATGCGGTAACTCATCGCCGGGCCGGGGTCGCTGCCGTATCCTTTGTAGACGCGCAGGCGGACGAAATCGCGCGGCGTGAAGAGATGCAGCGCGGCGTCGCGCATCTCGTCGGCGTACTGCCGTAGCGGCGTCACGTCGTCCAGCACCCAGAATGACCGCCCGTGCGTCGCCGCGATCAGGTCCGAACCCTGCACGATCAGGTCGTGGATCGGCACGACGGGCATCCTGCCCGGGGGGCGCCCGCCCGGCATCGCCTGCCAGTGCGCGCCGTCGTCAAAGGAGATGTACACCCCCGTCTCCGTCCCCGCGTAGAGCAGCCCGCGCCGTGCCGGGTCCTCGCGCACAACGCGGGTGAAGTCGGTGTCGGGGATGCCCGCCGTGATCTTCGTCCACGTCTTCCCGTAGTCGCCGGTCTTGAAGAGATAGGGCGCGGGGTCGTCCAGCTTGTAGCGCGTCGCCGCGACGTAGGCGGTCGCCGGGTCGTGCGGCGACGGCTCGATCACGCTGATCAATGCCCACTCCGGCAACCCCTTGGGGGTGACATTCTCCCACGTTTTGCCGTTGTCGCGGGTGAGGTGGATCAGGCCGTCGTCGCTGCCCGCCCAGAAGACGCCGCCGGGCGCCCCCTGGGCAGGATGGGGGGATTCGGCGAGGGCGAAGATCGTGCCGTAGACCTCGGCGCCCGTGTTGTCCTTGGTGATCGGCCCGCCGGAGGGTTCCATCTTCGTCGCGTCGTTGCGCGTGAGGTCGGGGCTGACCACCGTCCAACTCTGCCCCTCGTCCGTCGAGCGGTGGACGACGTTCGAGGTCGCGTAGAGCGTCCCCGGCTCGTGCGCGGAATAGAAGAGCGGAAAGGTCCACTGGAATCGGTATTTGAGGTCCTTCGCGCCATTGCCCATGCCGTCGGCATCGGGCCAGACGGTGACGTTGCGCTCCTGCCCGGTGCGGCGGTCGTGGCGGGTCAGCCGCCCGTTGCCCGCGCCGCTGCCGATCGCCCCACCGAAGACGATATCGGGGTTGTCCGGGTTGACGGCGATGTAGCCGCTCTCGCCGCCGCCCGGCTCGTACCAATCCTGCTGCGTGATCGCGCCGAGCGGCGAGAAGGCCGGGAGCGACATCGCCGTGTTGTCCTGCTGCGAGCCGTAGATGCGGTAGGGCGTCTGCCTGTCGGTCGTCACATGGTAGAACTGCGCCGTCGGCTGGTTGAGGATCGTGGACCACGAGGCCATATCATTGAAGGTCACGTACGCCCCGCCGTCGTCCCCCTGGATCATGCGGTTGGGGTGTTGCGGGTCAATCCAGAGGTCGTGGTTGTCGCCGTGCGGCGTCGGGTACTTCCCGAACGTCGCCCCCCCGTCCGTGGACTTCCACGCCGCCCCGTTCAGCACGTAGACCGTCTCCGGCTGCGTCGGGTGGGCGAAGATGTGCGAGTAGTACCACGCGCGCCAGCGGAGGTCGCCCTGCTCGCTCATCCGCTGCCACGTCGCGCCGCCGTCGTCCGAGCGGAAGACCGCCCCATCCTCCGCCTCGACGATCGCCCAGACGCGCCCCGCTTTCGCGGCAGAGATCGCCACGCCGATCTTCCCGATGGTCCCCTTCGGCAGGCCCGGATTGCGCGTCAGTTCGGTCCACGTATCGCCGCCGTCGGTTGATTTGAACAGGCCGCAGCCCGGCCCGCCACTGGTCAGGCTCCAGAAGTTTCGCCGCACCTGCCAGAGGGCGGCGTACAGCACGCGCGGATTGTGCGGGTCCATCACCAGATCGCACGCGCCCGTATTCTCGTCGCGGTAGAGCACCCGCTCCCAATTCTTCCCGCCGTCCGTGGAGCGGAAGACGCCGCGCTCCGCGTTCGGGCCGAAGGCATGCCCGAGGGCGGCGACGTAGACAACATCCGGGTTGGTGGGATGGATGCGGATCTTGGCGATGTGGCGGGTGTCGGCGAGGCCAACGTTCGCCCAGGTCGCCCCCGCATCGGTGGATTTGTAGACGCCGTCGCCGTGCGAGACGTTGCCCCGGAGCGCCGACTCCCCGGTGCCGACGTAGAGGACGTTCGGGTCGGACTCCGAGACGGCGATGGCGCCGACCGCCGCCGTCTTGAAGAAGCCGTCGGAGATATTCTCCCAGTACGTGCCGCCGTCGTCGGTCTTCCAGACGCCGCCCGCGCAGGCGCCGAAGTAGAAGGTCATCCGCGCGCGCGGATCGCCGGCGACGGCGACGACGCGGCCGCCGCGATGCGGCCCGATGCATCGCCACGTCAGCGACTCGCGCAGCGCCGATTCGACCGTTGCCTGCCCGTCCCGATTCCCGCTATCCGGCATACCTCACTCCCTTCCGGTTCTGGCGCCCCGCTGCGCTCAGGGCGCTCAGTGTCGCACGCGCGGCGCGATCTGCAAACCATCGCCGTCTGCGTCCGCGCGCCGCGTCGCCGGCCCGTCGCTGTACGCTTCTTGCGGGGGGTTGGCAGTTGCTCGCACGCGCACCGCACGGCTGGCAGATTGTACACGGCGCGAAGGACGATGATGCGACGCTCCGCTGCTTTCAATTCGCTCGTGATCGCGTACGGTTTCGCGCTGGTCGTCACCGCCTGCGCGACGGCGGCGAACCTGCTCTTCCGGTCGTTCTTCGCGGAGAATCCCTTCACGCTCCTGTATCTCGCGGCGGCGATTGCCGCATGGTACGGCGGCCGGGGCGCGGGGCTGGTCAGCGTGCTCGGCGGCGCGATTGCCGCCGATTACTTCCTCCTCCCGGCGCATGACGGCTTCGGCTTCAATGGCTTCGATGCGACCGGCACGCTGCCGCGCGTGCTCCTGTTCATCCTCGTCGCGGGCATCATCGCGGGCCTGATCGCGGCGGAGCGCCGCTCCGCGCCGACGGTGCGCCGCCATGCGGGCGATCGCGCGGCAGCCACCGACGGGGGAGGAAGGGCAGCGGGCGACCGCGACGAACGGAGTGTCGCGGAGCGCGGGCTGCCGCTCCGGCTGCTCGACCTGCGCACCCACCTGACGGTCGCGACGCTGGCCGCCGCGCAACTCCGCCGCCGGCACGTCTCGACGATCACGGCGGCCCGCCTCTGCGCGTATGTCATCCGGGCGCACGCCCAGATGCTGGATGACATCAAGGCGTTGGAAGCCGAACTCGGCGAGGACGATCGGGCGCACGGCCCGCCGCCATAATACGTTGCGCCCGCCGCTCATCCGTGTACAATGCGCGCACTCGTCTCCTGAATGCATGTCTCAGAGAGCGGAAGATGCGGATGCAGCCGGTAATCGCGGTGGTTGACAACGATGAACCCTTCCGCGATCTGCTCACGGATCTCCTGAGCGACGAGGGGTATCGCGTCGTCACGTCCACGACCGTCGCCGGCGCGCTCGAGACGATCCGCCAGGCGCGGCCCGCGTTGGTGATCCTCGACCTGCGGATGGAGACGCCGGACGCCGGCATCCAGATCATCCGCGCCGTCCGGGGCAACCCGCTGACCGCGACGCTGCCGCTCCTGATCTGCTCGGCGGACATCGCGGGGATCGCATCGCATGCGGCGTTCCTCCAGGAACAGCGCGTCCCGGCCTTGAGCAAGCCGTTCGATCTCGATCAACTGCTCGGCCTGGTGCGCCAATTGATCGCCCCGTCCGGTGCGAGCGACGCGCAGGGGGCGTGAGACCTTTCCTCACCCCCGGCCCCTCTCGTACAGAGCCATCGCCTAAAGATCACGGAATGATGGAGTCCCGTTTGGCGATCGAGAGGGGAGTCATCCCTTATTGCTCGTTACTCGCTACGCACTACTCGTTACTCGAAGGAGTTCACCGCCGCGATGACTTTTCCGACCGATGCGTACACACCGTACGGCTACCTGCACAGCCCGGATCATGTCGCGCGCTCCTGGGACGATGCAAGCGGCGGCATGATCCGCACGAGCGAGCGGTTCCTCGGCATGGGCTGGGCATATGTCCATCCCCGCCGCGCCGTCTTCCTCTGCGCCGGGCTGGAACTCGGCACGGCGAAACTCCATGCCCGCGCCGATTGGGCCGCGCACGGCCTCCACGCCTCCCACCATTCGAGCCAACTGATGACCTTCCGCGCGTCGCCCCCCGGCTGCATGCTGACGCTCACCTATTTCCGGCTGCACACCGGCGTGCTCGTCGCGCACGCAATCGTGCACGCGGAGGCGGCGATCACCGGGCGATGGGGCTGGCTGCTCGACGCCGACCACGTGTCCGGTCGCTGGAAGGTGAGCGACGGCTGCGCGACGCTCGCCGGTCGGGAACCGCATGCGCTGCTTATCCGCGATGCCGCGATACGGCGGCTCGAACGGCGGCCGCTTCCCGGCGCCTGGACGCCGTTTCATCTCGGCGCGGGGGACGTATGGGAACGTTGGGCCTTGCTCTCCAATCGCCCCACCGCCCCCGACGAGCGGCGATGGCACTCCGTCGGCACGATGGAAGGAGAGAGACGGCGCGACGACGACGCCTTCTGGAGCCGTTGCCCCCGGCTGATGGGCGACTGGCCGGAGCACTGGCGGCGCGGCTGGGTCTACGACATGGAGACGACGCGTCTCCTCATCCAGCCGCCGGGCGGCGTCTTCGGCGGCGAGTGGCCGACGTGGATGGTCGCCTGGCCGCGCGCCGTCCTTGCCGAAGGCGCGCTCGATCTCGACCGCCTCGGCCTCGCGGAGCCGCAGCGCGCGCAGGACGCCCTGCTGACGTTCCTGCGGGACACGCCGGGCGATCAGATCCCCTGCGTCTTCCGGGACGGCGAGCCGAACATGGTCGCGGCGGACGGCGCGGTCTGCGGCACCTCCCCGGCGTGGTGCCTGCCCTTCCTGCACATCGGCCGGTTGCTTCGCCGCCAGCCCGACCCGGAACGGATCGCGAAGATCGCCCCCCTGCTCGCCCGCTATCTGCGCTGGTGGCTGGCCGAGCGGGCGGACGGCGCGGGCTGGCTCTCCTACCACTGCACCTGGGAATCGGGCGAGGACGACAACCCGCGCCTCGACCCGCACGGCACCGGCGACGGCATCATCCAGGGCCGCACCCGCCCCGTCGAGTTGCAGGCGGCGATGGCCCTCTCGGCGGGCATCTTACGGGATATGTTCCAGCAGATCGGGGAGACGACCGAGGCGGCGCACTGGGACGGCCTGGCGCGCGAGTACGCGGCGCGCGTGCAAGCACTCTGGGACGGCGCAACAGGGCGTTTCCGCGATTGGGATGTCCGCGCAAATCGCTTCGTCGAGGGGTCGAGCACGTATTGGGAAACCGACCCGAACCGCTTCTCGCCGCTCTCGCTGACGCCCGCGCTGCTCGATCTGCCGGAGGAACAGCGCGCCGCCCTGCGCCGCGAACTGGACCACTACGACACCGCGCCGTGGCGCTGGTGGCCGTCGTGGAGCGGCACGCTCGGCGAAGTGGCGGCGGCGCTCGGCCGCGACGTGTGGGCGGCGCGGTTCGTGGAAAAAATCGTGGATCGCGTCTACCGCGAGAACGACCGCCGCGCCCAGATGCCGGACGAGCGCCCGACGCCCGGCGGCGCGCGCGAATACTGGCCGGAACCATTGGGGAAATTCACCGGCAACGACGCCTACGGCTGGGGCGCGGAGACGTTGCCGCTCCTGCTGCGCCACATCGTCGGCTTCCGCGAGGACGACGCGGGCTGGCGCGGCGTCCGCTTCACGCTCGTCCCCGGCCTGCCGGAGGGCTGGCGCGGCGCGTACACGCTCGCCAACATCCAGTATCGCGCCGTCGCCCTCGACTTCACCTACACCGTCGCGGACGACGGCGCGATGACCGCTGAGATCGTCTCCCGCCCGCCCCGCCTTTGCCGCGTCACCACGGCGGACGGCACGACGCTCCTCGATGCCCCGGCAGGTCGCCGCGCGTCATTTCCGGTTCGCAATGGCGAGCGGTACGCCGTCACGCTCGGCACAATCGCGTAACGGCGAGTACCACCGTCCACTCATTGCTCATTGCTCGTTGCTCGTTGCTACCCCGGCGGTCCAGTAGACGCTGCCTTCCCAGGTTTGGTCGTGGTCGAGGGTGAGGGGCCAGCGGGCGACGAGGCTGGTGCCCTGGTAGACGCGCTCGAAGCCGCCCTCGGAGTTGGAGACGGTTTCGATGGGCAGTTTCCAGAGATCCGCCGGGGGGCTGACCATCAATGAGAGGTCCACATCGAGGTAGGTGTTGCCGAGATGGAGTTCCGTCGCCTTCTGCCACGTTTCGGGCGTGTCGTGGTAGGTCGTCAGGGCGGGACGGTCCGGCAGCCGGGTGTAGCACTGGTCGTTGTGGCCGCCGCCTTGCAGGTTGACGTTCCACTCGGAAGCGAAGACGAGTTCCACCGGCCACGGGCCGCGATTGGTCACGCGGTAGTGGCAGGTGAAGGCCGCGCCGATCGTCTGCACCGTGTACGTCTTCTCGATGGCCAGGGAGGACGTGCCGCCGTCCGGCCACGTGATCTGCCCATCCCGGCGGAGCGCGAACTTCCAGGTGCGTGCCCGCTCGTCCCCGGCGGGCGCGAAGGAGGCGGTCGCCTCGTCAATCGGGTCGAGCGTCCAGACGCCGCGCGCGAAGTCGCCGCGCTCGGTGTACCGCCCGAAGCGGAAATCGTCCGGCCCGGCGGCGGCGTCCAGCAGATGCTCGATGCCGCCGCCCCGGTCGTACGTATCGTACGTGAGGTACTCCTCCAGCCCCGCCTCGCGGAAGCGGACAACGCCGTGGATGTTCGCCGGTGCGTTCTCCTCCTCGGCCTGCGCGTTGTCGTCGCCCGCCGTCACCCCGGCATCGGGCGCGGGTTCCGCGACGGCACGGGCCTCGTGCGCGTGCGCGCGGACGGTCTCGTGATACGCCTCCGGGCGGCGGGCGAGCGTGTCGAGGGCGTTGACGGCGACGCGGCGGATGTCCCACTGCTGGAGCATGCCGCCCTCGCCGGGGTCAATGAGCAGGTTCTGGTGCCGCCCGGTGAGCAGCAATTCGGGCGCGCCGTCCGCGTCGAGATCGCGCAATTCATAGTGGAACCAGTCCGGCTCGTGGGGGTGCAAGATCGCGTCGGCGGCGTTCTCCGCGAGCAGGAGGCGGTGCGTCGTCTCGGCGCGCATGTGGTTCATGTAGATGCCGCCGAAGACGCCGTGCCAGTAGGCGTCGTTGTTCTGCCCGCGATAGAGTTCGAGCAGGCCGCCGTCCCCCGCGCCCCCCGTCGCCCGCGCCGCGTGGACCTTCGCGTGCGTGCGGAGCATCCGCTTGTGCAGGCGGTTGATCTCCGGGTACTTCGTCATGAAGGAGCGCCAGAAGCCGCCGCGCATCCACCGCGCGACATCGGGCCGCCCCGCCTCCATGTCGTGCCGCACCGACTCGAATTGCGCGGCGGCGGCGGCGGGCAGCACCCACTCGCTCATCTCGACGTACGACGCGGTCGGCAGATAGATGCGACCGAGCGCGGGATACTCCCGCCGGTACTCGCCGAGCGGCATCGTCAGCAGCCAGTCCCGGTTTTCTTCGAGCGCGCTGAAGAGGCGATCCATGTAGCCACGCGCCCAGACGTGCTCGTAGGTGCTCGGCCACGCGCCGAATTTCTCGCCGTCGTCGCCCATCACGGCGATCGGCGGACGGTCGGCGGGGGCGTTCTCCGCCAGCCCGCGCAGGAAGGCAATCGTCTCCTCGACGGGGCGCCACGGCACGGTGTACCGCAGCGAGTAGAGCGAGGGGAAGACGCCGATCGGCCGCCCGTCGTCCTCGGTCAGGTAGTAGCCGTAGAGGTCGTCCGGGCCGACGCCGGAGGCGAGCAGGTGCGTGTCGTCCACAATCGTCCACTGCATGCCGGCGTCCACGAGCGAGTGCGGCAGCCCCGGCTCCCAGACGCGCTCCGCCAGCCACATGCCGGTCGGCGTCGTGCCGAAGGTCTCACGGACGGCGTCGGCGAGGGCGCGCACCTGCCCGACACGGTCCATCTCCGGCAGGACGGCGAGCACCGGCTCGTAGAAGCCGCCGCCGACGACTTCCACCTGCCCCCGCTCCGCCAGCGCGCGGACGCGATCGAGCAGATCGGGGTGGGTCATGCGCAGCCAATCGAGGAGCGAGCCGGTGTAGTGCAGGCCGACGCGCACGCCGGGATGCCGTTCGAGCGCGGCGACCATCGGCTCGTACGCCTTCGCGTAGTGCTCCTCATTGACCCAGCCGAAGTTGCCGATGGGCTGGTGGTTGTGGAAAACAAGCCCGAGCACGACCTGACCCATATCCGCTCCTCACGAGGTTCGCGCGGCGATGATTCGCTGGCATCAAATCCGATGCCGTACCGAACGCTTGGCGCATCCGCCGTGCCACGACACAGCCCAGTATCGGTTCATCCCGGATGATTGTCCAACCCCGTACCATTCGCGGCGCGAAACAGCGACGATACGCCGGCATGCTACAATCATCTGCGAGCGCGAAAGGATGGAAACGGGATGCTGCGCGAGCCAAAAACGATCAACGTTGACCCGGATAGCGAACTCGGCCACCTACTCGATGAGGCGAAGAAAACGCCGCTCATTCTCGAAATGAACGGCGTGCGCTACCTCGTCAGTCCTGAAAGTGAGGGGTGGCCGGAGATCGACGACGAGGAATATCAACGCATACTCGATGCAACGATCGGGACACTTCCCGACGACGAAGCGGAACGGATGCTCGCGACGATTTCTCGCGCGCGGGAAGCGCGGGAAGAAGGCACTCGCCCCATGGATCATCCTTGATGCCCTACCTGCTTGATGCGGATTGGATTATCCAATCGGCCAGAGGCGAGCAGATTGCGGCGCGAACACTCCGGAGGATTTCACCGCGCCAGATCTCGGTGAGTTGGATAACCGTCGCCGAAATCTATGAGGGCGCATACGATTCGGTGAATCCGGATGCGCGAATCCGGTTCTTTCGCGATTTCCTCAGCCCGTTCCGCTTCCTTCATCTTAACGATGCAATCGCCCGACATTTCGGCGAACTGCGCGCACTCTTACGCCGCCGTGGCGAGATGATCTCCGAGTTTGATGTGATGATCGCCGCGACCGCCCTTCACTATGATTTGACCGTACTGACATTCAACGTCCGCCACTTCCAGCGAATTCCCGATCTCAAACTGCACCTGCCGACATAGGCGCCACCATGGCCACGCCGACCGAACCGACGCCGTATCCCGCCGCCAACGCCGTTCTCCGCCTCCTCCTTGATGAGGCGCGCGACGTATTGGGGCAGGAATTCGTCGGGATGTATTGCTACGGGTCGCTCTCGCTCGGCGATTTTGCACCGGGCAGCAGCGACATTGATTTCCTCGTCGTCACGGAGCACGACCTGCCAACGGAAACACTCCGCGCATTGGAGGCGATGCACGCGCGGATCGCGGCGCGCGGGCTGCTGTGGGCCGACAAATTGGAAGGCTCCTACATCCCGCGCGCCGCCCTGCGCCGCTACGACCCCGCGAACAACCGGCACCCGACGATCGGCGCGGACTGGCCGTTCGGCGTCCGCGCGCACGACGCGAGTTGGGTGATCGAGCGGTGGATCGTCCGCGAGCGCGGCGTGGTGGTCTCCGGGCCGCCACCGGAGACGCTGATTGACCCCGTCTCGCCGGACGACCTGCGGGCGGCGGTGCGAGGAATGCTCGACGGCTTCTGGCGCGCGCAACTTGACGGATCGGAGCCGGAGTGGCTGCGCACCCGCGACTATCAGGCATTCGCCATCCTGACGATGTGCCGCGCGCTGTACACCCTCGCGCACGGCGCGGTCGTCTCCAAACCGGCAGCGGCGGCGTGGGCGCGGGAGAGATTGCCGCCGCCGTGGCCGACGTTAATCGCCAAAGCCCTCATCTGGCGGCACGACATCCGCCCCGACGACATGGCGGAGATGCGAGCCTTCATTCGATATACGATAGATCGGGCAGCTCTGGAAGATGACATGCATCGCTGAAATATAGTAGCGCGGGGGGGGGCGCCCGCGGGG
>JAICIL010000075.1 GCA_025924435.1 Chloroflexia bacterium | reverse complement strand
GCGAGCAGCGCCGCGCCGGGGTCCGCCGCCGCGACGAAATGATTGCTGACGTAGGCGAGGCCCGACGCGGGCGCGTCGAGCGCGCCGACCATCGCCGTGTTCCCATCCACCGCGATCGTGCCCTGCTCGACGATACTCTGGGCCGTCGCGAAGACGCCGCCCACCGGCCCGGCAGTCAGGCCGGTGCGGACGACGCCGACCAAGCCGAGCGCGACGAACGCGCCCCAGACGACGAGGCGCAGGAGCGTCGCCCGCGCGACGGACGCCGGGTCGGTCACGGCGTCACCCCCGGCGTCGCCATCACATCGCGCGGTTCGGGCGCCGGTCGTTTCCGCAGCGGCACGGGGTCGCGATACCACGCGATCAAGCCGGGCACGATGTTCGTCAGATTGAGGAACAAGATGAGGAAGGAGGCGGCGAGCGCCGTGTCGTGGCCGATGCCCTGCCGGCCGAGCAGGGCGATCAGCGCCCAGTCCCGCGTGCCGATGCCGCTGACGGAGAGCAGCCCGGCGAGCGACGAGAGGCCGACCACCGCGACGAAGGTCGCGAGCGGCAGCCGGACATCCACGGCGCGGAAGCAGAGGTAGATGCGCGCCAGCGTCGCCGCGAACGACGCGACCGACCAGCCGAGCGCGCGCAGCAGGCTGGCGCCGGAAAGATGCGCGTCCTGCACGGCGGCGACCCAGCGCACCCGCCCGATCCGCCAGCGGATTGGGGGCGGCAGAACGGCGGCGGCGCGCCGCCGCAGCGACGGGCGCGCGGCGACCGCGATGCCGCAGATCGTCACGACGGTCAGCGCGCCGATGACCGCGAACTGCGCCCCGAACGCCGCGCCGTAGATCGCCACGCCGACGGCGGCGGCGCAGAGCAGCATCAGGACATCGAACAGCCGGTCCACGACCACGCTCGCCAGCGCGGGCGCGAGATTGCCGCCCCGGCTTTGGACGTACCACGCCTTGAGGCCGTCGCCCAACTGGCCGGGCGTGACGATCGCCGCCCAGAGGCCGATGGCGTAGAAGCGGAAGGCGTCGCGCCACGGCAGGGCGATACCGAAATCCGCCAAGACGATCTGCCAGCGCCGCGCTTTCGGCGCGAGGAGCGGGAAGACCGCGACCGCCGCGATGGCGACAAGCCACGGATTCGCCGCGCCCAGCCCCGCGATCACGTCGCGCGGGCCGACAACCGCGATGGCGACGGCCGAGAGCGCGATGCCGAGCAGGCGCGGCAGCCAGCGCCGGAGATAGTACAGGGAGCGGGATCGTCTGGACACAATGTTACTCCGGCGGCGACGTGCGGCCCGGCGGGTCGTCGTCGCCCCTGCGCTCGACGCGCTCGAAGCGCAACGCGGCGATCTGCTCGGAGATCAGCCCCATCAGGAAGATGATGATGCTTGTCAGGCAGAGCAGCACCGTCGAATTCGTCACATGCACCTGCGTGATCGCCGTGACGACGCCGTACACCGCCCCCAGCAGGAAGAGAATCAGGGCGATGGGCGCGAAGATCTTCATCGGGCTGAAGAGCGTGATCATCCGCAGGATGATGAGGATGAACCGCCCCCCATTCCGCAACAATTTCTGGCCGCTCTTCCCGCCCTGCCGCTTGTTGGCGACCACCGGCACGAACGTGACGTTGTACCCCGCCTTGAGGAAGGCGAGCGTGCTGGTTGTCGGGTACGAGTAGCGATTCGGCAGGAGATGGATGAATTCGAGGATCACCGCGCGGCGGAAGACGCGAAAGCCGCTCGTCAGATCGGGAATCCGCGTCCCCGCGAGGTACGACGCCATCCATTCGAGCGCGCCGTTGCCGGCCGCGCGCACGGCGTTTTGCTGCGACGATTTCGCCCGCGCGCCGACGATCAGATCGTAGACGCCGGTATGGATGAGCAATTTGCCGATATCCGCCGGTTCCTGCTGCCCGTCCGCATCGAGGAGCAGCACGTAATCGCCGCGCGCCGCGCGAATCCCCGCCTTCACCGAGGCCCCGTTGCCCTTGTTGTACGGGCTGCGCAGGACGCGCACCGGCAGCCCTTGCAGTTGATCGCCCGTGCCGTCGGTGCTGCCGTCGTCCACGACGATCACCTCCGCGTCCGGGTAATCGCCGCAGATGCGGCTCAGGACAGCGCGGATGCCGACCGCTTCGTTGTATGCCGGGATCACGATGGAGAGCGTCGTGCCCGCCGGCAAAAACGCCGCCGCGCCCGTCGTCGCATCGTGCTTCACGATTGTCGTCGCCTGTTGCATCCCATCCCCACGGTACCTTCATGCAATTGAACGTACACCCGCATCGGCGGTTGCGCGTCCGCCGCATTGTACACTACCCACGTTCGTGCGTCGGTTCGATAGATGGTGGATACTGTCATCGTGCGTGCACGAGCGCACGCGGGAGCCGAGGTATCGGTAGCACAGGCTTTCCAGCCTGTGAGCGTGCCGTCCATCCCTTCTCTTCCACCGATACCGCATACGAAGGAGGCGATAATGACGCGGATAGCAGTCGCGACGAGTAGCGGCCTGATCGTCGCGCAGAGGCGGAACGGCGATTGGCATGCGGTCGAACACCTGCAAGGGAATGACGTGCAGGCGCTCGCCGTAGATCCCCTCCGCCCGGCGATCATGTACTGCGGCACGTTCGGGCAGGGCCTCTGGCGCAGCGACGACGCGGGCGGCATGTGGCAGCCGGTCGGCGCGGGGATCGCGCACCCGCAGGTGATGTCCATCGCCGTCAGCGCTCTCGAACGATTCGGTGATGCGGGCGTCGTCTACGCGGGCACGGAGCCGAGCGCGCTCTTCCGCTCGACCGATGGCGGGGCGACATGGCGGGAGTGCGCCGCCCTCCGCGCGCTGCCGTCCGCGCCGACCTGGAGCTTCCCGCCGCGCCCGTACACCAGCCACATCCGCTGCATCGCGCTCGACCCGCGCGAGCCGGGCGTGCTCGCGCTCTGCATCGAGGCGGGCGCACTCGTCCGCAGCACGGACGCGGGCGAGACGTGGACGGACCGCGTGCCGAGCGGCCCGTGGGACACGCACACGCTCCTCGTCCACCCGAACGCGCCGGGCCGGTTCTATGCCGCCGCCGGGGACGGTTTCATGCGGCCGGGCGCGGGCTACGCCGAGAGCCGCGACGCGGGCGCGTCGTGGCGGCGGCACGGCGAGGGCTTGCGGCAACACTATCTGTGGGGCGCGGCGGTGGACCCCGCCGATCCTGACACAGTGATCGTCTCCGCCGCGAGCAGCCCGAACCAGGCGCACAATCCGTCCGCCGCCGAGTCGTTCGTCTACCGACGCTCCGGCGACGGTTGGCGCGAGAGCGGCGACGGCCTCCCGTCCGGACGGGGGATGCTCGCGGCGGTCCTCGCGACGAACGCCGCCGAACCGGGTGTCTTCTACGCCGCCGCCAATACGGGCGTCTACCGCTCGGCGGACGCGGGGCGCTCATGGTCGCCGCTCCCCATCCCCTGGCCCGATGCCAACCGCTCCCGCCACGTCAACGCGTTCGTTGTGACCGAACCCGATGATTAATCGCTACGGGGTCGGGGCGACTTCTCGCCCCTCCGCACGCCGAGGCGAATGTCCGCGAGGGCACGCGCCGCTTGTTCGATCACTGCGGCGTCGTCCGAGAGACCGAGGTCGCCCAACGCTTCCGCGATTGGCGTGAGGAGTGGGTCTGCTTCCACGGCAGGCGGCGCGGGGTCGGGCAGATGCGCGCTGTCTCCCTCGTTCCCGGTGAGAACAGGCGGTGAATCGGGGTGCGGTCGCGGCGGCTCGCGGATGAGATCGTGGCCGAGCGGTCGGCCCGTCACCTCCCGCAGCACGTCGAGATACCCTTCGGCGGCGCGCCGCATCGTGTGCTCGCGCAGAACAAAGTCGCGCGCATTCGCGCCGACCGCGCGCCGGAAGGGCGGGTCGGTCGCGAGCGCGCGCAGGAAGGCGACGAGCGTTTCGCCCTCGAAGGCGTCCGGCGGCACTTTCAGCACGGCGTCGTCCGGCAGATCGGCGAATGCGCCGGTGTCGGTGACGACGGTCGGCAGCCCGGCGCCCATCAGCCGCAGCACCGCCGCCGACGTTTCACCGGCGGTCGGGTAGCGGAGGTTGATGCAGACGTCCGACGCGGCGAACAGGTCGGGCAATTGGTCGTCCGCCACGTAGCCGAGGCGGCGGACGTACCGCTCGATCCCCGCGAACCGCGCGAGGCGGGGCACGTCGTAGTTCGGCGAGTCGCCGCCGACGATGACGAGCGCGAGATCGGGCACCTCGTCGGCGAGGCGGCGCACGGCGCGGAAGACCGCCGGGATGCGCTTGAACGGGTTCACCCGCCCCAGCGACAGGATGACGAAGGTCTCCGGGCCGATGCCGAGGCGCACGCGCGCCAAGCGCCGATCCACCGGCGCGACGATCGGCACGCCCATCGGCACGACGTGCGTGCGCGCCCCCGGCACGAGCCGCCGCACCCATGCGGACGACGACGGGCTGTGCGTCACGACGCACCGCGCCGCGCGGATGAAATCCTCGTTGAGCGGAAACTCGAACATCGCCGCCGGGTTCTGCCCGCGCAGGACGTGCCCCGCGACCGCCTCGCCGCGCTCGCCGTACCGCGCGCGCATCTCCCGCCGGTAGGCGTCGCGCCCGCCCCGCCGCTGCACCGCGCGCCAGACCATCAGATGATGCAGCACAATATCGTGCAGCACGAGCACATCCGGCCGGTCGAGCGCGAGCGGCGCCATGTAATTGTGCGCCGGGCTGTTGCCCATGTGCAATATGACGGCGTCATATGCGCGGCGGTCGAAGCGGCGCGCGGCGACGACGCGCGCCGGCGCCAGCGCGGATGCGAAAGTCGGCGCGTAGTTATCCACGACGACGGTGAGATCGAGCGCGGTCGCCAGCCAGGGGATGAGGTCCTCGCTGTACTGCGAGATGCCCGATTCCACGGGCTGCAAGGGCGTGAAGTACGCGACGCGCGTCGCCCGCCCGCTCATCGTGTCAACTCCCGCACGACCGTCTCCCAGTTGATGCTCGCGACCGCTTTCGGGCCTGCCATGCCAAGCCGCGCCGCATCCGCCGGGGCGCGCCACCACGCATCGAGCACGCGGGCGAGCGCGTCCGCGTCGGGCGGGGCGACCGCGCCATTCACGCCGTCCCGCACGAACTCCAGCACGCCGCCGCTGTCGCTCGCGGTGAGGACGGGCTTCCCCGCCATCAACGCCTCGACCGCCGCGTACCCGTAATCCTCGTCCACCGGCGCGTAGACGACGGCGCGGCACGTCCGGTAGAGGTCCACGACCTCGGCATCCGACACTCGTCCGAGAAACCGGACACGCTCGGCGATGCCGAGCGACGCCGCGAGCCGTTCCAACCGCCCCCGCTCCGGGCCGTCCGGTATGAGGCGCAACTCGACATTTTCCTCGCACGACGCCACGGCGCGCAACACAAGGTCGAGCCGCTTCGCCGCATCGAGCCGCGCGACCGAGAGCAGGAAGCCGCCGTCCCCACCGCCCGGCGCGAGGCCCGGCAAGGTCGTCGGCGGGTAGAGCGCCGCCCCCCCGATGCCATTGAAACGAGACAGACGGGCGACGACATTGCGCGAAATCCCGTAGACCCGTTCGCATTCGCCGAGGCCGCGCGCGTCAATCGTGCGCACGCTGTCGCGCACGCGGCGGTCGTCCGGCGTGTTGGCGAAGTCGGAGAGCGGCGTGCCGTACCAGTCGTACGCCTGCCGGTGCTGGTGGACGACCCAGGCGATCTTGTGCGGGTGCCGCACCGCCCACGTCGGGAACTTCGTGCAGATCACGCGATCAACCGGCACGCCGTTCGCCTCGGTCAGATCGAGCAGCCGCCAGGCGAGCGCGTGCGCCGGAATCGCCACGGGCGGGTACCACCGGAAGGGCAGCGCGACGACCGCGACGCGGTGCCCCGCCCCTTCGAGCGCGCCCGCAAGCCCGTCAACGAGCACTTCCGCGCCGCCGCGCACGAAGGGCACCTGCGTCGCCGCGATGACGATATTCACGACGCGGCCCCCACCCCCTGTCCCTCCCCCGCCATGCGGGAGAGGGGAGATGGCCCGACGCTATTATCAGTTGCTCCCCCTTCCCCGGTGGGGAAGGGGGTTGGGGGAGTGGGCCCGTCCCCCAGTTCCAGCGCGGCAAGGCGCGCGGCGAGCGCTTCCTGGCGTGCGGCGATCGTGTTCAGGGCGGTGATCGTCGCCTCGTTGAAGTCGTTGATCTGGTCCACAATCGGGTTGATATACCAGCGCAACCCGATGCGCATCGTGCGCCGGGCGAGCGAGAGCATGCGCCCGACAACAGGAATGCGCCACATGATCGGGAAGTGCGCCGAGATGTGCGCCAGATCCGCCGCCTGCCGCAGCGGATCATCGAGCGCCGCCTGCTCCGTCAGGCCCATCGCTTTGCCCCGCGCGACGGCCTGGGCGCGCAACGAGGCAATCGTCGCCGCGACATCGCTCTGCTCCATGTCAAACTCGTTCTTCATCTGCCTCCCCGGAAAGTGTCCGATCCAGTTCACGCAATTCATCGTCATCAACGACGCGGTACACGATATTCCGGCCATGACGACCCACGCCGAAAAGATAATTGCGGCCATCGAGTTCTTGAAACACCTTGATCCGCTTGTCCATCCCGACTTGAAAGATGAGATTGCGTTTCGCCGCCATGATGATGAACCGCTCATCCTGCATCAAGTCGGCAACCGTCCGGTCCGGGTGAGGTTCCCATAGAGGCCCTCCCGTGGCTTCCAATTGCCCTTCTGTAATGATTTCTTGACAGAGGTTGACACATTCATTGCAAATGCACACTCCGCTCAGTCCCGAAATCAGCTGCTTCACCTCATCACTGCCCTTGCCGCAGAATGAACAGCGAACCCGCCAATCCGCGCCGCCCCCGCTTCGCACGTCGCGTTTTGGGGTCGTGGACTTTTCACTGTTTTCTTCGCAGTTAATCATACCCATACTCCTGCGCGTGCGAATACGACGCGCATATCCTATTGCCCAAGTACTTCCGCGTACAGGTCGTCAACCTGCGCGACGATGCGCTCCCATGTGTACCGCGCGAGGACCTTCTGCCGCCCCGCCGCTCCCATGCGATGTGCGAGGGCCGGGTCATCCAGCAACCGTCGGATTGCCGCCGCGAGCGCGGGGACATCGCCGAAGGGGACGAGCAATCCGTCCACGCCGTCGCTGATAACACCGGGGATGCCGCCCGCATCCGCGCCGATCACCGGCGTACCGTTCGCCCACGCGTCGAGGAAAACGATCCCGAATGAGTCGGTTCGGGAGGGCAGCGCGAGCACGTCCGCCGCCGCGAGGACGTCCGCCTGCGTCGTCTTCTCCACGAAGCCGAGCAGGCGGATGCGCGCCGCTTCCTGGGGCGGCAAATGCGCGAAGAATGCGCGCGCCCGCGAGAGCATCGGCCCGGTGAGGACGAGCGTCGCCTCCCGCCCCTCGGCCCAGAGGAGGCGCATCGCCGCGACGAGGTCATACGTTCCCTTGTCGGCCGCCGCCGTGCCGCTGAAGTAGACGACGGGGCCGCGCAGGTCGAATATCTGTTTCGCCCGCGCCGCGTCGCCGCCCGTGACCTCGCCCGGATGGACGCCGACGCCGATCCGGTGCAGCCGCGCCGCCGGGACGTCCCGCGCGGCGAGGAATGCGCCCTCCTGGTCGGTCTGCACGATTGTCGCGTCCGCGTCCCGCAGCAGCCGGAGTTGATGGGGCATCGAGTAGTACCGGACGACGCCGCGATCGCCGGGGACGCCGAGATGCACGAACGGTGTGGCGACGAACGGAATCCCCGCCCGCCGCGCGGCGGACGCACCGGCGAAAACGGTGGATTCGATGGAGATGTTCGCCGCGTGGACGAGGTCGAATTCCGCCGCATGATTGCCGACCCACCGATGGAGCGCGGGCGCCCACGGGGCGAAATGGCCGCCGCGACGCAGCAGTGCATCGCGGCCCGGCAGCGGCGGCAGGCGGCTCAGTTCCGCCATCGCGCGGCGGAGGGCGCGGTAGCCCAGCGGCGAGGCCGGGTAGAGGCGCACCGGGAAGCGCAGGATGCGGACGCCGTTCAACACTTCTTCCGGCGGCGCATCCACGCGGCGGGCGCGCGGATTCCAGAAATACTCCAGATCCCAGGCGTCGGTCGTGGCGACCGTCACTGCGTCGCCCGCCGCCGCGAACCGCTCGGAGAGTTCGCGGATGTAATTCTCCGAGCCGCCCTCGTACGGCGCGTAGCGTTGGACGATGTGGAGCAGTCGCCGCGGTGGTCGGCCCACTTACGGCGTCCCGGTCGGGCCGACGGGCGCAATCGTCGGCGCGATAACCGTGACCGTGCCGATGCCCAACTGCTGCTGGAGGGCGATCAGGCGGCCCCGCGCTTCGTCACCGGCGGTACCGGCCGGGTCGAGGTCGGACGCCTGTTTATATTCATTCAGTGCGTCGGGAAGGCGCGGCGGCTTCAGCGCGGTGTAGGCATTGCCGAGGCCAAGGTGCGCCTGCGCCGCCGTGTCCGCCGCCGGTTTGAGGGCGATTGCCTGCATGAACTGGCTCTGCGCGCCCGGCACATCGCCGCTGTTGAGGAGCAAGACGCCGACGCTCACATGGGCGTGCGCGTCGTCGGGTTTCAACAATAAGTAGCGTTGATAGAGCACAAGCGCCTGCTGATACTGGCCCGTTTGATAGTAGTAATCGGCCAGGGCGCCCGCCGTGTCGCTGTCGGCCGGGTTCGCGGTGGCGCGGGCGATCAGCTGGTTCGGGTCCGTTTGCGATGGCGTGGTCGGCGCGGGTGTGCCCGTGCTCGTGCTGGTGAACGTCGCGACGAGGGTAATGACGAGCGCCAGCGAGATCACGATGCCGAGCACGACAAGCCCCCGGTTGGCGAGCCGCTGGCGAGATGTCAGGCTCCTGCGCCGGGGCAGGCTGGTGCGGGCGCGATTGGCGGCGCGCCGCCGCCGCTGCGCGGATGACGGCATCGCGCTACGCCCCCTCACCGAGCGCGCCGAGGGCACGCCGCACGCGAAGGTCGCTGATCTTGCCTTCCGCGATCACCCGCTCCCCATCGCCGTCCGGAACGGTGATGACCGGGATGCGCTGGCCATAGCGCGCTTCGAGTGCGGGCTGCCCGGCGATGTCAACGACGCGCAGCGTCGCGCCGGGCGTCGCGGCAACCGCGCGGGCGGCCGGTTTCCGCGCATCGTCGCAGAGGTGGCAGCCCGCCCGCGTATAGAGCGTGACGGCGAGGGGCGGGCGGTGGCGTCGGACGCGCCGAAAGAGCGTATGCATGCACGCAGTATCGGGAGCAGGACGGAGCGGCGTCAAGCGAGTGCCTCATCCCCATTGATACCAAGGAGCCGCGCCGCCGCCTCGCGCTGCGCCCGATCGTGGCGGCGGTACTCCTCCTGCCATTCCGGCGGCATCGCGCCGATCATCTCGTACGCCTGCACCATCGGCGTCTCGCCGCCGCGCCACTCGCCCGCGACCACATCGCCGAGGAAGACGGTCATGTCCGTCGCGTCGAGCGCCCCGACGACCCGGCATTCGATGAATCCGGGCGGTGCGGCGAGGATCGGGCTGCCCGTGACGCCCGGCGTCCAATCGAGGCCATCAAGTTTGTCGGCCCCATCATGCCCGGAGCGGAAGCCGAGTTGCCGGACGAGGTCGGCCTGATCTGCCGCAAGCGGATGGACGGCGAACGCGCGGCTCGCCTGAATCAGATCGTGGGTGCGGTTCGCCTTCCAGATCTGGATCAGCACGCGCGGATGTTCCGGCAAGATGGATGCCGAAAGCGCGCCGACCGCGATCTGCCCGCCCGCTTCATCCGCGTGCGCCGCCATCACCGCGCACACCGGCCCCCATAACCGTGACGTGATCCGCCGAATCGCCGCCTTATCCATTCCGGGCTCCAATTCCGAACCGCCAAGGCGCCAAGGACGCCAAGGAGAGAAAAACGGTTCCGCTCCGTACGTTGTGCTCCCCTGGCGCCTTAGCGATTCGCATCCTCTTAGTCGTCGCTGAGGGCGGCGAGGCGGGCGCGTAGACGGGCGATACGCTCGTCGGCAGCAGTGAGGCGGTCGCGCGTCGCCTGGACGACGTCGGGTTTGGCGCGGGCGACGAAGTTCGCGTTCGCCAGTTGCGCGCGCGTCCGGTCCGCGTGGCCCGCCGCCTCTTCGATCTCGCGCGCGAGGCGCGCGCGCTCCGCCGCCACATCCACCATACCGGTGAGATACACCACCACGTCCGCCACGACGAGCGCGGTCGCCCGCGCGGGCGCGTCCACGATCGGCGCGATGGTCAACTGATCGTCCGCCACCCGCGCGAGACGCGAGAAAATCTCCCGTTGCGCGTTCAGCGCGCCTGCATGCGGGCCGGCGGCAACCGTCGCGGCGATCCACTTGCCCGGTTCCACGCCCGCTTCGCCGCGCGCATTGCGCACCGCGCGGACGAGATCAATGAGCAGGCTGAATTCCGCTTCCGCCTCGGTGTCGGTCGGCCCCGGCTCCGGCCACGGGGCGACGATCAGCGCGTCGCCGCCGTGCGGGAGGCGCTGCCAGATCGTCTCGGTGATGAACGGCATGAAGGGATGCAGGAGGCGCAGCGCGCGTTCGAGCGTGTACGCGAGCGTCTGCCGGACAACCACCGCGTCCGCGCCTTGCAACCGGGGTTTCGCCGCTTCGATGTACCAGTCCGCGAGATCGCCCCAGAGGAAGTCGTAGATCTGCCGCCCCGCCTCGCCGAGCAGGTAGCCCTCCAGGAGCCGCGTCACCTCTCCCTCCAGCGTGTGGAGGCGGCTGACGATCCAGCGGTCCGCGAGCGCCGTTTCCGTGGCGCCCGGCGCGGCGGGATTGCCGCTGGCGTCGCGGGCGATTTCGTCCGGCGCGATATTGGCGAGGACGAACCGGGCGACATTCCAGAGTTTGTTCGCGAAGTTCCGGTTGCCCTCGATCCGCTCGACGGAGAGGTTGATGTCGTTGCCCGGCGTGCCCATCGTGACGAGCGTGAAGCGCAGCGCATCGGTGCCGTAGCGGTCGGTGAGATCGAGCGGATCGAGCACATTTCCCTTCGTCTTGCTCATCTTCTGGCCGTGCTCGTCCCGCACCATACCGTGCATGTACACGACGCGGAAGGGCACATCGCCCATCATCGCGAGGCCCTGAAAGATCATCCGCGCCACCCAGAAGAAGATGATGTCGTACCCCGTTTCCAGCACGCTGGTCGGGTAGAAGCGGCGCAAATCCGGCGTGTCGTCCGGCCAGCCGAGCGTGCTGAAGGGCCAGAGCGCGGACGAGAACCAGGTGTCGAGCACGTCCGGGTCCCGCACGAGGGTTGCCGGGTCAATGTCGGCGGGGATTTCCTCGGCGGCCGGGAACTCGCGCTCGCTGACGACCACCCGGCCATCCGGCGCGTACCAGACGGGAATCTGATGCCCCCACCAGAGCTGGCGCGAGATGCACCAATCCTGGATGTTCTCCAGCCAGCGGTAGTAATCGCCCGCGAAGCGCTCCGGCACGAAGCGGATGCGGCCATCCTTCGCCGCCGCGATGGCCGGGGTGGCGAGCGGCCTCATATCCACCCACCACTGCATCGAGAGCATCGGTTCGAGGATGGCGCTGCCGCGTTCGGCGTGGGGCACGGTATGACGGTGCGGCTCCGTCTTGACGAGATCGCCCTGTGCCGTGAGGTCTTCCAGCACCTTCGCGCGCGCCTCGCCGATCGTCAGGCCCGCGTACGGGCCCGCCGCGTCGTTCATGCGGCCATCGAAGGTGAAGATCGTGATCTGCGGCAGGTTGTGGCGCAGGCCGACCTCGTAGTCGTTCCAGTCGTGCGCGGGCGTCACCTTCACCGCGCCGGTGCCGAAGGCGGCGTCCACATGCTCGTCCGCGACGACCGGGATATGCCGCCCCAGCAGCGGCAGCACGAGCGTTTTGCCGATCAGCGCGCGATACCGTTCATCCTCCGGGTTCACGGCGACAGCGGTGTCGCCGAGCATCGTCTCCGGCCGGGTGGTCGCGACGGTGATGGACCGGGAGGGGTCGCCCTCGACCGGGTAGCGGATGTACCAGAGATGCCCGTCCTCCTCGATCTGATCCACTTCGAGATCGGAGACGGTCGTCTGATTGACCGGGTCCCAGTTGACCATGCGATTGGCGCGGTAGATCAGGCCGCGATCGTAGAGCCGCTTGAACGCGGTGCGGACGGCCTGGGCGGGGCCGGGATCCATTGTGAAGACGTAGCGCGACCAGTCGAGCGAGAAGCCGAGCGACCGCAGTTGATAGAGGATGCGGTCGCCGTAGTGGTGGATGAAGGCGCGCACCCGTTCGAGGAAAGCGTCGCGCCCCAATTGCTGGCGCGTCAGGCCCTCTTTCGCCAGCTCGCGCTCGATCACGACATGGACGGCGATGCTCGCGTGGTCCGCGCCGGGGAGCCAGAGCGTCGGGATGCCCTGCATGCGTCGCCAGCGGATCAGGACATCCTCGACCGTGTACATCGCGTGGCCGTTGTGGAGCGACCCGGTGACGTTCGGCGGCGGCAGGATGATGACGAACGGTTCCGGCTCGTCGTGCCGCTCGGGCGGCGGCGTGAAGAAACCGCCCTCCTCCCACCACTGGTACACCGGCCCCTCGACGGCTTTCGGATCGTACGCTTTCGGCAACTCCTCCGCCGCCGTAAAGATGTCCGGCTTCATCTCTGTCGCCATTGCCCACCTTCTTTCGCCTATGCACTCAGCACTCAGCACTAAAAGAAACGCCCCGCCTCACTGCTGAGGACGGGGCGTTCATGCCCGTGGTACCACCTCGCTTCGGGCGTGCTACGCCCCTCGCGGTTGCGCGGTAGCGGGCGCACCCGTGCGGCGTGGCGCGCGTGACGTGCGCGGTTCCACCGCCGGCTCACCGGACGACTTCGACGCCGCCGTGCCACGGGGCTTCCACCATCCCCCGCTCGCTCCATGCGGCGCGGCGTCTACTGCTTCCGGCTCATCGCCGAGATCATTCCCGCCAGTATAGCAGCGACGGGCGATGCCGTCAAAAACTGCCGCGCGCCTTGTCGCCCCCCACGAACGCTGGTAGCATCACGATGAAGGACTGAGGACTGAGGACTGAGGACTGAGTATTGATCCATTTGCATGCCATACGCCGCCTGTTCATTGCCGCGTTTGCCGTCGCCGCGCTCGTGTCCGCGTTGCCGCTCCAGGCCGCGCCGATTGGTGGCACGCTCACCGGCCACGTGGCGATGAAGACGGCGGGCGCGGCATTGCCGGGCACGCCGCTCACCGTGACGCTGCTCTACTTCAACCCCGGCCTCTTCCGCGAGACGGACGAGGCCGCCGACTCCCGGACGACGACGACCGCGCCGGACGGTTCGTTTTCGTTCACCGGCCTCGACAACTCGCAGGCCGGCGTCTACCGCGTCGTCGTCCACTACAAGGGCATCGCCTACGAACCCGCCGAGCAGGATGTCACCGATGTCACGGGCGTGGCGAGGAAATCGTCCGCCGTGCGCTTCGCGAACAACGCCGCAACCGCGACGGTGGAAATCCCGATCTACGAACCCGTCGTCAGCGACAACCCGGCGGACTTCGCGATCAAGAGCGACCAGATCATCATGAATGAGGTGCGGCCGCAGTTCTACAGCGTCCTCGAGGCGCTCCAGATCACCAACCCCGGCGACCGCACGCTCGTCGGCGCGCTCAACCCTGATGGGACCGTGGCGCAGGGTGTGCCGCTCGTCTTCACCGCCCCGGCGAACGCGGAGACGATCACGACGAACCGCGGCGATCTCATCCCGACCGCCGACCTGACGGGCCAGAAATTGACGCTACGGACGCCGATCCCACCGGGCGCGAGCGACGTGACCGCGACGTACGATCTGCCCGGCACGGCGTCCGGCCTCACCTTCCAACGGACGCTCGATTACGCCGCCGCGAAGGTGCAGGTGCTCGTCTCGGATTCGCGGCAGGCCATCGCGAGCACGACGCTGCGCAGCGACGGGCCGATCCAGGCGCCGCAGGGCGCGACGCCCTTCAAGCAGTTCAGTCTCGACAATCCCCAAGCGGGGCAGCAGATCGCCCTGATCATCGGCCCCAGCCCCGCGACGCCGCCGCAGGCGACCGCGCCGACGACGCAAAAAAGCGCCTTCGACCGCATCCGCGACAAGGCGACGGTGCCGTTCCTGCTCGTGCTGGCCGGTGTCTGCCTCGTGTTGATGCTCCTGATCCTGCGCGCCCCGCAGCGCGGCCCAGGCGGTGGCGCGGTGGTGCGCCGTGCCGCTGGCGCACCGCCACCGGCGTCGGATGACGCCACATCGCCAACCGTATCACCGACGGTGACGTTCGCTCCCGATGGAGAAACGGAGGGAAGCGACGCGGGCCGGCGTCAACCCAATCGCCGGGCGCGCGGTCGCCCGCACGACTACGACCTCGATGACGCGGAACGGGAGATCGAGGCGGCGAACACGGAGACGGATGAGACGCGGAGTGGTCGGTCGTAAGAGAGGCGATGGAGGGGGAACGGGCGATGGCAGGAACCGACATGGAAGGACGGGCACGGGTTTCGGCGGACGCGATGCGCACGCTGATGGAGCGGCTCTTCGTGCGCGTCGGCGTCCCCGCCGAGGACGCGGCGACCGCCGTCGAGGTGCTGATGTTCAGCGACCTGCACGCGATTGACTCGCACGGCATCCCCCGCATGCGCATGTATCTCGGCGCCATCGCCGCCGGTCGCGTCAACCTCCACCCGAAGATCACCGTCGTCAGGGAAGGCCCGGCGACGCTGACGCTGGACGGCGACCACGGCCTCGGCCTCGTCGTCGCGCCCTTCGCGATGCGCCGCGCGATCGAAAAGGCGAAGGAGACCGGCTGGTGCACGGTGTCGGTGCGGGCGAGCAACCACCTCGGCGCGCTCTCCTACTACCCGATGCTGGCGGTGAACGAGGGCCTGGGCGGCATGAGCATGACGAATGCCGGGCCGCTGATGGTGCCGACGTTCGGCACGGTGCCCGTCCTCGGCACCAATCCGTTCTCGGTCGCCTTCCCCGGCGGCAACCACTCCGACCCGTTCCTGCTCGACATGGCCTCCACGAGCGTCGCGTGGGGGAAATTGGAGATCGCCAAGCGCGAGGGGCTGCCGATCCCGGATCGCTGGGCGGTGGACAAAGAGGGCGCGTTCACGACGGACCCGAACACGGCCGTCGCGCTCGCCCCACTCGGCAGCGACTACGCGGGCCGCAGCCAGAAGGGGTACGGCCTCGCGACGATGGTGGATTGCTTCACCGCGATGCTCTCCGCCGGGACGTGGAGCATGCGCATTCCCGGTCGCGGCACCGGCACGCACGACCATCCCGGCACCTGCCACTGCTTGATGGCGTGGCGCATTGACGCCTTCACCGATCTCGACACCTATCGCGCGCAGATGGACGACATGATGGTGACGCTGCGTGCCACGCCGCCCGCGCCGGGGCACGACGCGGTGCTCGCCCCCGGTCAACCGGAGTTCGACGGTTATCGCGACCGCAGCGTCAATGGCATCCCCTTGCACCAATCCGTACAGGACGATTTG
>JAICIL010000074.1 GCA_025924435.1 Chloroflexia bacterium | reverse complement strand
CGCATCACGGACGTGAATTACCACCACACGCTGGAGATGGGCGCGTCGCCGGAGGCGCGGGAACGGCGGCGGCAGCAATGGGATGCGCTCATCACGATCGTCGGCGAGGCGCCCCGCTTTTTCGCGATGCACGACCGGGCGGACGAGGAGACGGTGCCGCCCTACCTCACCTTCGCGACCGAGAACCCGCTCTCGATCGTCTCTTGCGTCGCCCGCGCCCGCGAGAACGCCCGCACGATGCGCCACCAGATCGCCAGCGAGATGTGGGAAGTGCTGAACCGCTTCCATCTCGAATTGCAGCGCCTGCGGGAGTTCGGCGAAACACCCGTCAGCGCGGAGAATGTGCATCTCTTCTACCGCTCGATCAAGGAGTTCAGCCACCTCTTCCAGGGCATCACCGACAGCACGATGCCGCGCGAGGAGGGGTGGTATTTCCTCCAGGCCGGCAAATTCCTCGAACGCGCCGAGAAAACCGCCCGCGCCCTCGACGTGAAATACCATCTGCTCACCACGGGGAGAGGACTGAGGACTGAGGACTCAGGATTGAGCGGGGAATCGGCCTCCCTCGGTCTTGAGTCCCCAGTCCTCAGTCCTCTCCCCGGCGATTGGGATCAATGGCTTGCGGTGCTCCGCTCGCTCTCCGCGTATGAGGCGTATCACAAGATTTACCGCAGCACCGTCCGCCCGCATTCCGTCATCGAGATGCTGACGCTCTCGCCGATTTTCCCCCGCTCCATCCGCTTCGCCATCGGCGAGGTGGAATCCGCCCTCGCCCACATCAGCAATGAGCAGCGAGCAGTGAGCAGTGAGTACGACCTGCTCAGCACTCAGCACTCAGTCCTCAGTCCTTCTCGCGAGGCGGAGCGAGCCGTTGGCCGGTTGCACAGCGCGCTGGCGTATCAGCGGGTGGAGGAACTCTTCGCGGTGGATCTGCACGCATATCTGCTCGACATCCAGCGGCAATGTTTCCAGATCGGCGAGCATATCCAGGCGCAGTATTTCGCGCCCCGTATCCTGCGGGCCGAGGAGGTGATCGCGTGAGATTTTCCCTCACCCACCGCACCACCTACACCTACGCCAGCCCGGTGCACGAGAGTTTCAACGAGGTGCGCTTGCAGCCCGTCTCCGGCGAGACACAGACCTGTCTCGATTTCGACCTGACGATTGACCCGCCCGCGACGGTCATCACCTTCCGCGACTACTACGGCAACAGCGTCCACGATTTCGGCGTCCCCTATCTGCACGACCACCTGACCATCGAGGCGACGAGCGACGTGATCACCTTCGCCGATGCCACCGTGCCGCTCGCCGGGCCGCGCGGCGACGAGCCGGACGCCTCACCGCCCCTCGCACACCTCGCCGCCGACCCGCTGATCGCGGACGAGTACGCCGAATTCCTCGGCCCGAGCGCCTATGTCGCCCTCGATGCCCCATCGGAGGAACTGGCGCGCCGCCTGCTCTCCGCCGCGCCGCAGGCGACGACCTTCGCCTTCCTCCAGCGCGCCGCCGCCTACATCCGCGAGCATTTCACCTACCAACTCGGCGCGACGAATGTGCATTCGACCGTCGCGGACGTGATCGCGGGCGGCAGCGGCGTCTGCCAGGATTTCGCGCACCTCCTCCTCTCCCTCTGCCGCCACGCGGGCCTCCCGGCGCGCTATGTCAGCGGCTACCTCGGCGACATCGCGGACAGCGGCGCGTCGCACGCGTGGGCGGAGGCCTTCGTGCCGCCGTACGGCTGGGTCGGGGTGGACGCGACGCTCGGCGCCCCCTGCACGGGGCGGCATGTGAAGATCGCCGTCGGGCGGGATTACGCGGACGTCGCCGTCGTGCGCGGGACGTATCGGGGCGGCGCGGAGGCGACGATGACCGTCGCGGTACACGGCGCGGTGCGCGACCGCAGTCAGGGATTGACGATGGCCCGCGCCGCCGGGCGCGGCCGCACGCGCGGCAAATTGATCCAATATCAAACCGTCGGCGCGATGTCGCAGTTGCAGCGGCTCGGCGCGATGTCGCAAACCCTCGGCACGATGACCCAGACGATCGGGGTCGAATCGGGCGCTCCGTCCGCCCAATCCGGCGAACCGGATGTGCCGCGCCAGCAGCCGCAGCAGCAACAACAAGTAGCGAGTAGCGAGTAGCGGGTAGCAAGCGAAAAATACGGAGCGGCAGTCGCGGGCCGCTCGCGCTATGCCACGGGTTATTCGCGACATATTCCTTCTCCGACATTGACAATTATGCGTCGTACCCTCTATCCTTCCCGCAGGTCACACAATGGACGAAATAGCGATATCCGCGCACGCACGTCGGGGAATGGGGGATTCGCATGATGGCGAAATCTGTCCATCGAGCATGGTTGCGGTGGCTCGCGGTGGCGTTCCTCGTCGTCGGACTCTCCTTGATACGAGGTGGGCCGGTGGCGGCGGACAGCCAGACCTTCCCGGAGACGGGCAAGACCGTCTCCGGCGCATTCCTCGATTACTGGCGCGCCAATGGCGGCCTCGCCCTCTTCGGCCTGCCGATCACCGACGCGCAGAACGAGATCAATCCCTCCGACGGCCAGACCTACCTGACGCAGTGGTTCGAGCGCTTCCGCTTCGAACTGCACGGCGACCAGGTGCAACTCGGCAGCCTCGGGCGGGAGTTGCGCGCCGATGCGCTCACCGTGGATCCCGACTTCCAGCGGGCGGACGTGGTAGACAACGCCGCGCAGCCGAAGGAGGAGCAGCGCTATTTCGACGAGACGGGGCATAATCTGCGCTTCCAGTTCCTCGACTACTGGAATGCGAATGGCGGCCTCGCGCGCTTCGGCTTGCCAATCAGCGAAGAACATCAAGAGGCGGATCCGGAGACGGGGAATGTCTCGACGATGCAATGGTTCGAGCGCGCGCGCTTCGAGTTCCATAACGACACCGGCCAGGTGGCGCTCGGACGGCTCGGCGCGCAGATCAAATCACCGCGTAGCGGCGCGGCGTATGCATGGAAAATCGGCGCGGGGTTCAACGGCCTCGCCTACCCGCAAGGGGTCGCGCTCGATGGGCAGGGCTTCGTCTACGTCAGCGATACCGACAATAACCGCATCCAGAAGTATGACGGCAACGGGCGCTTCATCACCCGCTGGGGTATCACTGGCACCGGCAACGGGCAGTTCCGCCGCCCGAAAGGGATCGCCGTGGACACGGCGGGCAATGTCTATGTCGTGGACGCGGATAACCGTCGCATTCAGAAGTTCAACGGGAACGGGGTATTCATCCTCCAGTGGGGCGGGCAAGGGAGCGCGAGTGGGCAGTTCGGCTTCCCGGAACGGATCGCGCTGGATGGTGCGGGCAATGTCTACGTCGCGGACACCGACGCGAATCAGATCCAGAAATTCGACGGGAACGGGCAATTCCTGCTGAAGTGGGGCGGCAAAGGGAATGGCGACGGGCAATTCGACCGACCGGACGGTGTCGCGGTGGACGGCGCCGGCAATGTCTACGTCGTGGACACCCACAATAACCGCATCCAGAAGTTCGATAGCGGCGGCCAGTTCCTGCTGAAATGGACGGGGACGGGCAGCGGCCCGGAGGGCATTGCGGCGGATACGGCGGGCAACGTCTCTGTAGGGGATGCGAGCGGCCGCATACAGAGATACGACAATAGCGGGCATCCCCTCCTCGCGTGGGGGAGCAGCGGGCACAACGACGGGCAGTTCGACGAGCCGCATGACGTGGTTGTGGACACATCCGGCAACGTCTATGTCGCGGACTTGTTCAACAGCCGGGTGCAGAAGTTCGACGGAAACGGGCAGTTGCTCCTCATGTGGGGTGGCGGCTCCAGTGGCGACGGGCAGTTCGACAATCCGACGGGTGTGGCGACGGACGCGGCGGGCAATCTCTATGTCGCGGATACGTGGAACAATCGGGTGGAGAAGTTCGATAGCGGTGGGCGTTTCCTCCTCAAATGGGGCGGCGAGGGCGCCGGAGACGGGCAATTCCGATCGCCTGCACACGTCGCGGTTGATCGCGCCGGGAATGTCTACGTCGCCGATACGGGCAATAACCGGGTGCAGAAGTTCGACCCGAACGGCCGCTTCCTCCTCAAGTGGGGCGGCACGGGGGCCGGCGATGGGCAGTTCGCGTTTTCGCGCGATGCGCAGGACGGATTCGGCATCGCGGTGGACGCGGCGGGCACTGTCTATGTCGCCGATACAAACAACAACCGGGTGCAGAAGTTCGACGCGGGCGGGACGCTCCTGACCAAATGGGGCGGGGCGGGCGGTGGCGACGGCCAATTCAACCACCCCTTCGCAATCGCCTCGGACACCACGGGCGCTATCTACGTCGCGGACGGCGTGAATCACCGCGTGCAGAAGTTCGACCCGAATGGCCGGTTCCTGCTCAAATGGGGCGGCGAGGGCACGGGCAACGGCCAGTTCACGTACCCGTCCGGTATCGCGGCGGACGGCGCGGGCAACGTCTACGTCGCGGACACCGGCACCGCCGTCAGCCGCGTGCAGAAGTTCGACGCGAGCGGCCAGTTCATCCTCGCATGGGGCAGTTATGGGCGCGGGGATGGGCAAATGCGGGGCGTACTCGCCGGCCTCGCGGCGGACGGCGCGGGCAACACGTACGTCGCGGACAACCGCAACAATCGCATCGTGAAGTTCCTCCAACGAGGATGACGGACGGTTTCTCGACCGGCAACCAGCGATGCATCCACCGGGTTCGCCGCGCGGTCGCGCGGAGAGGCAATCGCGGTGATGGCGGCGCGAGCGGCGAGCCAGCGACCACGGCCCCGATGCCGAACGCCGCCACACAGCACGATGCCAGCGAGTCGGCCCTCGCCGGAGCCGGGCCGAGGATTATCGCTTCGGCACGCAATCGGTCGGTGGCGGCTGCGTCGGGTCGTTGATGAACGCGAGCATCGTGTTCAGGCCGCACGCGCCGCCGTTGGCGAGGATGGAATGGCCAATGCCGGGGAAAGTGACGAGATACCCCTTCGCGAGCGATTGGGCGACCTGCTTGCCGTAATCCGGCGGCGTCGCCGGGTCGTTATCACTCGAAAGGACGAGGGCGGGCACATCGCTCGTCACGGCCTGCGTCTCCACCGAGTTGGCGGGCGCGGTCGGCCACTGGGCGCAGACATCGAAGAACTCGCGCACCTCGACGGCGAAGATCGGCTGCAACTCCGGCGGCAGCGCGTTGACAATCGCCGTCGCGCGATCCCGGTTGTTGAACGGCACCTCCTCCGCGCAGAGGATCGAGTAGTACGCGCCGATGTTGATGTCCGGCCCGGTGATGCCGAAGGCGCGTATGACGAGGTCCAGGAGCGCCGTGTCGCCCCGCCGCACCTGCGCGATCAGTTGCGGGACGACGCTCGTCGCCGTCTTGTCGTAGAACATCATCGAGACGAGCGAGGTGAGGTCAGAGCCGTCCACGACGACCGGGACGGTCATGCCCGTCTTGTCGTCCTTCACCGGCGTCGTGATCGGCCGCGCGTTCAATTGCGCGACGGTCGCGATGTAATCCGCCTGCAAGGTCGGGGCGTTCGCGTTGCACGATGGGTCCGCCGCGCACGCCGCGAAGAAGAGATTGAACGAGCGCTGGAAGTTCGTCCCGTCGTCCTCGACGAGGTTCGCCTGCAATGGCACGGAGGAATCGAGCACCGCATCGCGCACCGCGCCGGGAAAATCGCGCATCATCGTCAGGGCGACGCGCGTGCCGTACGAGACGCCGAGCAGGTCGAGTTGCGGGTAGCCGAGCGCCGCGCGAATGTCGTTGAGGTCCGCCGCCCCCTCCGCGCTCGTGTACGCGCCGAGGTTGACTCCCTGCTTCGTCAGCCGGTCCCGGCAGACGGCGATCGCGGCGATGTCGTGGCTCGCCTTGTCGTCCGGGCTGAGCGGCGCCTGCGCGTCGGCGAGGTCCTGCGCCCGCACTTCCGGGCATTCGAGGTTCGGCTGCGCGAAGCCGACGCCGCGCTGATCGTAGACGATCAGGTCGCGGTTCGCGGTCAGCGCGGGGAGATCGGGCGCGAGCAGGTAGGTGATCGTGTCCTGCACCGCGCCGCCCGGCCCGCCCTCGATGTAGACGACCGGGTCCGGCGCGGGGGTGGGTGACGCGCTCTTGAAGACACCGACGGGCAGTTTAATCGTCGGGCCGGTCGGATTGCCGTGCTGCTCCGGCACAACGACGAACCCGCACCGCACCGTCTGCCCCTCGACCTGCCCGTCCGGCAGTTTCCACGGGCAGGCGGCCGGCTCGAAGCGCGCCGACGATCCGCTCGCCGCCGTCGCATCGTAGCCGGGCGTCACTACCCGCGCCGCAACCCCCGGCATCCCCATACCAATCAGCGAGAGTGCTAGCATGCCAAGAAGAACCACTGACCCAGAGCACTGTGTCCATCGCCGCATAGGTGCATTCCCTCATTCCAGAATTCTGATCGTCCCAATGCACCCACCGGCAGGATACCAGATCGCGCGCGAGTCCATCACGCAAGGGCGGCGAGCGTCTCCGCCTGATCCCGGCGCATCTGCGCAACGAGGTCGTCCACGCTGGCGAATTTGGCGTCGCCGCGCAGCCACTGGACGAAATGGACGGCAATCGTCTTGTCGTAGAGATCGCCATCCCAGCCGATCAGGTTCGGCTCGACAGAGCGGGGGCCGTTATCAAACTGCGGGCGCGGACCGATGTAGGTCATCGCGGCGTGGCGGGTCGGATCGTCCTCGATCGTCACCCAGGTCGCGTAGATGCCGTCCTTCGGCACGACAACCCCCGGCGATACGCGGACATTCGCGGTCGGGAAACCGATCTGCCGCCCGCGCCCCGCGCCGCGCACCACCGGGCCGCGCAGCACGTAGGGCCGCCCCAGCAGCCGCGCGGCGGCGGCCACCTCCCCGGCGAGCAGGTGGTTGCGGATGCCGGTGCTGCCGATCATCTCGCCGTCCGGCGCATCGTCCAGATGGACGCGCGGCAGGACATGCAGCGCGTAGCCGAACTCCGCGCCGAGATCGCGCAGGACATCGAGGTTTCCCTGCCGCCCCTTGCCGAAGGCGAAATCGTCCCCCACCCAGACCTCGACGGGCCGCACCGCGCGGGCCACCGTCGCCATGAAGTCGCGCGCGGAAGTATCCGCCGTCTCCCGCGTGAAGGGGTAGATGATGAGCGTCTCCACGCCGAGCGACGCCATCAGCGCGGCCTCGTCGTCCACCGTCGTGATGCGCGGCGGCGCGGACTCCGGCGCGAGGACGGCGCGCGGGTGCGGATCGAAGGTGAGGACGACCGCGCGGACGCCCCGCGCCCGCGCCCGCTCCACGACGAGGCCGATCAGCCGCTGATGCCCCCGGTGGACACCGTCGAACGTCCCGATCGTCAGCACAGACGGCGCGGCCGGGAGATCGGCGAGGGAGCGCACGACACGCATAGACGAAGTACCGAGTACCGAGTACCGAGTACCGAGTGAAGGTGTGTCCGCCCGTTCAGCCATTCCACCGCACTCGCATCACCAGCACCGCCATCCTCATGCCAGTACTCAGTACTCGGTACTCGGTACTCGGTACTCAGTACTCGCTACTACCTTCTTCGGTCGCCACACGCCGTTCGCGCCGACGCCGATGCCGCGCCAGTCGCCCGCCGCGTCGTAGGCGCGGACGTGGATGCCTTCCCGCACGGCGGTGTCCGCGAGCGCCTTCCCCTGCGACCAGTCGCGCGCGGCCCGCTCATCGAGCAGCAGGGCGGGCCAGTCCGCGAGCGCGGCGTCCGGATGGACGGCGACCCACGGCCACGCGGCACGCAAATCCGGCAGCGCGGCCAGTTCGTCCAGCGACCACGCCTCGCAGAGCCGGAACGGCCCCGACCGGAGCCGGATGAGCCGCGCCAGCGTCGCGCCGCAGCCGAGCGCGCCGCCGAGATCGCGCGCGAGGGCGCGGATGTACGTGCCCGCGCCACAGTCTACCACCAGCCACGCCACCGGAGCAGCCCAGGCAACGAGCGCGAGCCGATGCACCACCACCCGCCGCGCCGGGACATCTACGGCCCGCCCCGCCCGCGCCAGTGCATAGGCCCGTTGCCCGCCGATGTGGATCGCGGAATACGCGGGCGGTACCTGCGTGATCTCGCCAGTGAATTGTGGCAATTGATCCCGTATTGCCTCAGGGGATATGTCTGATGGATCACACTCTTCGATCGCCCAGCCGTCGAGGTCGTCGGTATCGGTTGCTGTGCCGAGGAGCACCGCCGCGAGGTACGCCTTGCCGCACGCGGAGAGGTATTCGACGACCTTCGTCGCTTCCCCGACGCAGACGGGGAGCACGCCCGTCGCCGCCGGGTCGAGCGTGCCCGCGTGCCCGACGCGCCGCTCCCCCGTCAGCCGCCGCACGCGCGCCACGACATCGTGCGCCGTCCACCCCGCCGGCTTATCAATGACGAGAATGCCGGAGAGGGTTCGGAGTTCGGAGTTCGGAGTTCGGAGTTCGGAGATGGGGGGACTCCCGATCCCTTCTTCGAACTTCGAACTTCCCACTCCGAACTTCCCGCTACTCACGTCACCCGCCCCGCCGCCGCGACGGGCCAGCGATCCACCACGTCGCCGCCGCGCACTATCACCAGTTCCCCGGCGAGGTTGGCGACGGGGCAGGAGTGGACGGGGATCACTTCGAGCATCTCGCCGATCCGCACGTCGCTGCCGTGTGAGTCGAGTTTCAGCCAGCCGTGCTCCTCGGAGAGACCGGCAATCTGAATGTCCTCCTTGCCGACGACAATGCCGTGCCCCGCGCTGCCCGTCATGCCGTGCACGCCGGTGTCGGAGGTGAGCGTCTTCGATCCCGCGTCCATCACCGCCCGGTCGCGCGCCGTGTGACTGACGACGGTGACGAGCGCGCGGAGGGCGCACCGCTCCGGCGGCACGACATTGAGGCCGACCTGCATCGCGTCGTAGAAGGCGTAGTTGCCGGGGCGCATCTCGGTGATCCCCGCGACGCTCGCCGTCGCCGGGCCGCCGGGCGTCGAACCGCTGCTCACCCGCGCCGGTGCGAGGCCGACGGCCTCCAACGCATGCGCCGTGGCGACCAGCGCCCGCCCCGCCGCCCGCCCGGCCTCGGCGCGTTCCTCGCCGTCCGGGTATTTGTAGGTCTGCCCCTCGTGCATGCAGATGCCGCCGAAGCGGAGGCCGGGCGCCGCCGCGACTAATTGCGCGAGGGCGACCGTCGCGTCGCCGGGCGCGACGCCGACCCGTCCCAGCCCGGCGTCCACCTTGACGAGCACCTCCAGCGGCGCAGGCTCATGGGCGAAGACGGACGAGAGCGCGGCGACCCCTTCCGGGCTGTCCACAATCGTCGAAACCGCCATGCCCGGCCGCCGCGCGAGGGCCGCAAGCCGCCGCACCTTCATCTCCGTGACGAGCGGATAGCAGACGAAGATGTCGGCGATCCCGCCGTCCGCCATCGCCTCCGCCTCGCCCAGTTTGGCGCAGGTGATGCCGACCGCCCCGGCGTCCAGTTGCATGCGCGCGATCTTCGGCGACTTGTGCGTCTTGATGTGCGGCCGCAGTCGCACCCCCGCCGCCCTCGCCACGGCGGCCATCTCGCCGATGTTCCGCTCCAGCGTATCGAGGTCCACAATCACGCTCGGCGTATCCAACTCCCCGTACCCCATCACCGCCTCCATCTGACAGAACGAACCGCCAAGACGCCAAGGACGCCAAGAGATACAAAGAAGATGAAGAGAAAGCAGGAACCGATCTCCTTCCCCTCTTCTTGGCGTCCTTGGCGTCTTGGCGGTTCAAATCGTTCTCACGCTTCCTGGATGATGCCCGCGAGGACGGCGGGGTCCACGTTGCCGCCGGAGAGGATGACGCCGACGCGCTTCCCCGCGACGGGGACTTTCCCGGCGAGGATCGCGGCGACGCCGACCGCGCCCGTCGGCTCGACCAGCACTTTCAGGCGGAAGAGGAGGAAGCGGAGGGCCGCCTTGATCTCCTCGTCGTTGACGAGCACGACCGCCTCCAGATTTTCCCGCTCGATCGGGAAGGTGAGTGTGCCCGGCGCGAGCGTGCGGATGCCGTCCGCGATCGAGGCGGGTGGCGGCACGCTGACGATCTCCCCCCGCTGGAGTGAGAGATAGGTATCGTTGCCGTCCTCCGGCTCGACGCCGAAGATGCGGATGCCCGGCCAGAGGGCGCGCGCCGCGAGGCAGCCGCCGCCGATCAGCCCGCCGCCGCCGACGCACGAGACGAGCATATCGAGGGGCGGCGCCTGGTCCCGCATCTCGTAGACCGCCGTCCCCGCCCCGGCGATGATCCGCGCGTCGTCGTACGGCGGCACGACGGTCAGGCCGCGCTCCGCGCCGAGTCGGCGGGCAATCGCCTCGCGGTCCTCGGTGAGCCGGTTGTAGCGGACGACCGCCGCGCCGTACCCCTCGGTCGCGGCGACCTTCGTCGCGGGCGCGTCGTGCGGCATGACGATCACGGCGGGGATGCCGAGCAGGTGGCTCGCCAGCGCGACCGCCTGCGCGTGGTTGCCCGATGAGAAGGCGACGACGCCGCGCGTGCGCTCCTCCGGCGTCAGCAGGCTGAGGCGGTTGAAGGCGCCCCGGAATTTGAACGCGCCCGCGCGCTGCAAGTTCTCGCACTTCAGGAAGAGTTCCGCGCCGACCCGCTCGTTCAGCGTGCGCGAGGTGATGACGGGCGTGATGTGCGCGTGCCCGGCGATCCGCCGCGCCGCCGCTTCCACATCCGCAAAAGTGACCGCCGGTGCCGCCGCGTCCGTTACCATCCGCCCTCCCCTTCCTCATATCCATCGCACATCGCCATTTGGGGCAATCGTGGCCGTCCGTGTGGTTGAATGTATCATATCGCGGCAACGTGGCGAGGGAACCTCACCCCCACTGCCCAGAGGGCGCCCGCTCTCCTTCGCTCCCAGATCGGGGAACGCGGAAGGTCCGTCCGGCGAAGGAGAGGGGAGGGGAACGCACCAAGAGTTGGTAGTGGTCTTACAATGCCCGATTCATCCCGTCTCTCCCCTTCTCCATCGCCGGACGAAATCTCATCGTGTCGTAACCAACGGGCGATGGAGAGGGGGCCGGGGGGTGAGGAAAACGACGACATCCCGAAGGAGGAGCATCCATGCATGACGACGGCACCACGGCAGCGACGGTCACCTGGACGGACTACGCGCGCGCCGAGCGGTTCCTGCCCTGGAACGCGACGAAACTGATTTTCAATGCCGAGGTGCGGCCCAACTGGATCGCGGACAGCGACCGCTTCTGGTACCGCCGCATGGCGCGCGACGGCGCGACATTTCGCGTCGTTGATCCGGCGACGGGCCGATCCGATCTCGCCTTCGACCATGTGCGACTGACGGCGGCATTCTCAGAGGCGGCGGGGGCACATTACGTCCATACCGCGCTGCCGTTCGAGGCAATCGAATTTGTGAACGGCGAGCGGGCAATCCGGTTCGACGCGGGCGGCAAACGATGGACGTGCGATCTCGCCACATATGTATGCACGCCGGGCGAGAAAGAGGAGCGGTCCAAGACGGAAGTGCGCTCGCCGGACGGCAGATGGGCCGCGTTCGTGCGGGGCGACAACCTCTTCCTGCGCGAGATTGCCACCGGCGCGGAGCGGCAGATCACGACCGACGGCGAACGGCACAACGCCTACGCTGCGCTGCCGGGGTCGTCGCTCTCGGCGGTGACGGATCGCGTGATCGGCAAGCCCGCGACGCCCACCCTCCTGTGGTCGCCGGACTCCACCAGGTTCGTCACCTACCGCCTCGACGAGCGAAACGTGCGCGACATGCACCTCCTGCAATCCGTCCCGACCGACGGCGGCGCGCGCCCGACGCTCCACCCGTACCGCTATCCGCTGGTGGGGGATGAGCACGTGCCGCTCGCGCATCTGCTCGTCGTGGACGCCGCATCGGGGCGCGTCTTGCCGCTGGAGACGGAGCCGCTCGCGACGATGACGCGCACGACGCCGTTCGAGCAGCGGAACGTCTGGTGGAGCGGCGACAGCGCCCGCGTCTACGCGATCGGCCAGCGGCGCGGCCACCGCTCCGTCGCGTTGCAGGTCGCGGACGCCGCCACCGGCGCGAGCCGGACGATCCTGGAGGAATGCGGCCCGTCGCACGTCTACCCGCACCACGTGCCGATGGCGAACACCAATGTCCACGAGATCGGCGACGGCGAGGGCGTGACGTGGTGGTCGCAGCGGAGCGGCTGGGGCCATCTCTCGCGCTACGATGTCGCGACCGGCGAGACGAAAGCCGCACTGACGTCCGGCGCGTGGACGGTGCGCGATACGCTGCGGGTGGACGCGGAGAATGGCTGGATCTACTTCACCGCCGGTGGGCGGGAGGAGGGGCGCGACCCCTACTATCGCCACCTCTACCGCTGCACGCTCGACGGCGCGAAACTCGCCCTCCTGACGCCCGAAGAGGCCGACCACAACGTGACCTTCTCGCCCTCCGGCGCATATTTCGTGGATACCCACTCGCGCGTGGACTTGCCGCCCGTGACGGTCGTGCGCAAGGCGGACGGCACGCTCGTCGCCAAACTGGAAGAGGCGGACATCTCGGCCCTGACGGAAACCGGCTGGCGCTTCCCGGAGCGGTTCACGGTCAAGGCGCGCGACGGCGTGACGGATTTGTACGGCTGCATATTCCGCCCGACGAACTTCGACCCGGCGCGGCGGTACCCGGTGCTGGACAGCATCTACCCGGGGCCGCAGACGATCCACACACCCAAAGCCTTCGGCGGCGGGGAGACGGGCGGGCGGAATTTCTGGCAGGATCAGGCGCTCGCGGAACTCGGCTTCATCGTCGTCAATATTGACGGCATGGGCACGCCGTACCGCTCCAAGGCGTTCGTTGATGTCGCGTACGGCGCGCACTTTGGCGAGGCGGGCGGCCTCGCGGACCACATCGCCGGCCTCACACAACTGGCGGCGCGCGATGCGTCGCTCGACCTCGACCGCGTCGGCATCTACGGCCACTCCGGCGGCGGGTTCGCCTCCGCGCACGCGCTGCTCGCGTTCCCAGACTTCTACAAAGTCGCCGTCTCGTCGGCGGGCAACCACAACCAGTTGGGCTACCTCGCGGGCTGGGGCGAGCGGTATGTCGGCACGCCGGAGGGCAACAATTACGCCGGGCAGATCAACGCGTCGCTCGCCAAAAATCTGCGAGGAAAACTCCTGCTCGTCCACGGCGAGATGGACGACAATGTCCACCCCTCGCTGACCATGCAACTGGCGGACGCGCTGATCGCGGCGAACAAGGACTTCGACCTGCTCATCATCCCCTTCACGAACCACGGCTTCTTCGATCTCCGCTGGGGCCTGGATGCTGCGGAACGCTTCGTCTCGCTCAGCCACCCCTATTTCGTCCGCAGGCGCTGGGATTACTTCGTCGCGCACCTGCTCGGCGCGACGCCGCCCGCTGGCTACGCGATCGCACCAATGCTGGGGAGTTAGTAACCGTCAAGACGTGAAGGGCGTGGAGGAACGCAAAGAGATGAACGGGGCTGTTTTGCTCGGCGTCTCTCTCTTTCTCTTGGCGTCCTTGGCGTCTTGGCGGTTAAGAGCGGACATTTTCCCGAACCGCTTGACCCTCACGCCGCGTGAGGGTGTACGGTGCTTCCGTGGTCATCGGGACCGCGAGAAAGGAGGGGATGCGTGGCACGGCCCGACACCATGACGGTGGGCGCGCTGGCGAAACGGACGGGCGTCTCCGTCCGCACGCTCCACCACTACGACGAGATCGGCCTGCTCGCGCCCTCCGGGCGCAGCGACGCGGGCTACCGGCTCTACACCGCCGCCGATGTCGTCCGCTTGCAGCAGATTATGTCGTTGCGGCAATTGGGCTTGACGCTTGAGCAGATCGGGGGCTGCCTCTGCCGTGGCGATCTCTCGCCCCTGCGGGTGATCGAGCAGCATCTCGCCCGATTGCGGGAGCAGATCGCGCTGCAACACGAACTGCGCGACCGCCTGGAGGCGATTGCGCGGGGCTTGCGGCGGGCGGAGGAACCGTCCGTCACGGAGTTATTGCACACGATGGAGGCGATGAAGCGCGTGGAGAAGTATTACACACCCGAACAACGGGAATGGCTGAAGGAACGGCGGGAGACGGTCGGCGAGGAGCGCATCCGCGAGGTCGAGGCGGAATGGCCCGAACTGATGGCACAGGTGGGCCGCGAGATGGATGCGGGCACCGACCCGGCGGATCCGCGCGTGCAGGCGCTCGCCGCGCGCTGGATGGGGCTGGTGCGGGAGTTCACCGGCGGCGACCCCGGCATCGAGAAGAGTCTGCGCACGCTGTACGAGAACGAAGCCCCGCAGGACATCCACCCCTCCCTCGATCCGCGCGTCGCGGAGTATGGGGCGTACATCGGCAAGGCAATCGCGGCGGGGAAAGGAGAGTAGACGAATCCTCACCCCCGACCCCTCTCCATTGCTTGGCAGCAATGGAGAGGGGAGAGATGCGTTTCCTTCTCAGTCCTCAGTCCTCGGTCCTCAGTCCTTCGTAGCCCTCGATGGCGTCGAGCAGCAGTTCCACGAAGGCGGGCACATCCACGTCCATCGCGACGTCCGCGTTCGGGGGCTGGCCGGTGACGCCCGTCAGGTCCACGACGGAGCGACCGGCGGTGAAGGCGCCGTCCGTCTCGATCGCCACGGCGCAGGCGCGGGTCGCGACGATGCCGGGGCGGAGCACCTGCGCGACAGCGATCGGGTCGTGCAGCGGCGCGCCCCCGAAGCCGTATTGCTCGCCGTATGCGCGCATGCGGAAATCGAGCATCGCCGCGAAGGCCGCCGCGACCTTCCGGCCCGTGCCCCGCAGCCGCGCGATGTGTTCCGCCGTGAAGAGCGCGCGATGCGTGACATTGAGGCCGACCATCGTGATCGGCAGGCCGCTCGCGAAGACGACGCGCGCCGCCTCCGGGTCGTTGCGGAAATTCGCCTCGGCGGCGGGCGTCGCGTTCCCCTCATAGACGCCGCCGCCCATCAGACAGATGCGGGCGATGCGCGGCTTCAGTTCGGGATACAAAAGCAGGAAGAGCGCGATGTTCGGCAGCGGCCCGGTCGGGATGAGCGTCACCGGCTCGGCGCTCTCGCGGACGACCCGCGCGATCAGGTCCACGGCGGGAATCGGCAGGGCCGCGCGGCCCGACTCCGGCAAGGTCACGCCGCCGAAACCCGTCGCGCCGTGGATGTGCGTGCCGAGGTGGAACGGGCGCAGCAGGGCGCGATCCGCCCCTTGCGCGACGGGGATGCCCGCGATCCCCGCGAGGGCGAGCAGATCGAGCGCGTTGCGGGTGGTGTGGACGACGCTCGTGTTCCCGCCGACCGTCGTGATCGCCCGCACGTCCAGTTCCGGCCGCGCGAACGCCAGCAGGATACCCGCCGCGTCGTCCACGCCCGGATCGCAATCGAGAATCACCGGCACCGGCACCGAAACCGCCATCGCCCCCTCCCTTCCGCATCTGATCCGCGCCTATCATACAGGGAAGGGACGAAACCGGGGAGAACCACGGAGGCGCAGAGGACGCAGAGGGCGCAGAGAAAAGAAAGAAGAGAATAGAGGGTCCTCCACTTCTTACCCCCTTCTTCTCTCCTCTGTGTTCTCTGCACTCTCTGCGCCTCTGCGGTT
>JAICIL010000073.1 GCA_025924435.1 Chloroflexia bacterium | reverse complement strand
GGGCTTTCCAGCCCGCCACCACCGGGAAAGGCCTCCAAAGCGGAATGGCGATCCATTTAACCGCCGCGATCTGTTAACACCACGCGTTCATACAGCTCGCTGAGGCGATCGGCGGTGTGATCGAGCGAGAAGACCTCCGCCATCGTCCGCGCTCCCCGGCTCGCCTGCGTCCACGCCTCGCGATCGCCGAGGAGGTGCGCCATCGCCGCCGCGAGCGCGTCGGGGGCCGATGGGGGCACCACGATGCCCGCGCGGTACTCGGCGATGTACGCGGCGATGCCCGCCGTGCGGGACACCACCGACGGCGTGCCGACCGCGGCGCCTTCCAACCCGGTCTTGTTCAATCCGTCATAGAGCGAGGGGATGACGAGCAGATCGGCGGCGGCGAGGAACACGGGGACCTCGTCGGCGGGGATCTCCGGCCGGATAGTCACATGCTGTTCGACGCCCAACGCGCGTGCCAGGTCTCGCAGGGATGTTGCGTACGCGCGGGCGGTCGCGCCTCTCGCCGGCCCCGCGAAGAGCGCGGTCACATCCGGACGCTGTGCCAGCAGCCCGGGCAGCGCGCGCACGACGTCGTGGAACCCTTTGACCTCGACCATCCTCCCCAGGCCGATCAGCAGCGGACCGGCGGGGATCGCCCCGGCGGCGCGCAATCGCTGGCGTGATTGCTCCCGGAAGGCGGCGATCTCCGCGAGGGGCACGGCCGCGACGGGCGAATGCGGCGGCTGCACGACGATGCGCCCGTCCGGGCAATCGTATTCGCCGACGATGCGCGCCGACTGCGGGGAATTGGCGTGCACGAGCGCCGCCCAGCGCAGGGTCGCCCCGATCGCGCGGCGGGTGCGCGGCGTCCGGCCATAGCCGTACGCCGCCTCGGTCTCTCTCGCGATGTCCCCTCCGGTGATCGTGACGATGACGGGCGGGACCCCGGCGGACGACGCCAGCGCGCGGCGGAGGATCGTCGCATACGGGAATGCCATGCCGACATGGATGAGGTCGAAGCGGACGGGGGGCGTTTCGCGAAAGAAGCGCCGCAATGCCCGTGTGTAGCTGAGGAAGGGGGCGAACCGCCACCACCGGGCGCTCCACGCGCGCCGGAACCGATCGGGGAGATCGTGGTCCGGGCGGAGATACGCCACCTGCGTCCCATGGTGATCGGCCTGCCGGAGAATTGCCTGGCGCTGGTCGGGCGCGCCAATCGTCACGATCTCCATGCCGATGCCGCGATCGCGCAGCGCCGCCACGAGATCGCCGTGTGTGTGGCTGGCCATCGAATCGGCGCGATAGGCGCCGGTGAAATACAAGACGCGCATCAGCGATGCATCAACGTCCGCGCCTTTCGCTTTCCGCGCGCACTCCGCGAACGGGAGGCCCGATGCAGTGTAGATGGCGGGCCGTCCCGATACATCCGAGGATTTGTAAAATATGTATCAAGGTTTTGCAAACCCGCACCGTCAACGGCACGTTGGGCGATCGGCACGCACAGCGACGATCGAGGCCGATCCTCGTCCCGCTCGGGGCACAGTTCGTGCGGGAAGAAGCGCGACAGAGAAATAGCCACACGAGAGGAGTGCAGTGTGCCCGAGCAGAAACAGACGACCGCCACGATTGAGCAACTGGTGCAAGGATTGCAGGAAGACCTCGCCCGCGAATACAAGGCCGTCATCCAGTACGTCATCTTCAGCCAGAAATTGGACGGCGCGCGCTACATGGACATCGCCGAGGAGTTGGCGGTGCACGCCCACGAGGAGTTGGATCACGCGCTGGCGGTGGCCAAGCAACTCGATTACTTCGGGGAGTATCCCGTCCATGTGCCGAAACCCGTCCAGGTATCGGAAGAGAATGAAGAGATGCTCTGGTTCGACCTCCAGGCGGAGGACGAGACGGTGCGCAACTACCGGGAGCGCATCCGGCAGGCGCAGGAACTCGAAGAATACGCGCTCGCCGAGGTCCTGCAGGGGATCGTCCAGCAGGAGCAGGACCACCAAATTGACCTCGCCACCGCGCTCGGCGTCGTCCCCGACCCCCGGAAGCGCCAGGGCCAAGGACCGGGCGCGAAAAAGTCATCCTGACACCGCAACGATGGGGGAATGAACCGCCAAGACGCCAAGGACGCCAAGGAACGCGAGGAATGAATCTGATCTTTCTTTTTCCCTCTTGGCGTCCTTGGCGTCTTGGCGGTTCAACCAGTGCTTATCCCTGCGCCGTATGCGCGCCGAGGTAGGTGAGCATCGCCGCGCCGGTCTTGATGCCCCGGTAGAAGCGTTCGATCTCCATGTTCTCGTTCGGGGCATGGTTCGACTCGTCGGCGTTCGCGTACGGGACGCCGAAGGCGGGGATGCCGAGCGTCTTCGTAAAGACATAATCGGGCAGGCTGCCGCCCATCGCGGGGACGAGCAGCGGTTCCTCGCCCTGCGCCGCCGCGATGCCCCGGCGGATCGGATCGGTGTACGGCGAGTCGAGCGGCGTCTTCGAGGGGTCCATCGCGCCTTGCCGGATCACCTGCACGTCCGGGGCGTGCGCGCGGACATGCGCCTCCACCTTCGCGAAGATCTCGTCCGCCGTCTGCGACTCGACGAGGCGGATGTCGCACTTCGCGAACGCCTCGTGCGGCAGGACGGTCTTCGAGCCGGGGCCGCCGTAGCCGCCGTGCAGCCCGTTGATCGTGAAGGTCGGCCAACTGGAGAGCCGCTCGTAGAAGCCGCGCTCCAGCGGCCGATCGAACGCCGCCAGGTCGAGCGACCGCTTGACCGCCGCCGCATCCACCGGCAGGTTCGCCAGCGTCTCCTTCTCCAACGCCGTCGGCGGCTCCACGTTGTCGTAGAAGCCGTCAATCGTCACGATGCCCGCGTCGTCCTTCATCGTCGCGAGCAGGTGGACAAGCGTCCAGATCGGGTTCGGCACGACGCCGCCCCAGTTGCCGGAGTGGAGGTCGCGGTTCGCGCCGCGCGCCCGCAGTTCGAAACTGAGCACGCCGCGCACGCCGAAACGGAGGCGCGAGCGGCCGTCCGCGTCCACCGGCCCGTCGCTGGTGATGACGAGGTCCGCCGCGAGGTCGTCGCGATGCGCGCGGGCGAAAATGGGCATCTGCGGGCTGCCGATCTCCTCCTCGCCTTCGAGCAGCACCTTGACGTTGCAGGGCAGCGCGCCCCGGCAGGCGAGCAGCGATTCGAGGGCGAGAATCTGCGCGAAATGCTGCCCCTTGTTGTCGCCGACGCCGCGCGCGTAGAGCCGCCCGTCGCGGATCGTCGGCTCGAACGGGGGCGAGAGCCACTCCTCCAGCGGGTCCGGCGGCTGGACATCGTAATGGCCGTAGAGGATGACGGTCGGCGCGCCCGGTGCGTCGTTCCGCTCGGCGAGCACCATCGGCCACCCGGCGGTCGGCATGATCCGCGCCGCCAGCCCGATCCCCCGCATCACCTCTGCGATATACGCCGCCACCTCCGCGATCCCCAGCCCGTGCGCGCTGATGCTCGGCATCCGCAGGTAGGCGATCAGCCGGTCGAGGAACTCCTGCCGGTGTTCGTCCACATACGCGAACACATCGCTCAGATCGGGCGCATGCTGCGACGCCATTCCTACCTCCGAAGTCGCGAGTCGCGAGTAACGAGTAACGAGAAGGGCCGGGAACCGAGTATAGCACTCAGTCCTCAGTCCTCAGTCCTCGCTATCATCGGCAACTCCTCGAAGAGCAGGATGTTGTCGTCGGCGGCGAGGCGGTTGTTGCGCTCGAAGCCGCAGCCGAGGCAGCGATGGACGACCATCGGCTCGCCGTTGGGCCGCGTGAAACGCGCGACGGGGGCCATCTTCGCGCCGCAATCGCTCGCGCGGTCGCCGGGGCGGCCGCCGTCCACATGGCGGGAGTAGAGGCACAGGGGGCAGTGATTCCGGTGCTTGCCGCCGCTCACCGTCGGCCCGATGAAGGCGCGGCAGTGGACGCACTTGAAGGATTCGCGCCCCTCGCGCACCGCGCGGGTCGGGCCGCGCCGGGTGGCGTCTCGCGGCAGATCGCGGGTTTCGCGCGCCGGTGCGCGCTCCGTGCGCCGCTCGCGGCCCCGTATGGGGGGCGGTGCGTATGCCGCGTCGTCATCGTACTCATTCCGGTTGCGGTCCATGGGAAATCCGCGCTCGCGTTCGATCTACTCGCTACTCGTTGATGCTCGGCGCCCCGATGGCGCGCCCGAAGTATGGGATCGCCGCCACGACCTGTCAAACAGCAACGTCGCTCATCCCCCGTCCGGGATGCGAACATGGCCGACACCGTCCGCGCTCTCGATCCGCGTGCCGAAGGGTTCGGAAAGCGCGGTGAAGCGTTGCAGCGTCTGCTCGGCCTGTGCGCCGGAGGCGAGGCGGGGGATGCCGCGCTCCCAGACCGGCTGCGCGAAGCCGAGCGCGAGCGGATAGAGGGTGATCTCGCGAACCGTGTCGCCCTCGAACTCGCAGATCGGCAACACCGTCTCCCAGTAGCGGTCGTCCGCCGGGAAGGAGCGGGCGAGGTCCCGGTGGATGTCCGCCGTTACCTGCCCCGGCGTCCAGGTCGGGTCGCGCTTCATCGTGTCGTAGTCGTCCGCCGCGAACCGTTCCAGCGTCTCGTACTGGAAGATGAAGTTGCCGAGCGAGTAGAAAATCGGCTTCCCCTTGTAGAACTCCAGCCCGCGCAGGAGGTGCGGCCCATGCCCGACCACGATGTCCGCACCCGCATCAATCACGGCGCGGGCGAAGGCGGGGAGGAAATCCGCCGGGAGCCATCGCTCGCGCCCCTCCTCGTGCGCGTGGATCGAGACCATCGCGAATCCGGCCTGCCGCTTCGCCTCCGCCGTCCATCGCGCGATCTCCGTCAGATCGCCCTCGTGCGGCTCGGTGCGGATGTGCATCTCGCCGTCCGTCACGCCGTATGCCTGATCGAGGAAGGAGTATTCCCCCTCCTCCTCTTTCGCCGTCGGCGGGTAGAAGTTCATCCAGTCCCCGAACCGGCGCATCTCTTCCAACCCGGTCTCCTCCGCGATCCGCTTGATCGCGCTCATCGCCCGCGCGTCCACCATGATCGTGCGCTTGAAGCGGAGCGGGTTGAGGCCGGGTCGCCCCGGCAGGATGCCCGTCTGCCCCCCCGCGCGCTGCCCCTTCGCGAAGGAGGACGCGCAGCCGATCAGCCCCACCCGCCCGTTGATGGTTTCCAAATAGGCGGGCAGGCGCGCCTCGCCGAGGTTCGCGCCCGCCCCGGCGCAGACGAGGTCCGCATCGCGCAGGGCATCGAGGGTGTGCAGCACCCCCTCCTCACCATAATTCAGCGTGTGGTTGTTGGCGAAGGCCGTGCAGTTGAATCCGAGTCGGCGCAGGTCGTGCGCGCAACGCGGGTCCACGGAGAGCGCCATCCCGCCGCTCTCCACGACCGGCCAGCCCCGGAAGCGCGAGAGCGTCACCTCGGTGTTCGTGAATGCCACGTCGCAGCCGCGGATCAACTCGGCCATGCCCGTGAACGCCGGATCGTCGTAGAGCGGCATCCGCCGGGTAATCAGCGCGTCGCCCGTCGCCGTCAGCCGCAACCGCTTCGCCATATTTCCCTCCGGGAGTGGGCAGTGGACAGTGAGAACTACCCTACCGACCACCTGTTTGCTTCTACTGCTTCGTGCCCGCCGCCCACTGTCCACCGCCCACTGCCGCCTATCCCCTGCTTCCCCGCGGATCGAGCGCGTCCCGCAGGCCATCGCCGAAGAGGTTGAAGCCGAGGACGGTGATGACGATCGCGAGGCCGGGGAAGAAGGCGATGTGCGGGTAGGTGAGGATGTAGGTGCGCCCCGCCGCGAGCATACTCCCCCAGGACGGCGTCGGCGGCTGCGTACCGAGGCCGAGGAAACTGAGGGCCGCTTCCAACAGGATGATCCCCGCCACCGAGACGCTGGCCAGCACGATGATTGGGCCGAGGACGTTCGGGATGATATGCCGGACGATGATGCGGCCGTCCGTCGCGCCGACCGTCCGCGCGGCGGTGACGAACTCGCGCTCCCGCAGGCTCAGCACCTCCGCCCGCACGACGCGCGCGTACTGCCCCCAGACGGTCACGCCGATGATGATGATGACGTTGCGCAGGCTCGGCCCGAGCGCGGCGGCCATCGCGATCAGCAGCACGAGGAGCGGGAAGGCGATCAGCGCGTCCACGATCCGCGAGAGGATCGCGTCCACGTAGCCCCCAAAATAGCCCGCCATCGCCCCGACCAGCACGCCGATCACGAGCGAGATCCCCGTCGCGGAGAGGCCGACGAGCATCGCCACGCGCGAGCCGTAGATCACCCTGCTCAACATGTCCCGCCCCACCTCGTCAATGCCGAAGGGATGGGCGAGCGACGGGGCCGCGCCGCGCGCCGTCGTATCAATCGCGTAGGGATCGTAGGGCGCGAAGACGGGCGAAAGAGTCGCGAGGAGCGCGACGAAGCCGATCAGCACGAGGCCCGCGACGGCGGGCTTGAACCGGGTGAAACGCCGCCACGCGCGCCGCCACTCGCTCTGATTGCGGAAGGCCGCCTGCATCGGCGCACTGACCCGGGGATGGGCGACGGATTCGCTCGACAATGCACGCTCCTCCGGCTAGCGGTACCGGATCCGGGGATCCACGTAGGCGTAGATGATGTCCGTCACGAGCGTCGCCAGGATGACGATCGCCGCGCCGATCGTGACGATTGACTGGACGACGAGATAGTCGCGCCGACTGATCGCCTGGAACAGGAGCCGCCCGATCCCCGGCCACGCGAAGACGGTCTCGATGACGATCGTGCCGCTGAGGAGCACGCCGATCCGGAAGCCGATGACGGTGATGATCGGCAAGAGGGAGTTGCGCACGATGTGGCGAAACATCACGACGCGCTCCGTCAGCCCCTTCGCCCGCGCGGTCGCGACGTATTCCTGGCCCATCACCTCGAGCGTCGTCGCGCGCATCAGCCGCGCGAGGAGCGCCATCTGCTCGATCGAGAGGACGAAGACCGGCAGGATGTACGCCTTCCAGCTGTTGCTGCCGAAGGGCGGCAGCCAGCCGAGTTTGAGCGAGAAGAGGATGATGAGCATCAGCCCGAGCCAGAAGTTCGGGATCGAGATACCGAGGGTCGAGAAGACCGTGGCGGAGGCGTCGAAGATCGTGTACCGCTTGACCGCCGCGAGGATACCGGCGGGGATCGCGACGACGAGCGCGAAGAAGAGGGCGAGGGCGTTCAGTTTGAGCGTATTCGGCGCGGCGGCGCGCAGCAGATCGGTCACCGGGCGGCCACCGAAGGCGATGGACTCGCCGAAGTTCCCGTGGATGATATTCTTGAGCCAGACGAAGTATTGCGTGTAGATCGGCCGATCCAGCCCCCAGAGATGGCGGATCGCCTCGCGCTGCTCGGGTGATGTCCGCGCCTCGCCGATGATGAGATCCACCGGGTCGCCGGGCGTGAGATGGAGGATCGTGAAGACCATCAGCGTCACGATCCAGATGACGACAAGCCCTTGCAGCAGCCGCAGGATGACATATCGGGCCAATCTACCTCACCCCCCGGCCCCCTCTCCATCGCGATGGAGAGGGGGAGTTTGGCATCTCCTCGGTACGCGCTACGCGCCTCATTGCTCTTCGATCCAGTACTTGTGGAAGTTCTGGTAGAGCCAGTAGTTGTTCGAGGCTTTGGCCGGCATGCCCTTGATGCGCTTGTTGAAGAAGAGCACCGACTCCCAGTACATGATGTAGAGGAAGGGCACTTCGTCCGCGACGAGCTTTTGCAGATCGCTGTAAATCTTCTTGCGCTTGTCGCCGTCCGTCTCCGCCGCGCCGCGATGCAGGAGGTCATCCACCTGGGGATTGCTCCACTGCATGAAGTTGTTCGTCGTGCCGCTGAGCAGATCGGCGGTGTCCGGGTCGCCGTTTGTGCCGCCATACGTCCAGTTGAAGATCGCCATATCGAAGTCGCCCTTGCGGTATCCGGCGAGGGCGGCCGAGGTCTCCTTCTCCTGCAACTGCATGTCAATGCCGACCTCTTTGAGGTTGCGCTGCACGATCTCCGATTCGCTCTTGCGCAGCGCGTCCCCGCTGAAGACGGTGCAGGTGAAGGAGAGTTTCCCCTGCGCGTTGGCGAGGATGCCGTCCGGCCCCGGCGTGTAGCCCGCGTCCTTGAGGAGCGCCTTCGCCTTGTCGAGGTCGCGCGGGTACTGCGTGACGTTCGGCTCGTAGTAGAACTCGAGGGCGGGCGAGATGTTGCTCGTCGCCTTCACCGCCAGCCCCTTCAACAAGTCTTTCACCATCGCGTCGCGGTCCAGGGCGTACATCATCGCCTGCCGGACGCGCTTATCGGCGAAGAACGGTCGCTTCAGGTTGAGCGGGTAGTGATTGACCGCGACGCCCGGCGAGCGAATGGTGAGGAACTTGGGGTCCTGACTGAACTTCAACTGATCCTCGGGTGCGAGGGGCCAGGTGCTGCTGTCCGCATCGCCGGTCTGGAGAGCAATCGCCCGCACGGCGGTCTCCGGGACGATATTCTCGCGCCAGAAATCAATCCAGGGCCGGCCGTCCCAGTAGTCATCGAAGGCCGCGAGCGTGACGTGATCGCCGACCTTCTGCTCCATGAACTTCCACGGCCCGGTGCCGACCGGCGCCTGCTTATACGCCTTCTCGCCGATCTTCTCATGGACATGCTTCGCCACGATGCCAATCGTCGCGGTGAGGGCGGCGAAGGGCGCGTTCGGCTGCTTGAGGGTGATGACGACGGTGGAGTCGTCCGGAGCGGCGATGTCGTCCACCTGCGAGAAGTAGGGTTGGAGGATGGCGGCGTTCTTCACATCGCGCTCGTAGTCGTAATAGTACTTAACGTCCGCCGAGGTGAAGGGCTGGCCGTCGTGGAACTTCACGCCTTTGCGGAGTTTGAAAGTCCAGGTCTTGCCGTCCGCCGAGACTTGATAGCTCTCCGCGAGGACGGGGACGAGTTTGTAGTTCTCGTCCACCTTGAGGAGCGCCTCGTGGATGTTGTAAATGAGGACGTACCAGACAGACGGGCCGCTGTCGTCCGGGCTGAGGCTCGTCACGTCCTGATGGCCCATCGTGACGAAGGTGCCGCCCCGCTTCGGCTTCTTGCCGGAGGATGCCGCCGCAGTGGTCGGGCTGCCGCCCGTCGCGGCGCTCGCGGCGGCCGTGGTTGGTGCGGCCCCCGCGGGTGCGGCGGCGCTACCGGCGGGCGCGGTGGCCTGATTGACGACGACGGTGGGGATGGCGCCATTCGTCGGCGCCGCCTGCGTGCCCCCGCTGGATGGCGTGTTCGTCGGCGCGGTCGAACTGCCGCCACACGCGGCGAGCAGGCCGGCGAGGACGCCCCCGGACATGCCCATCAGCGCGGCGCGGCGGCTGAATTCGCGGCGCGTCTCCGGGTCCGCATCGCGAAGCAGGGCGACCAGATCGAGCGGCGTGTGCGCGTCAAACTTCACAGCGATCCTCCTTCGACGATACATTCCCCGCGCATCGGGTTCGTGGCTGCACGGCAGGTTCTCTGGCGGTTCGCCGCTCTAGACACATGCCATCGCGGTTAATTAGAAACCCATGCGTTCTCCCGTACGGACTGCCGCGTAGTGTAGGGCGGTGTATCTCGGTTGTCAATCGCGCTTTTGCAGAGAATTGACGGCTGTTTCCGCGCGGAATTACGCCCGCTTCGCCGCCAGGATGGCATCCGCGAACTCCGCCATCATCTGGTGGACGAGCGCCGCGTCCTGAAGGCGCTCTTCGAGCGGGCGGTCCGTCGTCGGCGCGTTGCTGACGGCGAAGCGGGCGAAGGCCGCCGTCGCGCCGTTCTCGCTGGTCAGCGCGCCGTCCTCCCAGCGCACCGTCGCCTCGTCGCCGCGCCAGCGGATGCGCCACTCGATCCACATGGTATGCCCCCGAATTGGTAGCGCGGGCTTTCCCGCCTGCGGTCCCTGTGGGGGTTAGCCTGCGAGGGAAAGAACGCAGGCTGAAAGCCTACGCTACCGGATCACAGATACTGCTCATACCCGCCGCGCATCTCGGCGGCGTCGAGCGGCCAGATCGTCCGGCGGATGCGCCGGTACGGGAAGCCGGAGAGGTCGAGCGTCGTCGCGCCGGGCGCGTCCGCCGCGATGATCGCCGTCGCGAGATGCGTGTACCCGGCGCGGAAGTGCGCGCTGGACTTGACGGCGACGATCCGGTACCGCCGCACGTCAATGCCGTGCAGCAGGAAGATTTCGTCGTCCAGCACCTGGCTGCGGCGCGAGCCGACGAGGACGTCCACGCCGCCAATTTGCAGGCGCACCATCGGGCCGAGGTCCACGCGCATGCCGCGCCCCATCGGTGTCGTCAGGCGGAACTGCCCGTCGGTGAGGCACTTCACATACGCCGCCGCCTCGATGGGCGCGCCGTGCAGGTCGTCCGTCTTGCCGCCGAGGCGCACGTCAATCGTCGCGCCCGCGCCCGCCGCGTGCGCCTGCGCCGCCGTCTCGGCGTCGAAGATGTAGGCGTAGCAGGCGTTTTCGAGGTCCATGTCGAGCATTGCGCGCAAGAGATGCGTGCTGTCTCCGGGCGAGCCGCCGCCGGGGTTGTCCGACGTATCGTTGATGACGACCGGGCCTTCCGGCACGGCCAGCGCGCGGTTGATCGCCTCATGGGTTGTGAGGATTTCGGGCCGGTACTCCTCGCGCGCCGCCCAGATCGCCGCCGCGACCGCCTTGCCCGCCTCGACCGCCAGCGCGGGATTATCGTCCGCGATCGTCAGGACGGACATGCCGACGGCGGGCACGTCCGTATAGGGGAAGCCGTGGAAGATCGTGCAATCGAGCATGCCGGGCCGCCGCTCCCACTCCCGACAGAGGGCATTGAGCCGCTTGCCCGGTTCGAGGTCCGTGCTGCACGTCGGGATCATCACCGGCAACTGCTCGAGATGCATGACGGGCGTGATCTCGCGCTTCAGGAGGCGATGGAGGAAGTCCACCGCCTCCGCGCCGCGCTCGTAACTGTCCGTGTGCGGGTAGTACCAGTTGCCGAACAGGCCGTCCGCGTTCTCCAGCATCAGGGGGGTGATATTGCCGTGCAGATCGAGCGAGGCGGCGACCGGCACATCGGGCCCGACGCGCGCCCGCACCGCCGCGAGCACCGACCCCTCGACATCGTCCACGCCCTCGGCGACGCCCGCGCCGTGCAGCGCGAGGCAGACCGCGTCCACCGGCATCGCGCCCTCGATGGCGTCGAGGAGCGTCGCGAGGATTTCCGCGTACGCCGCCGCCGCGATCGTCCCGGAGGGGTAGGCCATCGTGGCGAAGGCAGGTATCGCCTCGATGCCCAATTCCTCGGCGCGCGCCAGCATCCCGCCGACGTAGGTGCGGTTGCCGCCGTGGCTCCGCGCGATCTCCTCGCCGAGCAGCCACTGGTACTCCTTGAACGGCCCGGTTGTCGTCGGCTCCGGGCAAAACGTGTTCGTCTCGTGCGCGAACTCCCCGATGGCGATGCGGTAGGTCATCGTTCTTTCCTCACCCCCGGCCCCTCTCCATCGCCCCGAGATCTGAGAGTGAGCGAGACCCGTTCGGCGATGGAGAGGGGAGCCAAGATCGAAATACCATGATATGTATCAACGCCCGATTCATCCCGTATTTCTCCCCCTCTCCTTTGCCATAAGGCAAAGGAGAGGGGGTCGGGGGTGAGGATCACCGCGCCCCCGGCCCGCGCACGAACTTGCCGGGCTTGGCGTCCGTGTGCGCGCCATTCGCGAGGACGCGCGCGCCGTTCACCCAGACATCGCGGACGCCGACCGAGAGTTGATGCGGGTCGGTGAAGGTGGCGCGGTCGCCGACCGTCTCCGGGTCGAAGATGATGACGTCCGCGTAGTGTCCGCCGCGCAGGACGCCCCGGTCGCGCAGGAAGAGGCGATTCGCGACGGCGGAGGACATCTTGCGGACCGCATCTTCGAGCGGCAACACCTTCTCCTCGCGCACATACTTGCCGAGGACGCGCGTGTACGTGCCGTAGGCGCGCGGATGGACAAGCCCCGTCGCGTTCGCCGGGTCAATGCCCCCGGCGTCCGTGCTGATCTTGATCCACGGCTGCCGGAGTTGGAGCGCGAGGTTCGATTCGTCCATCATGAAGTAGATCGTGGAGATGGACTGCTCCTCGCTGAGGATCAGTTCGATGATCGTGTCAATCCACTCCTCCTCGCGCACCCGCGCGATCTCGGAGAGGCGCATCCCGGCGTATTGCAGATTCTCCGGCTTGCGGAAGCCGATCGGCATCACCCGTTCCGGCCCGGCGAGATTGACGCGCGCCTCGAAGACCGCGCCCGGATTGACCACCGACTCGCGGATCTTCGCGCGCATGTCGGGGTCGCGCAGGTTGTCGAACAATTTGCCTTCCGCCGCCGCCCACGGCGGCAGGCAGGCGGTCAGCCCCGTGCCGGAGGCGATGTAGGGGTACATGTCCGCCGTGATGTCCAGCCCCTCGGCGCGCGCCCGGTCAATCCGCTCGATCACCTCGGCCATCTTGTGCCAGTTGCGCGGCGCGGTCGCCTTGAGGTGGTAGACCTCGACGGCGCACTTGCCCTTCGTGCCGATCTCGATCGCTTCTTCCAGCGCCTCCAGGAAGCGGTCGCCCTCGGAGCGGAGGTGGGTGATGTAGACGCCGTTGTATCGCCCGATCACCTTCGCGATCTCCACCAGTTCCTCGGTGCCCGCGAAGGCGCCGGGCGGGTAGATGAGCGCCGTCGCCACACCGAACGCGCCGTCCTCCATCGCCTCCGCCGTCACCGTGCGCATCGCGTCCAGTTCGTCGCTGTTCGGCGCGCCCAGTTCCTGCGCCTTGCCGTACTCCCGCACCGTCGCCCCGCCGAGGAACGAGCCGACATTGACCGAGACGCCGCGCGATTCGAGGTCTTCCAGCCAGTGGCGGAAGCGCGTCCACTCGCGCGCCTTGGCGTCCCACTCCTCCGCACCCCCGAAGAAACTGGTGCGGAAGGGGGATTCGATCCGCCCACCGAAGGGCGCGGGCGTCCACGCCTCGCCCATGATCTCCGTCGTCACGCCCTGCGTCACCTTGGAGAGCGAGCGCGTGTCGGTGAAGAAGGGCAGGATCGAATGGCTCTGGATATCAATGAAACCGGGCGCGACGACCATCCCCGCCGCGTCCACGACCGTCCCCGCCGACGCGGGATCAATCCGGCCCGGCGGCGCGATGGCGACGATCCGCTCCCCCTCGATCGCCAGGTCGCCGTAGAACCACGGGTTGCCGGTGCCGTCTATGATGCGCCCGTTCGTGATCAGTGTGTCCATTACCTATCCCCCTGCCCCCTCCCGCGAGGAGGGGGTGACTCTATCGGAATGTCGTAGCGTTCCCCGAACACCTCAATCTCTCGGAGGCTCGCTCCCCCTTCCTTTTAGAGAAGGGGGCCGGGGGGTTAAGCCGTTCCCAGTTCCCGCGCCGCCTCGCGGAGCGCCCAGATGGCGCGGTTCCGCGCGCGGACGAGCGAGGTGCGCGCGACGCCCGCCGTGTGGCTCTCCGCTGGCGACTCGGTGAAGGCGCGCACCGCCGCCGCAAGGTCCGGCAGGGCCGGGACATCGAGGGCCGGTTCCTGCCGGAATGCGCCGCGCTGCGCGAAGTTCAGGCCCGTCAGTTCCCGGCCCGCGCGCAGGAGGCGGGTGTTGGCCTCCTTCCCGGCGGCGGGGTCGCTCGCGCTCGCGGTCGCCGCGAAGGCATTCGCCGCCGCGATGAAGGCGTCCGCCGCCGCGACGGCCTCGCCGAGGTCGAAGCGGTCGCCGAGCGCCTCCTGATAATGGGTCAGGCTCTCCTTGATATCCGCGCCCGCCGCCGCGAGATCAAGCGGCAGCACCGGGGCATTCGCCAGCCGCCAGACGACCCCGCCGTAGACCTTGATGTCCCGCTCCAGATTCTCCCGATCGGCGATCTCCAGCGTGTCGTCCACGGTGTGCCAGGCGATGTTGCCGCCGCAACCACCGACCGCGTAGTAATTGTGGTCGTCCGCGACGGATTGCGGCATCGTCGAGGAGAGCATCAGCGTGCCGGAGATGCCGAGGTTGTTGAAACTGTAATCGCCCGCGCGCGGCGGCCGCTCTCCTTCGGCGGCGAGGCCGGTGATGTCGCGGATCACCACCTGCGTGAACGCGCCGAGTTCGGGCGTGTACGAGAGGTCGCGGTACTCCGTCGCCCAGCGGCAGCCGGGGGAATCGCAGTTCACCTGCGCGACGCAGTGCTCGATGAGATCCAACCCGAAGGTGTCCGCATACCAGGTGCTGCCCGCGTACCGGCCGTGCGAGTGGCCACTCCACCAGGCGACGCGCACGCTGCGCGCGAGGTTTTGCCGGTTCTCGTGCAAGGCGCGGGCGAGTTCGAGCAGCGTCGCATCGCCCGTCGCGTTGTCGCCGATCCCCTCGCCCCACGAATCGAGGTGGCCGTGGACGAGCACGAACTCCTCCGGCACGATCGCGCCCCGGATTTCCGCGACCGTGACGGGAATCTCGCGCCAGCGCGTTTCGAGGTTCGCGTGCACCGTCACCGCGCGCGCCATGCCGCCGCGGATCTGCTCCATCAGCCACGTGCCGTCCGGCTTGTTCACCTCGACGACGCTCAGGGTGGGCATCGCGCCGACGGTGTCGAGGTCCGGCGTGCCCCAGATCGGCGTGCAAATGCCCTCGTGAACATTGGTGCCGGGGCTGATGAAGACGGCGGCGGCGACGCCCGCCCCGGTCAGGTCGCCGATGCGCGCGGGCATCGGCAGGCCATTGAGGACGGCGATCTTGCCCGCCACATCCCGCCCCTTGAGCACGCTACCGAGGCCGGAGGTGAAGATCGTGCTGGCGCTCGCCGCGTGCGCCGCCTCCACCGCGACCGCCTGCCCGGTGATCCCCGCGTCGCCCGTCGGGATGGCGAAGCCGGGTGTCGTGCCGCGCAGGGTGCGCGCGGTGCCGTCCGTCAGCGCGACGGTGACGGACGCGCCGCGCGGCAGGCTGATGAAGCAGCGCGGGTGGTGGACGGTGTGCGGGATGCCCCACTCGGTGAGCCGCCGCGTGATCGCATCCACCGCCTGCTGCTCTCCCTCGGTGCCGGACTCGCGCACGTAATTCGCAAACTCGTGGATCAACTCCCACGGCATCTCCGTGCTCAGCGTGCCCAAAAACGCCTTCTCCGCCTCGCCGCCCCGCCATGCCGTCGTCGCCGGTGCCATCACATTCCCCTCCTTCATCCGATTTGACCAACCACAGAGACACAGAGGACACAGAGAAGAAACAGAGAATCGGAAAGAAGAATTTTTCAGCCGTTTCTCCTCATCTCCTCTCCCGTCTCTGTGTCCTCTGTGTCTCTGTGGTTCAATCTCTTCTCCTTACCACTGCTCCCAATGGACCATCGTTGCGAGCGGATCGCGCGGGGCGGGTTTGAAATCGGTGCCTTTCGTGTAGGCGACCGGGATGAGCGCGACCTGCATCACGTTGTCGTACGGGATGCCGAGGACGTCGGCGGCCTCCTTTTCGTGCATGAGGTGGATCGTCGTCCAGCAGGAGCCGAGGCCGCGGGCGCGGGCGGCGAGCATGAAACTCCACGCCGCCGGGAGGATCGAGCCGAAGACGCCGCTCTGCACATTCGCCGGTTGGCCGTCCGTCCGACCCATGATGCAGGGGATGACGTGCACCGGCGGCTCGTGGAAATGGTCCGCGAGATACTGCGCGGAATCGCTGACGCGCACCTGCGTCGCCGCCCGGTTCGGGTCGTCGTAGGTCGTCGCCCCGCCGCTCCGGTACCGCTCC
>JAICIL010000072.1 GCA_025924435.1 Chloroflexia bacterium | reverse complement strand
GCCTGCACCCGACGGCGCAGGCGGGACGCCTGCCTCCACACGCCTTAATGCTCCGGTTCGGCCCCGCCGATCAGGGCGGGTTGGGCGTAATCGGTGGTGTCGGCGCGCGGGGCGCGTTTCAGGGTGCTGATCGTGCCGGTGTGGGGCAAATCCACGGCTTTGCCCGCGAGCAGGTCCGCGATGGTGAGGATCTGGATGCGGCGCACCGCCCGCGCCCCGACGGCCCGTGCGCGGAGTATAGCATGGCTATTATCGCCGGTACTGCCGGGTGCGAGATTCATCAATTTTCGCCCGCCATCGCGGCGGGGAAGCGGCACGAGCGGTTTGGCGCCGACGGCACATAGGGCAAGGTCGTGATCGCAGCCTTGCGGTCCTGGCTGCCATCCGCACCCGGCGACGGACCGAGGGGTCACGTCCGAGTGCGATAGTGGAGATGAACCACGCCGTTGCCGAAACGGCGTTCGTCCAGCAGTTCGAGTGTCAGGCGGACATGGTCGGGGAGGGACGATTTGCCGCCTCCCACCACGATGGGTGTGACGAACAGATGGCACTCATCAACCAACCCGGCCTTGATCGCCTGGGCGGCGAGGTCGGGGCCGCCGACGGTGATGTCCCGGCCCGCCGACGCTTTCATCCGCCGGACCGCTTCCGGGTCGAAGTCTCGCTCGATCCGCGTCCGGGCGCTGGATACCGCCTCAAGCGTCCGGGAGTAGACGACCTTGTCGGCCGCCTGCCAGATCGCGGCGAAGTCCTGCATGATCGGCTGCCGGTCGGCGAAGGTGTGCGCGCGCTCCCAAGCAACCATCACCTCGTACATCCGGCGCCCATAGAGGTACGTGCCGACCGGCCGTTCGAGGTCGTTGACGAAGCGGTGCACCTCCTCGTCCGGCGCCGCCCAGTCGAAGTTGCCGTCCTCGTCCGCGACGTAGCCGTCGAGCGACGTGATCGCCGAGTAGATCAGCCTGGCCATCGTGAGCCTCCCGTTACGCATAGCGGTTGCATTTCGCAGCCAACCCCAAGAGCAAAGGGAAACGACGCCGGTAGCACAACCAGTTGTCCGGGCGGTTCGCCAGCGTCTCCAGGATGCCTACCCGGCTACGAACGTAAGAGCGATGTCCCGCGTGTGATTCAATTGGCGGTGTGCCGCGCGGTTTCCGGGGCGCGATTGGTTGAATGCCGCGCGATCACCCGTATCTGTTCCGGTGTGACATCGGCGACGGCGACGGTCTTCTCATCGCGAAAGAACTCGACGATATATCCCGGTGGCGTGTCGAAAATCTCGACCACCGTTCCCCGGTCGCCGGTCGCCAACCCGTGCCATCCCGCTGGCGGATGGCTGCCCGCGTATGGCTCGCCCGGCAAGGCGACCACTAATTCCACACGATCATAGAGGTGGGGTGCCATATCCATGAGCCACGTTCCTTTTCAATCATCAGGATGCGCCGTGATGAGACGCGGGAAATCCGTCACTATATCTACCTGCCAAACGGTGCGGACAAGGCGCGTCCGACCGTTCGGCGTTCTAAGCAATCCACGCACAGTGTACCGCATTCCGTGCGGGGTGGGCCGTGTGACGGTAACGGAATGCGTACGTCCGTGCGCGAGAAGATCGGTGCGCAACATGTCGGGGCGGTCCACGCGATAGCCGTGCGAGAGAAAGAAGCGCGCCTTCGGGCCACCACCCGCGTGTGTGAGATCGAGCAGATACCCTGTCAATTTGCCGTCCTCGATGACCGCGCGATCACGATTCGGAAGGTATAGGGAACCATCTTCTGGCGATGGCATAGTACTACGCGCGCGACGCGCGAATGGCGTCCGCGAGGCGGCGGACGGCCTCGGCGATGGCGTCGGGCGGCTGGGCGCAGAAGGAGAGGCGCATCCCGTTGGATTGGCCGCCCGGCATTGCCGTGCAGCCGGTGCCGGGGACGATGCCGACGCCCCGCTCGTTGCCGCGCGCGAGGACATCCAACACGTCCATGCCGGGCGGCAGCGTCAGCCAGACGAAGAAGCCGCCCTGCGGTTCCGTCCACGCCACATCGGGCGGCATGTGCTCGCGCAGGGCGGCGAGCATCGCGGCGCGGCGTTCGGCGTAGATGGCGCGGATGCGGTCGAGGTGGTCGGGGAAGAAGCCGGTTTGCATCATCTCATAGATGGCCTGCTGCATCACGCGGTCGGAGTTGATGTCCGCCGCCTCCTTCATCGCGTAGAGTTTCTCCCGCAGCGCCTCCGGCATCACCATCCAGCCGACGCGGACGCCGGGCGCGACCGTCTTCGAGAAGGTGCCGAGATAGATCACATCGGGGTCGAGGGCGCGGAGCGGCGGTACGTCCGGCCCGGCGTAGCGCAGGGCACTGTACGGGTCGTCCTCGATGATGACGAGGTCACGCGCGCGGGCGAGGGCGACGAGTCGCTCGCGGCGGGCGAGCGGCATCGTCGCGCCGGTCGGATTCTGGAAGGTCGGGACGACGTAGAGGAACTTCGGCGCGCCCCGCGCGAGCGCCGACTCCAGCGCGTCCAGGTCGAGGCCGTCCGCCCGGACGGGTATGGGCACGTAGCGCGGCTCGCAGAGGTCGAAGGTCTGGAGCGCGCCGGGATAGACCGGGTCCTCGAGCGCGACGACATCGCCGGGGTTGATGAAGAGGCGGGCGAGGAAGTCAATCCCCTGCTGCGCGCCACTGAGGAGCATGACGTTCTTCGCGTCCACATCGGCGCAGCCGAGGGCGCGCATCCGCTCGGCGACGAGCGCGCGGAGGTCCCACGCGCCCATCGCGCTCTGGTAGCCGAACAGGTCCTGCCCGCACGCCCAGGCGCGCTCCATGCCGCGCTCCAGCCGCTCGCGCGGGATGCATTCCGGTGGGGGCGCGCCGCTGCGGAGCGAGATGAACCCCGCGCCCTGCTTCGGGTACGACGGCCCCGAGACGACCGTCAGATGCATCTGTGCCGCTTGCCGGGAATACTGCGTAGACCAATCGCGCATGCTCAGTTCCTTCGCGCGTTCGGAGTTCGGAGTTCGATGTTCGGAGAGCCGGTGAACCTACATCGAACTCCGAACCCCCTTTACCATACCCGCCGCGATACAATGGCGCAATTGCGGGCGGTCGTGGTACGTTGTGCACGAGGGGGATTGCATGAGCGAGACACCACCGGGCGAGACAGCGAGCGAGAATAGCGCCGGGCGGCGGCTGTTCGCGAAAATTCTCAGCGGGACGGACGCGGCGACGCTCGAACGCGCCGTCAATGCCGCGCTGGCGACGATCCCGCTCACCGCCCGTCCGGCGGTCTCGATGATCGCGCCGCTCGGCGATCGCGTGCGCCTCTACGCGATCGTCACGTATGTCGGCTCCGAGACGGAGGCCGACGAAGCGGTGAAGGCGGCCGCCGAGCGCCGCCGCCGCATGAGCATCAACTACGAGACGCTGAAATGATGACGTGGTTCGGGGAACCTAACCCCCGGCCCCTTCCCGCGTCGGGAAGGGGCCGGGGGTTAGGTCGAATCGTGGCACCCCCCTTGCCACCGCTTTAAGCGCGCGGTACCGTGCATTCGGTACACGCTCCGCACTCCGCACTCCGTGAGAGTGACGGGTTTCGTTGTCGCACAGGGAAGCAAGCGGCGATGGCAAGCACAAGCACGACACTGGCACGACGGTACGATCCGTCGCCCTATCCGGGGAGCACGACGTCGGACCCCTTCGCGACGCATCCGGTCCGCAAGGCGGTCGGCATGATCCTCGCCGGGGCGCCGGCGGCGGTTCTCACCTTCGCGCCGCGCCTGCTGGACTGGCTGCTCCAGATCAACCCAATCGTCGCGGGGTTCGTCGGCGTCTTCATGGCGCTCTCGATCGCCACCTGGGCGGGGCTAGTCTTCGGCGTCATCATCCTCTTCATCTGCACCATCGAGGGGATCGTCACGCTCATCCACCGCTTCCTCACGCGCCATCTGACGCCGGTGGACCGCCTCGCCGTCAGCGAGCGCGTCTGCGCGATGCTCCACCGACGCGGCTACCACACCGCCGAGCACCTCTCCGCCGTGCCCGACTCCGAACTGCGCTCCCACCCGAACTTCGACGACCGCCTGCTCCGCGAAGTCGCCCGCGCCCTCTACCTCTGGGAGCAGGAGCGGCGCGATATGGCGGCGTGATCTGCCTAACCCCCCGGCCCCCTTCCCGAAAAGAAGGGGGGAGCGAACCTCTTTGAGATCGAGGCGTTTGAGGAATGCCTCACTATTGCGATGAGTTACCCCTTCCCGCTCCGGGAGGGGGCCGGGGGGTAGGTGCGTTATACTGATCCCATCAAACGGCGGTGGCCGGAATGTTCGGCATTCGGTGAGGGAGGGGCGCGATGGGGCTGACGAGTCGGGCGGCGGTGCTGGACAGCGTGCGGGGGAATTTCTCGGTCGCGGAGGCGGCGGTGCCGGAGCCGGGGCCGGGAAGCGTCATCGTGCGGCAGGAGATGTGCGGCATCTGCGGGACGGATGTGCACGTCTTCCAGGGGCACATGAAGTCGGTGCCGATGCCCGTCGTGCTCGGGCATGAGATCGTCGGCACGATTGTCGCCCTCGGCGAGGGCGTGACGACCGACAGCACGGGGCGTCCGGTGAAGGAGGGCGACCTGATCGGCATTAAGCCGGGCGTCTCGGACAACAGCGATTTCTTCGGCTCGATGGCCTTCCAGCCGACGCTCTCGGCGGGGTTCGGCGCGTACGGCTTCGCCGCCGTCGGGATGAAGCACCTGCCGCTGGAGGTGACGGGCGGCTTCGCGGGGTACCAGTGGCTCATCCCCGGCACAAAGTTCTACAAGATGAACGCCGACCCGGCCGCCTCCTCAATCCTCGAACCGCTCAGCGTCGGCATCCACGCGGCGGGGCGGGCGACCTATCGGATCGGCGACACCGTCGTCATCCAGGGCGCGGGGCCGATTGGCCTGATGGCGCTGATCGCGGCGAAGGAACTCGGCGCGTTCAAGACGATTGTCATCGGCGCGCCCGCCGACCGGCTCGCCTTCGCCCGCGAACTCGGCGCGGACCTGACGATTGACATCACCGAAGTGACCGACCCCGCCGAGCGGCAGGCAATCGTGCGGGACGCATCCGGCCACGGCCACGGCGCGGACATCATCATCGAGGCGACGGGCGTGCTCGCGGCGCTGCCGGAAGGGTTCGACCTCCTGCGGCGCGGCGGGCAGTACGTCACCTGCGGCCATTTCACGAATGTCGGCGACGTGCCGCTCAACCCGTGGGGCCATTTCACCTTCAAGCAGATCACGCTCTACGGCGTCTGGGGCTCCGCGCACGGCCATTTCGTGCAGGCGCGGCAACTGATCGAGAGCGGCAAGTATCCGTTCGCCGCGTTCGTCTCGCACCAACTGCCGCTCGAACGCCTCGCGGACGGCATCGCCGCGATGAGCGGCCGCTACACGATTGACGACGAGCCGATCCGCAAGGTGGCCGTCCGGGCGAATTGAGGGATTGCCCCCTCCCCCGCCGTACGGGAGAGGGGTGACGCGCCGGGATGGTCGGGCCAATGCTCAGGCAAACGACGCACTGTACGGATCGATCTCCCCTCGCCCGCGCACGGGGGAGGGGCCGGGGGAGGGGGGCCGTTGACCGATACACCACCGATCGCCGTCGTCGTGGCGATGCCGGAGGAGATGGCGCATCTCGAAGCGCTGCTCCGCGCGCAGGGTGCGGCGTGGGATGGCGCGGAGCGGCACGGGCCGCGCCGGTTCGACCGTGTGGCGTTTCGCGGCCTGCCGCTCGTGCTGACGACGAGCGGGATGGGGATGGTCGCGGCGGGCGCGGCGACGGAGGCCGTGATTACCCGGTACGCGCCGCGCGCCGTGATGAATTATGGCTGCACCGGCGCGCACCGCGCGGACATCCTGCCGGGCGATGTCGTCGTCGGGACGGCGTGCATCGCCTACGACCGCGGCAATCTCCGCCCCGGCGGCGACTTCGAGCCTCAGCCCTCCCACCTCTACAAAGATGGCGGCGACATCCGGCTCGATGCGTTCCCGGTCGGGGACGCGCTGCTCGCCGTCGCGGAATCCGTCGCCGGCGCTGGCCGGTGGGGGCGCGCGGCGTGGCCGCGGGCGCACTGGCCGCAGGGCGTCCCGCATCGCGCGCCGCGCGTCTGGTTCGGCCCCATCGCCTCGGCGGATCGCTTCACGCAGGATGCCGATGCCCTCCGCGCCCTGCACGCCCGGCACGCGACGCTCTGCGAGGATATGGAGGCCGCCGCCATCGCGCATCTCTGCCTGCTCCACGACCTGCCTTTCCTGACCGTCAAGGACATCTCCAACAATGAGTTCCACACCGTCTCGACCTTCGGCGAGGGCGGGACATTCGCGGCGCTAGAACATGAACTCGGCAAACGCGCCGGGTCGTTCCTCTTCGCCATCCTCGAACGCCTGGCCGCAAATCAAGTGCCGAGTGCTGAGTGCTGAGTGCGGCGTTCTCTCATTGATCGTTGCTCATCGGTCTCGGCGCACATTGCGTCTAGCGCCGTTGCGGAGTATCCTTCACGCAGTGAATATGGGGAATACCGATCCAATATGCGGTCGGGGCGCGCACGGGAGTATCAGCGGATGGAAGATGAGGATCGCGCGGTTGCATTGACGCGCGCGTTGCGGTGGATGGGCAGCATGGAAGTGTTCGAGGCGAACACCGCGACGGGTTCTACCTATCATGTGATGCGCCATCCGGACGGCGGATTCGAGATCACCGGCGGCCGCAGCCTGCGCGGCTGGGAGCGGGCGGACATCGTCGGCGCGGTGCCCGACTCGTCCGGCTATGCCCGCCTCGCCGTCATCCGCGCCGATCCGGGGCCGGACGACCAGCGGTTGACGACCAGCCCCGTCATGCAGTGGCGGATCGTCCCCCGCGCCCAGGCGGGGTAAGTTTCCTACTCCCAAACCCCCTCCCTCCGAAGGAGGGGGCTTTGCGTCATCCCTTCCCTTTGAGGGAAGGGGCAGGGGTTAGGAAACTACCGCCTGCGATCCGGCAGAGTGAAGCCGGCGGGCGGGATGAACAGCGAGGGCTTCTTCTCCTCGCCCCACGGTTCCGGCTCGTAGGTGTCCGGCGGGGCGGCGGCCTTGAAACCGGCGTCCTCGAGGCTCGTGATCTGATGTTCCATATCCCGTTGCGCGGTCTCGACCGTCGTCGCCGTCACCTGCGTGGCGGAGACGCGGGTCTTGCCGTCCTCATCCTCCCTCACGCGGCTGATGATGACGCTCTGCATCGGCCCTTGCGTCGTCTCGACGACCGCCAGTTGGATGGCGAGGGCGGCGATCCGCCCGCTCTCCTCGCGGCCATACCAGACCTGCACCGTCTGCAAGGGCGAGGCGGGAAGGGTCGTCGCCGCGACGGGAATGCCCCGATTCGCGCGGTCGAGTTCCTCCCAACTCAGTGTCTCGACGTCGTCTCCGAAATCTTTCAATGTATCCTCCTGAATGGCTGACTGACGCGGCGGTACGGGGCGCCGCGAGATCGTATCTGCCCAGTGTATCACGCGGTTCATCGCGGGCGATGCTCCCCCCGATGCGTGCACACCGATTGTAACAATCGCTTGCGCGAACGTATTTCCCATCGTTCGGTATCGGAAAACTGGTGTCGGTAGTATCCGAAATTTCCGACGAAACCCCCTCCCCAAGTGGTCGTACAGCGCATATGATGGCAGCACATCGAGACCGGCCATGCCGTAGGTGCGGCGGGTTGGCGGCGGATGGGCGACCGCGTGGGGAAGGGAACCCGGCAGGGATGGCCACGATTCACATGGATGTCGTCGTAATCGGCGGCGGCGTTACGGGAACAGCTATCGCCCACGCACTTGTGCGGCGGGGCGTGCGCAACGTCCTGCTCCTCGAGCAGCGTATGACGGCGGGCAACACGACGCGGGGCGCATTCGGCATCGTCCGCACCTACCACGCGAGTCGGGTGATGGTCTCGGTGGCGCGGCGGTCGCTGCGGCTCTACGAGCAGTTCGAGGACGAGACCGGCGGCGCGGCGGCGTTCACGCGCACCGGTTTGCTCATCCTCGTCCCGGAGGGCGAGCAGGAGATGCTCGAGGCGAATGTCGGCGTCGCGACGCATCTCGGCGGCAGCGTGCAACTCCTCGCGACGAGCGATGAGGTCCGCTCCGTCGAGCCGCGCATCAGCCTGAACGGGGTCGCCGCCGCCGCATACGAGCCGGGTGCGGGATACGGCGATCCGGTGCAGGCGTCGGCGGCGTTCGCGATCCGCGCGCGGGATCTCGGCGCGCAGATCCGGCAGGGGATTCGCATCCTCAACATTGACACGGTCGGCGAGCCGGGCGAGCGGCGCATCACCGGCGTGCTCACCGACGGCGGCTACGTGAACACCGGCTGCGTCGTCAATGCCGGCGGCATGTGGGGGCCGACGGTGGGCGAATTGGTCGGCGTCGAGTTGCCGGTGCTCTCGTATCGCTATCTCGGTGTCGTCCTGCGCCACCCGCCGTCGTTCGGCGCGGCGCACCCGATCACGCTCGATCTCGTCAGCGGGGCGGTGATGCGGCCAAGCGGGCCGCGCCTGACGCTCGTCGGCCCGCTCGGCGCGGTCGCGGAGGACGTCGTGCCGCCGGGGTGGGACGACCCGCGCACGGACCCGTCCGCCGCGCCGGAATATCAGACCGCGCTCCGCCGCCGCTATCCCGAACTGGCGACGGCGACCGTCCACGCCGCGTGGGCGACCTCGCACGATGTCTCGCCGGATTGGCACCCGATGATCGGCCCGGTGGACGGCGTCGAGGGGTATTACTGCGCCGTCGGCATGGGCGGGCACAGCTTCGCCCTCGCGCCCGCCGTCGGCGAGATGGTCGCGCGGCTGATTACCGACGAAAGCAGCGACGGCGTCGTGCGCCCCCGCCGCTCGGCGGACCTCGACCCGAAGAGCCATGCCTTCTTTTTCCGCCCCGGCCGCTTCGCCGGTCGCGACGCGGGCGCGCACCTCCCGGCATCGCGCGATATACGACTTAACAACACAACATAGTCAAGAACGTAACCGGGCGTTTAAGGCTTGCGGATCGGGAATATCGCCCCTACACTATCGCGTTGAAGATGTGTGGGGAACGCTGATCCTGTCCCGATGCGAATGTTGGAGGGTGTGAAACCGGATGCCGATCTATGTCTATGAACGACCCGACGGGAGTCGGTTCGAGATTCGCCAGGGGTTCAATGACGACAGCCTGACCGCCGACCCGGAGACGGGCGTGCCGGTCCGGCGGGTGCTCCAGCCCGCCCCGGTCATCTTCAAGGGGTCTGGCTGGTACAAGACGGACAGCCGCGCGAGCGCATCGAGCGATAAGCCGGAGGCGAAAGCGCCGGATGCCGCGACGACGACCGCCGAGAAGAGCGACGGGGCGACGACCGAGACGAAGAGCGCCGAGACGAAGGGCGCGAAGGAAGCGGCGAGCGACGTGGGCGCGAAGACGACGGAGATCAAGAAGACGGCGGACAAGCCCGCCACACCGGCGGCGGCGTCCTGATGCTGCCGATGCGGACGGCGGCGCTCGCGCCGCTCTTTCAGTTGCGCTACCCGCCCCTGGCCGCGTTCCGCAACGCGGGGGGCTGCTGCCTCTGTCGGTGAGGGGAGCGCGCCGCGCGACGCGGCCGCGTACCCCGTGGGCGTACCCGTCGGTCGGTCGTTTGGCCGACCGGGACGTGCCGATAGGAGCATGCCCCATGTTCGACCGGATTCGCGAAGACATCAAAGCCTTCTACGACAAAGACCCGGCGGCGAAGAGCACGCTGGAGATTATCCTTGCCTACCCCGGTTTCCATGCCGTCGTGCTGCACCGGTTGGCGCACCGGCTCTCGCTGCGCGGGGTGCCGGTGCTGCCGCGCCTCGTCTCCCATTTCAACCGCTGGATCACCGGCATCGAGATCCATCCCGATGCGCGCCTCGGCCGCCGCCTGACGATTGACCACGGCATGGGCATTGTCATCGGGGCGACGGCGGAGATCGGCGACGATGTGCTGCTCTATCAGGGCGTCACGCTCGGCAACGCGCGGTTCCAGCGCGGCAAGCGGCACCCGACCGTCGGCAACAACGTCGTGATCGGCGCCGGGGCGAAGGTGCTCGGCCCGATCACGGTGGGCGACGGCGCGCGGATCGCGGCGGGTGCGGTGGTGGTGAACGACGTGCCGCCGCACACGACGGCGGCGGGCGTCCCCGCGAAGGCGATCCGCTACCACAACCCGGACACCGGCGAGACGCGGCATCTGGAGCAGATGCCCGACCCCGAAGGGGAGGAGATTGAGGCGTTGCGCGCCCGCGTCGGGGAATTGGAAGAACGGCTGGCCGCGCTCGAGGAGCGCGACACGAATGAGATTGCCACGAGGAGGCGAACGGTCGCATGACGCTGCGAGTGTACAACACCCTGACGCGCGAGGAAGAGCCGTTCGAGACGATCGAGCCGGGCAAGGTGCGGATGTACGTCTGCGGCCCGACGGTGTATGCGGACGCCCACATCGGCCACGCGATGAGCGCGATGATCTTCGATGTCATCCGGCGCTACCTCGAATTCGCCGGGTACGAGGTGAAGCACGCGCAGAACTTCACGGACATTGACGACAAGATCATCAACCGCGCGAACGCCGAGGGGCGCGACCCGAACGAACTGGCCGAGAGGTACATCAACCAATGGCTCGATCAGACGGCCGCCCTGAATGTCAAACCGGCGACGGTCTATCCGCGCGCGACGCGGGAACTCGGCAACATCCACGCGATGATCCAGACGTTGATTGACAAGGGCAATGCCTATCCGATGGACGGCGATGTCTATTACCGCGTCCGCTCGTTCGACGGCTACGGCAAACTCTCGCACCGCTCATTGGAGGACATGCGCGCGGGCGAACGCGTCGCGGTGGACGAGCGCAAGGAAGACCCGATGGATTTCGCGCTCTGGAAGGGCGTCAAGCCCGGCGAGCCGGCGTGGGTTTCCCCGTGGGGCGGGGGCAGGCCGGGCTGGCACATCGAGTGCTCCGCGATGGCCAAGGGGCATCTGGGCGAGCGGATTGATATCCACGGCGGCGGCGCGGACCTGATCTTCCCGCATCACGAGAACGAGATCGCCCAGAGCGAGGCGGCGCTCGGCGCCCAGCCCTTCGCGCGCTACTGGATCCACAACGGCTTACTCCAGATGAAGGACACGGCGACGGGGGAGATCATCAAGATGTCCAAGTCGCTCGGCAACCTCATCACGATCGGCGACCTGCTCGCGCGGCGCAACGGCGCGGACATCCTGCGCTTCATGGTGCTCTCCGCGAACTATCGCACACCGCTCACCTACACCGAGGAGATCTACGACGCGGCGGCGAAGGGGCTTGATCGGCTCCGCACGGCGTTGCGCGAGAGCGGCGGCGCGGCTCCGGCGGGAGCGAATTTCGCCGCCAACTCGCCGCTTGCCGGCGTCGCGGCGGGCGCGGAGGAGCAATTTCGCGCCGCGATGGACGACGATTTCAACACGCCGAACGCGCTCGCCGCGCTCTTCGATTTCGCCCGCGCCATCAACCGCGCGCGGGACGAAGGGGCGGCGGCGGGGGATGTCGCGGCGGCGCAGAAGAAACTGCGCGACCTGATGATGGTGCTCGGCTTGCGACCGGATGCGGAAGCCGCCAATAGCGGTGGGCAGGCGGCGGAGCCGTTCATCGAATTGCTCCTGCAGGTGCGGCGCGATCTGCGGGCCGCGAAGCAGTGGCAACTGGCGGACACGATCCGTGATAGCATGACCACGCTCGGCGTCGCGCTCGAAGACACCGCGCAGGGCACGAGTTGGCGCTGGATGGATACGCCCTAACCCCCCAGCCCCCTTCCCGCGAGGAAGGGGGAGCAAACTTCTAGAAGATCGGGAGGTAATGGGTCAGTTTGAGCGACAGAGCCAGTCGCGCCAAGGGCAATGTCGCCACACTGACCTGTTACCGATCGGGACGTTCGGGGGTAAGGTACGACCTTTTTAATGAATCACCCCCTTCCTTTTAGGGAAGGGGGTCGGGGGGTTAGGTTTATCATGGCAAAGGGAAAAGGCGCGAGTGGGCGGTCCAGTGGACCCTGGAAGGGCGGGCCGCAGCGCGGGAAAACCAGCCAGCAGCCCTTCTCGCCGCGCAAGACCAAGGACGCGACGGCGCGCCCGCCGCGCACGAATCGCGGCGCGCGGGTGCAGGCCGAGGAAGGGCGGGCTGGAAAGCCTGCTGCTACTGCCACCAATACCGACCGTCGGCCACAACGTTCCGCCAGCCCCGATGACGGGTTCGCGCGGCAGGGGCGGGCACGGCCGGGGAAGCCGGGGCGAACGGAGCCGACGCAGCGCGCCGAGCGCCCGCCGCGCGAGGGCGGCAAGGCGAACAAACCGTGGGCGAGCCGCCCGGCGGCGGATCGTCGCGCCGAGCGGGCCGCGCAGGGCGAGCGACGGGAGCAGGACGAACGCTCCTCCCGCCCGCTCGCGCCGCGCCGCAGCGAGCGGAGCGAGATGCGCCCCCCACGCGGCGCCTCCTCCTCCGCTCCGGTGCGCCTGCCGCGCTCGCCCGCGCCCACCGGCCCGACGCCGCTCGAACGCCGCCGCGCCTACCGCTACGGCGGCGAGGTGATGGTGGACCGGGACGTGCTCTACGGCCGCAACGCGGTCGCCGAAGCCTTGCGCGCCGGGCGGCGCAAAGCGCGCACGCTGCTGCTGGCCGAGGGCACCGACGATCGCAAGATCGTTAGTGATCTGGCGGACCTCGCCGCATCGCGCGGTGTCGAGGTAGCGTACGTCTCGCGCACCGAACTCGAACGGCGCGCGCCCGGCGTGAACCATCAAGGCGCCGTGCTGGAAGTCGGGCCGTACCGATACGCCGACTACGACGATCTGCTCGCCGCGACGCGGGACAACCCGAACGCGCTGCTCGTCGTCCTCGATTCCGTGCAGGACCCGCAAAACCTCGGCACGCTCCTGCGCACGGCGGAGGCGGCGGGCGTTACGGGCGTCGTCATCCCCGAACATCGGGCGGCGCAGGTGACACCGGCGGTCGTCAACGCGAGCGCGGGCGCGGTCGAGCACCTGCCGGTCGCGATCGTCACGAACCTCGTGCGGGCGGTGGAGCAGGCGAAGGAAGTGGGCGCGTGGGTGATCGCGGCGGAGGCGGCGCCCGATGCCGTTTTGCCTTCCGCAGCGGACCTCACCGGGCCGCTCGTCCTCGTCATCGGCAGCGAGGGGCAGGGTGTTGGCCGCCTCCTGCGCGAGACGTGCGACCTGACGGTGCGCATCCCGCTCGTCGGCAAGGTCGGCTCGCTCAATGCCGCCACCGCCGGTTCGATCCTCCTCTACGAAGTCGTCCGCCAGCGCATGGAAGCCGAGGCGCTGTCCGCCCTCGTCACCTCCCTCAGCGAAGACGAAACCGATTGAACCGCCAAGACGCCAAAGACGCCAAGAGGGAATTGAATAGAGAGAGCAGAAAGGATACAGGGAGAGCGAGACTCTTTTGTCTTCTCTGCGCGCTCTCTGTTTTTCGTGTTCTCCGCGCTACGTTCCTTCTTTCTCTTGGCGTCCTTGGCGTCTTGGCGGTTCAGTAATGCCCCGTGAGCCGCTGCTGATTGTGGATGGGTACAACGTGCTGCATGCGTGGCCCGCGTTGCTGCGCGATGCGCGCGGCGATCTCCAGACCGCGCGGGAGCGGCTGGCGGACCGGCTCGCGGAATACGAGGCGACGCGCGGCGTCCACGCCATCCTGATCTTCGACGGCAACCGCACGCAACCGCTCGGGCCGCAGGCCGCCTACGCGGTCGAGACGCGCTTCTCCAGCAGGGGGCTTTCCGCCGACCACCTGATCGAGCGGTTGATCGTCGAGGTGCGCGAGGCGGTGGACGATTACCTGCCGATCACCGTCGCGACCTCCGACCGGCTGATCCACGCCCTCGCGATGCGGGAGCATGTCGCCGTCACCGGATCGCGCGAATTTGTCCGCGAATTGGAAAGCCTGCGCGCCGAGACGGACCGCTACCGCGCACAGACGCCGTTCCGCGTCACCGTCACCGAAGCGGCCCGCCCGTCCGCCCGCAAACCCCGCCGCCCCGGTAACAGATGAAACCCCCTCTCCATCGCGATGGAGAGGGGGCCGGGGATGAGGTTTCTACGCGCCGACCGCGACGAGGAAGTCGTTGCGGATGAAGCCCGTGAAGTTGCCGACCTGCACGGGATACCACGGCCCGCCCTCGCCATCAACGGCGGGGCCGGTCGCCTGCACTTCCGTCCCTTCCGGGACGTTCGTGATGATCTTGCCGGTCTTCGTGTCCGGTTTGTCGCGCAGGTTGACGCCCGTGCCGCCGGTATTGGCGACCTTGAATCGCTGAATCGGCAGACCCGGCTGGCCCGAACCTGCCGTCGTGCCCGTATTTGCTCCCGGTGTCCCCGTGCGCGATGTTCCGGCCGGTAAGGTCGCCTGGTTTATGCCGGCGACGCCGCTCGGCGTGATCACCCCCGCGCCGGTCGTGCCGGCGGGCCGCGAGCTCCCGGCGATGGCCGAGCCGCCGACGGCGCGCGTGCTGGAGACGGCGCTCGCCGCCGTCGTGGTGCTGTTGGGGGTGGCGGTCGCGTCGCTGCTGCCGCCGCGCAGCTTGCCGGTGCCGATGAACCACGCGCCCGCCAGGAGCGCGATCACGACGACGACCGGGACGATCAACTTCGCGTAGTCGGTCCAGTACCGTTCCTCGGTGTAATAGGAAAGCGAGCGTTCTTTGCCGGTCGCGGCGGGCGTCGGGACGACACGGCGCTGCCCGGAGCCTGTGACACCGGCGGAGACCGGCGGCGTGCTCGGCGGCTGCTGATAGCCGCCGCGATCGTAGCCGCCCTGGTCATACCCGCCTTGCCCGTATCCGCCCGGTGGATAACCCTGCTGCTCCTGCTCGTAGCCGCCCTGGCCATAGCCGCCCGCACCATATCCGCCCTGACCGTATTCCTGCTGTTCTTGTCCGTACCCGCCCTGCCCGTATTCCGTTGGGGGTGGGGGCGTCTGCCATGGGTTCGGCTCCGGCTCGTGCTGGCCCGCGCCGTAGGCGTAGTCGCGCCCGTAATTCGGGTCGCCCTCGCGCGATGCGGGCGGCGCCGCATAGCCGGGTTGGGAATTGTCCCACGGGTTGCGGACATCGTCGTCGCCGCCGACCGCGCCGGCGTACCGGGGGCCGGTCGTGGGGATCGGTGGGGCGGATTCGTGCGGCGCGTAGCCGTCATCGTCCGGCATCGGCGCGCTTCGCCCGCTGTCGTACGGCCGCTGGCTGCCGCCCCAGGGATCGGCCGCCGGGTCCGGATTGCCTCGCTCGCCTCGATCCGTGTTCCGTCCGAAGGGGTCGCGTCCACTCATAGCCAGATTCACTCCTGCGTTGGGGCCGGTACCGTCCGCCGCTTCCCAGTAATCGCTGAGGCCGCGCGAGCAGTCCAGATCATCTTCCGCGACGAGATGGGATTGCTGGGGCGCATACAAGAGGGGGTTGCGGCACCAGCCTTTGCGCCAGATCGGTGCAGGCTCGTAAAACTTGCAGGTGCTGCATTTCCGTTCCGGTTCTGCCATCGCTTCCCTCTCCCCATCCGGCGATGCCGCTCACCCGCCAACGTCGTTGCCGATCGCGCCGGATCCATCGCCGCATCGCGGCCCATGCCCTCATCCGGCTGTTTCGTTTGCTCCCGCTACAGCGTACCACGCCTTTACGCGGTTTCGCCATCCCTCGAAGTGTAGGTGTTATGTTGAGTTGACGCAACGAGAGTGGGCAGTGGTGAGTGGGCAGTGGGCGGCGATTCAATTCCATCACCGCGTACTGCTC
>JAICIL010000071.1 GCA_025924435.1 Chloroflexia bacterium | reverse complement strand
GCCGAGGGCCGCCCCAGACCGCCGCGCCGAGCGGCGGCCGTTCCTCGCCGTCGGGGTGGCCGACGACGAGGCGCGGCGCGACGACGATCGCTGTATCACCATCCTCGCTCGCGCGGAGGAAGGCGCAGACGTGATCCGCTTTCGCGCCCCGCGCGTCGAGCGGCACATACGCGCCATCGGTGAAGAGGGCGTCGTGCGCGCGGCGGAAGTCGAGCGCGCGGGCGGTGACGAAGAGTTTGATCCGGCCGTCGTCGCTCGCATCCACCAGCTCATGGGCGAGCGCGACGCCGCCGCACTGCGCGCACCCGGCGCGCTCGCGCAGGTCGGCGAGGATGGCGCGGCGCCGGTCGTAGTCCACAGGGCGGCGGTTGTCCGGGTCCACGAGGCTGAGGTCCCAGAGTTCGGTTCCCTGATAGATGTCCGGCACGCCGGGCGAGGTCAACTTCAGCAGTTCCTGCGCCAACGCGTTCCATTGCCCGAAAAAGGCGACCCGCCGCTGAAGCGGCGCGAAATCGGCGAGGAACGCATTATGATCGCCTTCCGCGAGGATGGTGCGGACGAACGCTTGTAGTGCCTGGTCGTACGCCTCGTTCGGGTTGATCCAACTGGTGTGGACTTTCGCCTCCTTCTCGGCCTTCAGCATGTACGCCGCGATCCGCTCGCGGAACTCCCCGAATGATTCGGGCGTCGGGAAGTCCACCGGCCACGCGCCGAGCAGCGTCTGGTAGAGGAGGTATTCGGCGTTGCGGTCGGGGTAGCGGTCCCCCGCGATCTCCGCCTTCGCGCGCGCGTTGATCCGGCCCCAGCGGTTGAGGGCGGCGCGCCACTCCTCCGGAATTTCGGAGAGGACGTTAATGCGCGCCCGTACGTCCTCGCTCCGCTTCGTGTCGTGCGTGGAGGAGGCGAGCATCGCGTGCGGCCAGCGGCGGGCGCGCTCGGCGTTGCGCGCGTGGAATTCCGGCACCGGGACGCCGAAATGCACCGGGTGGCCGCCCACCTCGTTGAGCGAGACGAGGCGGTTGTAGACGTAGAACGCGGTGTCCTCGACGCCCTTCGCCATCACCGGGCCGGTGATCTGCTGGAATTTCATCACGAAGGCGATCAGTTGCGGGCGATCCTCCGGGCGGAAATGCTCGATATTCCGCAGGAGCAGCGTGTCGCCGAGGAAATCGAACAACTGGCTCGCCGTGCGCGGGTTGCGCCGTTTCGCCTCGGCCACCGCCGCCTCGACGTATTGCGCGTCGTGGTGGGACACCGTCGCGGTCGCGTCCGTCGTGTAGGTGCGATAGACGGGCAGGCAGGCAATCACCTCGCGGATGGCGAAGGTGAGGCTGTTCAGCGTGAAATCGCGGTACGAGCGGTTCCGCTCGGAGATGCGCTCCAACTGGTAGGCGAGCGCGTTGATCTCGCTGGCGAGCGAGATGAGCATGATCATCTTCTTCGTCGCGTTGGTCAGATTGGCGAACGCCGTCTGGTTCCCCGTGAAACGCGCGTAAATCTCGTCAATCGCCTTGCGGTTGTTCGCGTCCACGAAGAGGCCGTTCGCCTCGTTGAGGAAGTCGTACCCCGTCGTCCCGGCGACCAGCCAATCCTCCGGCAGCGTCTCGCCCTCGGTGAGGATTTTTTCCGCGACGACATAGAGCGGCAATTGCGGCGGCGCGCCGCCGTTCTCGATATGTGCGTCGAACCAGGCGCGCACCGCCTCTTCCAGTTCGCCCGCCTCCTCCTCATCGTGTTCCGGCATGCGCGCGCGGGCGCAGGCGAGGATGTACTGCTCCTGCAGCTGGCGGAAGTAGTGCGGCGGGTCCCACAGGCCGTCCGGGTGGTCAATGCGCAGACTGGTCGCCTTGCCCTCCGCGAGCAGGCGGAAGACGAGGTCGTGCGTCGCCTTGAAAACGTCGGGCGCTTCCACGCGGATCGCCGCCAACTGGTTCACGTCGAAGAAGCGGCGGTAGTTGATCTCCTCCGCCGCGACGCGCCAGAAGGCGGGGCGGTAGGGCTGCGATTCCAGCAGATCGTCGAGCATCTCGATGCCCGCCTCGTCCGCCGTGTTGAAGGCATCGAGCGCCGCTGTGATGCTTGCACGGATTTCCGGACTGGCGTCGTAGAGCGCGGCGATGCGCCGTTTGATCACCTCTTTCTCGCGGTGCCGCTCCGCCATCTTCTCCGGGTCGGTCTCGTCCGTCGCGGGGAGGTAGCCGAGCGCGGTGAGGATGCTCTCCAGTTCGAGCACATGCGCGTCGTCCGCGCCCAATTGCTCGATCAGCGCGTCGAGGCGGTAGCCGAGGATGCGATCGTAGGTCTGCGGCGCGACGGGCAGCACGGTCTCCCAGTAATGGAGGAAGAAGGCGCCACTCTCGTAGGAGAGCCGCAACTGGCCGCTTTCGAGGACGCCGCCGTACTGGTCGCCGAGGATCGGCAGCAGGACTTTGTTCGCCAACTCGCGCTTGACGGGATGCCAGTCAATGTCGAAGGTCGTCGCGTAGAGCGAACTGGGGCCGTTCTCCAGCACGTCCATCCACCAGCCATTGCCGGGGTCGGCGATGCCCATGTGGTTCGGCACCATGTCGAAGACGAGGCCGATCCCCCGCTCCCGGAGCGCGTCGGCGAGGGCGTCGAACTCCTCCGGGGCGCCGATCTCCGGGTTCAACCGGCCGTGGTCGCAGATGTCGTAGCCGTGCTCGCTGCCCGCGCACGCCTTGAGGAGCGGCGAGGCGTAGAGGTCGCTGATGCCGAGATCGGCGAGGTAGGGGACGAGCGGCAGCGCATCCGCGAAGGTGAAATGGCGGTTGAACTGGAGGCGGTATGTCGCGCGCGGGATGCGCGCCCGCTCCAGCGCCTCCCGCGCGACGGTGGCGACGGACGGCAGGGCGCGGATCTCCTCCAGCGTCGTCTCTCCCACTTCCATGCCAAGGCCCTCCCCGAGCGCGATGAAATGCGTCACCCACTCCTGCGCCTGCTCGTCGCCGCGCCGCGCCCGCCGGTGGAACTCGCGGTAGCGGCTCTGGAGCAAGTCGTAGTAGACATTCTGGGCGTGCCAGAAGACGATCCCGAAGGGCAAGAGGTGCGCCACCTCGACGACCTCCCGCAGCGCGACGAGCGGCGCGAGTTCCGCCGGGTCCGCCTGGAACGCGGCGGAGAGCCGTTCCGCCCGCCGCCGCAGCATGTAGGAGAATCCGGCGGCATCGAGCGCGACGTGCCACGTCTCCGCGTCCGCGAGCAACGCCTGGATGCGGTCGCGGTCCAGCGTCTCGGCGGCGAGGGCGCGCCGGAGATCGCTGTTGAGGATGAAGGCCGCCGCCGTCTGGAAGGCCTGCGGCAGCGGCACGTGGAGGTCCCGCACGAAGCGCATCAGCGGCGCCTGCCGGTCGTACATCTGGCGATAGCTCGCCTCGTCCTCCGCGAGCGCGACCGCGAGCACGCTGTCGAGGATTTTGCGCTGCTCGTCGCGGAACAAGGTCTTGAGGGAGTACATGGATTCGCCGAAGTAGCGGTCCATCGCGCGGATCGCCTCCGGGAAATCTACGCGCGCGAAGGCTTCGGTGATGTGCGCGACGAAGGCGCGATACGCCTCGTCGTCCCTGTCGGCGCCAACGCCGCTGCTGATCGTGTGGTCGCCGAGCGAGAGCGCGCCGAAGGTCTCCGCGGCGGACTCGCCCGTGATGCGCGACGTGAAGCGCGCCCGCCCGGCGATCAGCGCCGCCCGGCCCGCATCGAGCCGCCGGTAGTCTTCCCGCTCGACGGTGTAGCAGTAAACCCATGCGTTGTCCGGGTACTCCGCGAAGAGCGAACTGATCGCGTAGTGCGCGGCGAGTTTCTCGGTGTCCACGACGGCGGGCTTGACGAACTTCTCGTAGATCAGCCGCCCGTCCCGATGCTCGCGGATATTGCTCTTGGCACGCTGGAGGAGATCGAGGAAATGCGGCTCGAACGACTCGCCGGAAAGCATCTCCGCCAGTTGGATCACCCGCCCGGCGTACTGGATGACCTGCACCGTCTCGATGCCGGAGAGTTCGTCGAAGAACCAGCCGCAACTCGTGTACATCAGCATCGCGTGCCGCTGCATCTCCAGCAGTTCCCAGAGCCGCACGCGCTCGGCGTCGGTCAGTTCCCGCACGGTCTGTTCGGCGAGGAAGCGCGCGACGCTCTCCTCCGTCCGGTCGAGGATGACGGAGATGTACGCATCGCGCGCCGCCCACGGGTCGGGGACGAGATCGCGCATCCCGGCCTCGTAGACGGGCGCGACGGCGTCCCGCAGCCAGTCGAGCGCGGCGCGGAGCGGCCCGCGCCATCGCTGGTTCCAGCCCGGGCGGCCGCCGGTGTTGCAGCCGCAATCGCTCCGCCACCGCTCGACGCCGTGGTCGCAACTCCACGCGGTGTTCTCGATGATCTGCACCTCGTGGGTCGGCGGGAACATCTCCAGATATTCGCCGTAGACGCTCAGGCGGGCGAGGCCGTTCGCCTCGATGTGGTGGAGCGCGTAGGCGAGCGCCATGTCGCCGTGCGCGTGGTGATGGCCGTACGTCTCGCCGTCCGTGGCGATGTGGACGAGTTGCGGCCAGGTGCGCTCATCGGAGAACGCGCCGAGCAGACGGTTCGCCAGGTTCTCGCCCCGGTCCAGCAGCCCCTCGAAGGCGACGCCGCGCGAGATCGGGCCGTCGTAGAAGAAAAGGGCGATGCTCCGGCCGGAGGGCAACCGCTGCACGTAGGCGCGCGTCGGGTCAATGCGCGCGCCGGACACATCGTCCCATTCCTCCGCGTCAATTTCGCGCACCGCCCCGGCCTGCGACGGCGCGAGGACGGTGAAGGCGATCCCCTGCTCCGCCAGGATGTCGAGCGTTTCGAGATCCACGGCGGTCTCGGCGAGCCACATCCCCTCCGGGGCGCGCCCGAAGCGGTGCGCGAAATCCGCGATGCCCCAGCGGATCTGCGTCCATTTGTCGCGCCGGTTGGCGAGCGGCAAAATCATGTGGTTGTACGCCTGCGCCATCGCCGAGCCGTGGCCGGCGAAGCGCCTCTGGCTGTCGCGGTCGGCGTCGAGGATCGCCGCGTAGATGTCGGGCGCTTTCTCCTCCATCCACGCCAGCAATGTCGGGCCGAAGTTGAAACTGATGCGCGCGTAGTTCTGGACGATCTGCGCGATCCGCCCCGCGCCGTCGAGGATGCGGGAGGCGGCGTTCGGCGCGTAGCACTCCGCCGTGACCCGCTCATTCCAGTCGTGGTACGGGTAGGCGGAGTCCTGCAACTCGATCGCTTCGAGCCAGGGGTTCTCGCGCGGCGGCTGGTAAAAGTGGCCGTGGATGCAGACGTATCGGTCGTCGGTCATTGATGAGTCCCTGTTTCCTCTATTGCCTCACCCCTGCCCCTTCGCTATCGCCTTCGGATCGGAAAACAGCGAGACCCGTCCGGCGATGGAGGGGGAGGGGACAGATTTATATCGGCAGTTCTGTTCCCAATAGCAGAGCGCACCATGGCGGCAGCATTACCGTCGCGCCCGGTGGAAGTATACCGGGTATGGCGCTCCCCGGCCCGCCCCACCGCTCGTCGGCGGAATCGAGGAGGTTATGATATGGCGTGTCCGCTGGCGCGACCGCCACGCTTTGTTCCCGGTCGCTGAAGTTGAAGAGCGCGAGCGTCTGGTCATCCCCGGCCCAGCGGCGGACGGCGAGCGTCTTCGTTTCTTCATCCGCACGGACATCGAGCGATTGGAGGTCGAGCGCGGCGAGGGCGGGGCGGATGCGGCGCAGGCGCAGCAATTCCTGGTAGAACCGCCAGAGCGTGCCGTGCGGTCCCGCTTCGCGCTCGCGGTGCGTCAGTTTGGAGCGTGCGAAGGTCGCAGGGTCGTGCGGATCGGGTATCTGCTCTTCCCAGTGAAAGGAGTCGAACTCCGCACGCCGCCCCTCGCGCACCGCCGCGATCAGCGCCTCGTCGCCGTGGCTCGTGAAGTATTGGAAGGGCTGCGGCTCGCCGTATTCCTCGCCCATGAAGAGGAGCGGCACGAAGGGCGAGAGCAGCACCGCCGCCGCCGCCACTTTCGCGGCCTCGTAGGGGACGATGTGGCCGAGGCGGTCGCCCGTGGCGCGGTTGCCGACCTGGTCGTGGTTCTGCGAGCAGACGACGAAGCGCCACCCCGCGGCGGGGAGCGCGCGGTTGCCGTGCCGCCGCTGCCGGTGCGTCGAGTACTTCCCGGCGTAGACGAAGGATTCGCGGTAGGCCTGCGCGAGGTCGCCAATGTCCGCGAAGTCCGCATAGTAGCCGCGCCGCTCGCCGGTGAGCAGGACGTGCAGCGCGTGGTGGAAGTCGTCGCTCCACTGCGCGTCCATCCCGTAGCCGTTTTGCTCCGGCGGCCGGATCACCTTCGCGTCGTTCAGGTCGCTCTCCGCGATCAGCGCGAACGGGCGGCCAATTTCCTCCGCGCGGGCATGGACGACATCGGCGAGTTCGCGCAGAAATGGGTAGGCGGAAGTATCCTTAATCGCATCAATCGCGTCGAGCCGCAGGCCGTCCATGTGGAAATCTTCGAGCCACTGGAGCGCGTTGCCGATGAAGAAGCGGCGCACCTCGTCGCTGTGCGGGCCGTCGAAGTTCACCGCCGCGCCCCACGGCGTCGTGTACTTCTCTGTGAAGTAGGGCGCGTAATCCCAGAGGTAGTTCCCCTCCGGCCCGAAATGGTTGTAGACGACGTCGAGGAGGGCGGCGAGGCCGCGCGCGTGGCAGGCATCCACGAGGCGCATCAGCCCCTCCGGGCCGCCGTACGAGTTCTGCACGGCATACAACTGCACGCCGTCGTAGCCCCAGCCGCGGTCGCCGGGATACTGCGCGACGGGCATGATCTCGATCGCGGTGACGCCGAGTTCCTTCAGCGTGTCGAGATGCGGGATGGCGGCGTCGAACGTCCCCTCCGGCGTGAAGGTGCCGACATGCAGTTCGTAGATGACGAACCGCTCCACCGGCAGCCCGGCCCACGCCGCGTCGCTCCAGCGGAACGCGGCGGGGTCGGTGACGGCGGACGGCCCGTGCACCCCCTCCGGCTGGAAGCGGGAGACGGGATCGGGGCGCTCTTTCTCGCCGTCGAGCCGGTAGTGGTAGCGCGCGCCGGGCGCGACGCCCGCCATCGTGGCGCGGTGATAGCCCTCGTCGTCCCGCTCCATCGGCGCGCTGCCGCCCTCAAGGACGACTTCAACCCGCCGGGCGAGCGGCGCCCAGACACAAAAATGGCACCGACCGTCGCCAAGAAGGGTCGCGCCCAATCGCTCATGCACCCGCATATTCGCTCTTTCGCTCGTTCCACCCCATTACCTACGACGCCGAATGCGCGCGCCGTATCCGATCATCCATCGCAGGATGAAGGCCACCGCGCGATATTTTTCCAACGGCGGCGGTGCGGCCCGTTGCGCGGGCGCACATCGCTCGCCGGATGTGGTAGATTCCTCATCGAGGGACAGGAGAAACCGATGCGACGATCACGAATAGGCGCGACGGCGATGTTGCTGCTTTCGCTGTGGCTGGCGGCACTACCGATCCGGGCGGCGTCGGCCTTCGCCAACCCGGCGTTCGAGGCGCAATGGAAGCAGGGCGAGGCGCTCGCGCCGAACTTCTGGGGGCCGTTGGCGAACGCGAAAGAGGGCCAGCAGGAGCCGTACAAGGAAGCGCCGAGCGGCTCCCGCCTTGTCCAGTACTTCGACAAAGGGCGGATGGAACTGACCAGCGGCACGGTGACGAACGGCCTCCTGGCCACCGAACTGACGACGGGACAAGTCCAGATCGGCGACAGCGCTTTTCAGCCGATGCCGTCGCCCGCCATCCCGATCGCGGGGGACCCGGACAACCCCGGCCCGACCTACGCGCAACTCAACGGCAAAGACAAGGCCCTCTTCGATGGCGCGCCACGGCAGACCGGCAACTTCCCGTGGGTGGCGGTCTCGCCTTCCGGCGATCTCTCGGCGAGCGCCGTCGTCGCCAGCGGCCCGACAGTCTTCGCGCTCTTCGACGACCGGACACGGCACAACGTGCCGAAAGCATTCGCGGAATATCGCGAGCGGGTGGGGATGCTGACGATCGGCCTCGCCATCGCCGAGCCATTCTTCGCGACGGTGAAGGTGGCGGGCGAGCAAAAACGGGTGCTGGTGCAAGTCTTCGAGCGGCGGGTGCTCACCTACACCGACAGCAACCCGGTCGCCTTCCGGGTGGAGATGGGCAATATCGGCCAGCACTACGCACGCTGGCGGTACGGCGGCGCGGGCGCATCGCCACCGGCGGCCGCGCCGTCCCCGGCGCCCCAGCCGCTCCCGCAAGCGCCGCCGGCTACATCGCCCGCGCTATCAACGGCGGCACGCGGTGCCCAGATGTTCTCCGGCACAGGCACCGGGATGACGGCGAAATTCCCGCTCTCTGCCGGTCTGGTCGTCTTCCATGCGACTTCAAGCGGCGGCAGCGGCGCCTTCGTCGCGGAGTTGCGCGACGATCAGGGCAACGCCATTGATCTCGCCGCCAACGCGGTCGGGCCATCCACCACGAGCCGCCTTGCCGGCGTTCGGAGCGACGGTATGTATCTGATCGCCGTCCAGTACGACGGCGCGTGGTCTATCGAGGTGGACAATCCCGCCAACGCTCTGGAGAACCCGATCGGCATCCCCACAACACTGACGGGCGCCGGGGCGAGCGTCACGCGCGCCCTTACCCTGCCGAGGGGATTGCTGCTCGTGAAGTACACGTCGAAAGGGAACGACGACTTCGTCGCGGAGCTGTACGACGCGAGCGGCGCGTTCGTTGATCTGGGGGCGGACGATCTCCCCAATCGGACCGACACGCGTGCGATTCAGATTCCGTCCGACGGCACCTATATTTTCGGCGTCGTGTTCGACGGCCAGTGGACACTCACGCTCTCGACGGGATAAGCGGGGAGCGTGGCCGATACCCAGAGAAGGAGGAGGCGATGATCTATGTGCTCTGTATTCTGGTCCCGCCGCTCGCGGTGCTGCTGAAGGGCAAGCCGTTCCAGGCGCTGCTCAACCTGCTCTTGACGCTTTTGGGCTGGATACCCGGTGTGATTCACGCGATCCTCGTCGTCAACGATGCCAACGCCGAGCGGCGAAATAAGAAACTCGTCCGGGCAATCAACAAGCGCAACCGGCAAAACGGGGCGGCCTGATCGCATTGGGAGATGCGGCAGACTTTCCAGGCTGTCGGCGGGGAGTATGGGAGGAAAGAGCATGCGATGGTTCGCCGCCTGTCTGCTGGTTGTCGCGCTCTGCCGCCCCGCCCCGGTGGGGGCGACCGGGAAGCCGCCGCAGGAGTATCGCATCCTCACCTCGGCAACCGGCGATTTCCCGGCGATCACCTGGCTGGACTACTGGAACGCCGCGTTTGTCGGCTTCGGTGGCGCGTATCAGGACGCTTTCGCGATGGCACGGGACGCCGCCGCGCGCGGCGGCTGGGAGACGGCGGCGATCATGCCGGAATCGCCCGCCCCGGTCGCGAGCGGCCCGGTTTGGGTCGTCCTGATGATCCATACCGCCCCACCCGGCGGCGACACGCCGCCGGTCGCCGGCCCGATGGACGAATAGCGCGGCGCTACGGCGTGTGATCGTCGCGCGGCGGCGGGCTGATCAAGCGGCGCTCGCTGAGCCATCCGGAGACGATCATCCGCATCATCTCCGAGCGGGAGACGTGCGCGGATTCCGCCTGGGCATCGAGCGCGTCAATCCACTCGCGCGGCATCTGGCACATGACGTTGAGGAGCGGCACGCCATATCGGGACCGACGACCAGGACCCCGAACCGTCTCATCTTCCATTACGCCCCCCTCGAATCCCATGCTCCCTATCCGACTATTGAACGGATAGGTTGAATGGCGGTTGCGTTTTTTAACGGAGATTATTACGGTGGTACGACGAAAGACGCGCGGGCCTCGCGGCCATGCGCGTGCATGGAGCAGTCGGAACCGCGTCGCCGGATCCGGTCAGGATGCCAGACGGGTGGATCGGGGACGGAGGAGGTCGAGAAGCCCGATGCGGGGTTGGCGATCCACGGAGTGGGCGGCCCGGGCGCGGGAATGGTCGGGCCGCGATGCTTCGATGGCGATTTGGGAGAGCGCACTCTCGCTGGCGGCGCGCATCGCCTCCGCAGTCGGGAAACGGAACGCGGCATCCGGCGCCAGTGCGCGCCGCACGATTGCATCGGTCCATGGCGACAGGCGCAGGCGCGCCCACGCCGCCGGCGCCATCGTGCCCGCCGGCATCGTCTGACTTCCCGTCAACATTTCATGGAGCATGAGCCCCAGATGGTAGAGATCGGCCCGCCCATCACCGGTCCCGGTCTGCGCGCAGCCGAAATCGGTGATCTTCACCTGCCCGTGCGCCGCGAGCAGGATGTTGTGCGACCGGACATCGCCATGCGCGATCCCACGTTCATGGGCGGCGGCGAGGGCGGCGGCGGCCTGGGCGGTGATCTGGAGCGCCCGCACCTCGGATATGCGCCCGCCAATTTGCAGGCTCTGGCCGAGGCTCGGCCCCGTCACATGCTCCATGACGATGTAGTACGTGCCCGCGCAGGCCCCCAGGTTGTACACCGAGATGAGATTCGGGTGGCTGAGGGAGGCGGCGACGCAGGCCTCGCGCCGGAAGCGCTCGACGTATGCGGGCGCCGTGGCGAGCGCCGGATGCAGCACCTTGAGGACGACCGAGCGCCGCAGAAACTGATCGCGCGCGAGGTAGACCGTCGCGACCCCGCCCACATGGATGCGATAGGTGAGCGCGTACCGCCCATCGAGGATCTGTCCCAGCAAATCTATCACGAACCGCCGCCCTTGCTGCCATCCGCCGCCTCCCCGAGTGGAGGCGGCCTCGCGTGTCTATCGCATTAGGCAGGAACCATGCCGCAACGCCCGGAAGCGGCGACAGGCCGGCGGCGATCGCGTTTCACTGGCAGGTCAGGTATGGGCACGCGGGGTGTTCAGCCGCCCTCAGCGGCGGCGCCAGGGGGCATGGTCGCCAACGATCACGCAGCATGCGCCGAAGAGCGCGCCGATGACCGCCCCCCAAAAGAGCAGCAGGCAGCCGCCGTACGCGAGGCAGTAGCCGATGTCGTGGATTTCGCTCGGGTATCGGGCGATGCGCCCGATGCCGTCCGGGCGCGAGTGCAGGGCGCACGTCATCACGAGGAGCGCGCCGGCCGCGACGATCAGCAACGCACCCACGGCGGACCGGCCGTGCGACGCGGGTTGCTCATCGTGTCCTCGGTTCACGCCCACCCCCTCTTCCCGCCGCGGCACAGTCGCGATGCCGTCGCGGCGAGATGCCCTATCCGAATAGAGCGCGGCACGGGCGCGGAAATACATCCGGTCGCCGCCGGAGGAGGGATCGGGGTCAGAGTCGCGTCAGATTCGGGGTTGCGTCATCGGGTCCTTCTCGCCGCGACGGACGTCGTCGCCGGGAGAGCGGCGCTGTGCTGTCGAGAGATCGGCCCATGCGCCGCGCAGGGCGGCGGATCACGGGCGGTCCGGCCCCGACCGGAACATGTACCCGACCCCCGGAACGGTCCGGATCCATTCCGGCCGGTCCGGATCGTCCTCGATCTTGATGCGCAGCCCACGGATGAAGAGGTCCGCGCGGCTGCCGCCGCTCGCGGCGTCATCGCCCCCGATCTGCTCCAGCAGCGCCGCATGGGAGACTGCCGTATCCGCGTGGCGCATCAGGTACTCCAGCAGGCGGGCCTCGATGGGGGTGAGGCTCACGGGCGGCCCCGGCGGGGCGGTGAATCGCAAGGCACCGCGATCGAGCGCGGCGTCGCCCGCCTCCACAATCAGCGGGGAACGCGCCGCGCGGCGGCGACGGAACACCCGCGCGATGAGCGATCCGAGGCCCTTCCTCCGGGGGAAATCGTTTTCGGCATTGCGGCTGGGCATGGTCACCGGCTCCCTGTGTGGGGTGCGGGCAAGCGCGCCCGCCGATACGCCGCTCGCGCGACGGCCGCGCGGCTTGTGTCGTAGTCTGCGCGCGGAGAGTGCGGCCTCCCCTGCTGCGCGGGCGGTTCTGCATGACGATTCGGTAATGGAGTGGACGCCGCCGGGGCGGTCGAGCCTCCCGGTATGTGTCCGGAAACACCGGGGAGAGGTGAAGGGCCGCCACAATTGCGTCTTCCTCTTTTGGGAAACTACGATGAAGAAAACCCCGCCCCGGTGCCCTGGGTGTGCGGCAGGGTCCGGTAGCGGGGAGGGGAAAGGGGAAGAGATGTGCATCGTTTACCCGGCAGTGCTCTTCCTCATCAATACGCGCAATCTCCGGGAAATGGATTGGTCGCCGTGGATCGGTCGCGCCAACCGGGCGAAAACGCCCGGCGAGGCGCCCATCGCCGCCAATGCACGGCGAGCAGGCCGCGTCGCCCCTCGGCGGATGCGGCTTGCCGAACACGGAGATACGGCGTACGCTCAGGGAAGCACGCGGGCGCTCAGGATGCCGAGGGAGGCGTTTGTCGCGCGTCGAGGTCCACGGGGGCGAGACGACCCGCCATCACCGGCGGCAGCCCGAGCGGGAGGGACGCAGACCATGGTGGGGGAGAAGCCAAATCACGGGTACGACGCGCTGCCGATGCATTTCGGCATGAACCTCGCCAGCGCGATCGGCGGCGAGGAGTTCATGGGCATCACGCTCACCGCCGTCGTCATTGACGGCGACCGGGCCTTCTTCGACGCGGGCGCGCTCCACGGCCGCTCGCAGGCGCAGCAGGGCATCCGGTTCTCCCGCGACAAGGCGGATGTGCCGGACGGCCAGCGCGTCGCGATGATCTTCCTCGGTGTGCGCGACACGGAGCCGGAGACGGCCCGCTACGAGGGGATGATCGCTTGCATGCTCCTCATTGATCGCGCGGCGGGCATCGGCTGGCGCGACCTGACGCAGGAGGCGATGGCGATGCGCCGCGTCCTCGACGGCACGGTGAACCTCGACGGCCTGACGGCGGTCGAGCGGATCGCCCTCCGGCGCGCCCTCGAGGAACCGCTCGGCGGCGCGCTCTGGGGGAACACCGACGCGGCGCGCCAGGCGGCCGTTCGTGGCGAGATGCAGGAGCGCCCCGCATGAGCGCGACACCCCAACGGCCGCCGATTGACCCCGCGGCCTTCTGCCAGCGGATGACCCAGTCGTACGAGAACCGCATCCCGGCGGCGGTGCGCGCGACCATCGCGGCGGAGGCGATCGCGCCCCTCGGCGAGATGCCGCACATCGTGGACCTCGGCTGCGGGCCGGGCCTCTGGCTGCGCGATGTCGCCGCGCTCCGGCCGGACGCCACCCTCGCGGGGTACGACCGCGACGCGACGATGCTGGATGCGGCGCGCGGCCTCGGCCTCAAGCGCGCGAAGTGGCACAGCGCGGACGTCGGCGCGCCCGATTTCGCGCTCAAGCCGGGTTCGTGCGACGTGATCGCGGCGCATTTCTTCTTCCACTTCCTGGCGGACCCGCGCCACCTGCTCGCGACGATGCACGGCGCTTTGCGGCCCGGCGGCGCGTTCGTGATGACGGGCTGGGTGCGCTCCTCGATGGCCGATTTCCACGCATTCTGGGAGCAAGCGCGGGCGGCGATCGAGAGCGGCTCGCCGGATGCGCCCCCGGTGAACGATCCCGAAGCCTTCTGCTTCCAGCGCTTCGCGGAGTTCAACCGCTACACCCTCGACGACATCCGCTGGCTGCTCGACCGCCACCGCTTCACCGTCCGCCGCGACGGCATGTACACGAAGAACTTCGCGTATCTCGTTGCCGGCGCGACGTAATCAGTTCGGGGTTCGGGGTCCGGAGTTCGGAGAAACAGGATTTTACTCCGAACATCGAACCCCGAACCCCGAACTCGTTGCCCATTTGCTCATTGCGCATCGCTCCGCTATGATAGCGGCGATGAATAGATATTCATCGGTGCAGCGCCCATTTCGTGCCGAGTCGTGGCGAGCCACGAGCGGGGGAACCAATCCATCGGGGTGAATCAACGGGGCGAACCGTTGTAGGGCCGTCTCTCCGGCCCGAATCCGTCAGCTAACCTCGTAGGCGTCATCGAGAGGGAACGCGGCGCAGGTCTCCTGTCAGCCCTTCCCGGCTGCACCACAAATCGTGCGATCCGGGCCGTCGCAGCCGTGGCGGCTCCCCGGTCATCGCGCCATGTGGAAGGGGGTTGGCATGGACCGTCCGCTGTCGCCGACAGTATTAATTGCCACGGACACGTGGGAACTCGTCTACGATTACAATCGCATCCTCCTGCCGCGCGGCATCCGCACCGCGCCGCACCCGCTCAATCACCGGCTCCTGACGCGCGTGCGGGAGCATCGGCCGGTGGCGATTCTGCTCGATTTCTCGGTGGCGGAGCGCGATCACGGCCTCTTCCTGCTCGACGCCCTGCGGCACGACCCGCGCACGGCGGCCTGCCCGGTGATCGCCATCCTCGACGACCCGGTCGCCTACACCGCGATTACCAGCCGCGCCTATCTCCATGTCCGCGCGCAGATGAAGCCGGTGAGCGCGGAACTGCTGCTCTCGCTCGTCGGCGAATACGTCTCCACCCCGCCGGTGCTGCCCTCACACGGCGACCATGCGCTGCTAATGCACGCGGACGACTGAAGGAAGCAATGAGCGATGAGCGATGAGCAATGAGTAGCAGATTCCCTCTCGCTCATCGCTCATTGCTGCTCGTCGCGTTGACAGCCCGCGAGGCCGGTGCTACCGTCGCGTGCATGTGAATCACGAATCACTGCCCATCCGCAGGAGCATCGCGACCATGCAAACCGCCGCCCCACCGCTGCACGACCTCGCGCCCGACCTCCGGGAGAAATACGACCGGCTGCTGGCGATTTTCGCCGCGATGGGGTCCGTGCTGATCGGCTTCAGCGGCGGCGTGGACTCGACGCTGATCGCGAAGGCGGCGTACGACGCGCTCGGCGACCGCGCACTGGCCGTGACGGGCATCTCCCCCTCGCTGATGGTCGAGGAGGCGAACGAGTGCCCGAAGATCGCCGCGCACATCGGCATCCCCTATCTCGAAATCCGCACCGAGGAGATGGACGACCCCAACTACGTTTCCAATCCCGTCAACCGCTGCTACTTCTGCAAGAGCGAGCTGTGGGACAAACTGACGCCCATCGCGCGGGAGCGGGGCTACGCCGCCGTCGTGGACGGCTCGAACGTGGACGACCTCGGCGAGTTCCGCCCCGGCATGGACGCGGGCAAGGAGCGGGATGTGCGCTCCCCCTTGCAGGAGGCGGGGCTGACGAAGGCGGACATCCGCGCGGTCTCCGGCGCCTTGGGCCTGCCGACGTGGAACAAGCCGTCGCACCCCTGCCTCTCGTCGCGCATCCCGCACGGGACGTTCATCACGATCGAGAAACTCGATCAGGTGGGGCAGGCGGAGGCGTATCTGCGCGTCCTCGGCTTCCGGGGCTTCCGGGTGCGGCATCACGGCGAGATCGCCCGGCTCGAACTGCAACCGGGCGACTTCCCGAAGGTGATGGAGCAGCGTGCGGCGATTGTGGACGCACTCGCGGACATCGGCTTCCGCTTCGTCACGCTCGACCTCGCCGGGTTCAAGAGCGGCAGCCTCAACCCCACCGGCCAACCGAGCGGCAATGCGGCTCAGTAGCAAGACCGATTACGGGCTGCGCGCCCTGATTGACCTCGCGCTCCACGCGAGCGGCCTGCCCGTGCAGAGCCACGACATCGCGACGCGGCAGGGCATCCCGGAATCGTACCTGAATCAACTGCTCATCCTCCTGCGGCGCGCCGGGCTGATCCGCTCGCTGCGCGGCCCGCAGGGGGGGCATCAACTCGCCCGCCCGCCCCGCGCCATCAGCATCGCGGACGTCGTCGCCGCGCTCGACGGCCCGGCGGCGTCGGAGGCGGCGAACCAGCCGGGCGAGGCGCGCGGCAACGACGCCGCGACCGATCTC
>JAICIL010000070.1 GCA_025924435.1 Chloroflexia bacterium | reverse complement strand
GCGTGACGTTATGGGCAAGTACATCATCCGGCGGCTGGTGACGGCGGTGCCGACTTTGATCGCCATCTCGATCGTCCTCTTCGCGATCATCTCGCTCGCCCCCGGCGACCCGCTCGCCCAGTTCGCCGCCGACCCGCGCGTCCCCGAGGCGGTCAAGGCGAACATCCGCAAGCAGCTCGGCTTATCGGACCCCCTGCCCGTCCAGTACGCCAAGTGGGCCAAGTCCATGGCGACCGGCCAGTGGGGCACCTCCTTCCAGTCCCGCTCCCCGGTGCGCACGCTGATCGCCCAGCGCCTGCCCGCCACGCTGATCGTCCTCGGCTCCGCCTTCCTCCTCTCGCTGCTGCTCGCCATCCCGATCGGCATCTTGTCCGCGATCAAGCAGTACTCCGCCTTCGACCAGGTGGCGACCGTCTTCGCCTACCTCGGCAACGCCCTGCCCACCTTCGTCAGCGGCTTGTTCTTCATCATCCTCTTCGGCGTCAAGCTGCACTGGTTCCCCTTCATCTACCGCTCCTCGGTCGAGCAGACGGGGCTGGCCGGGGTCTGGGAGCACGTGCGCCAGGCCTTCCTGCCCGTGCTCGTGCTGGCGCTGGTGCAGACCGCCGCGCTGATGCGCTACACGCGCGCGGCGATGCTGGAGGCGATCCGCCAGGACTACGTCAGGACGGCGCGCGCCAAGGGGCTGCGGGAGAACCGGGTGCTGACCGGGCACGCGGTGCGCAATGCGCTGATCCCGGTGGTGACGATCATCGCGCTGCAGATCCCGGGCATCTTCGGGGGTGCGGTGGTGACGGAGCAGATCTTCCGGGTGCCGGGGACGGGGAACCTGCTGATCCAGGCGATCACGAACAAGGACACGCCGGTGATCATGGCGGTGACCTTCATCTTCGCGGTGCTGGTCGTGCTGTGCAACCTGCTGGCGGACGTGATCTACGGCCTGCTGGACCCGCGCATCAAGTTCGCCTAGCGAGGGCTGAGGAGTGAGGACTGGGGACCGAGGACTTGCTACTGCCCACTGCCCACCGCCCACTGCCCACTGACGACTCGTGACTACCGAGGAGCACCGCCGATGAGCGCCGCGCCCGCCCGCACCGATGCCGCCCCCGCCGCCCTCGCCGTCGAGGGGCTGGCGCTCAAGCAGAAGCCGCGCAGCCTGTGGAGCGACGCCTGGCGGCAGTTCCGCCGCCACCGGCTGGCGATGGCCGGCACGGTGGTGGTGGCGCTGCTGGTCCTGCTCACCATGCTCGGCCCGGTGCTCTGGAAGACGCCGATCGACACGATCGACTTCGCCGCCAGCAAGGCGGCGCCGAGCCTGCGCCACCCGGTGGGGACGAACGACCTGGGGCAGGACCTGCTGGCGCGGATCATCTGGGGGGGGCGGATCAGCCTCTCGGTCGGGCTGGCGGCGATGCTGGTCAGCATCACGGTCGGGGTGGTGGTCGGGGCGCTGGCGGGCTTCTTCGGCGGGGCGGCGGACAGCATCCTGATGCGCTTCACCGACCTGTTTCTGGCGCTGCCGACGCTGCCCTTGCTGCTGCTGGTGGTCTATTTGTTCCGGGACACGATGCGCGCGGCGTTCGGGCCGATCCTGGGGGTCTTCCTGATCATCGTGCTGGTGATCGGGGGGCTGAACTGGATGCCGACGGCGCGGCTGGTGCGGGCGGAGTTCCTGTCGGTGAAGGAGAAGGAGTTCGTCGAGGCGGCGCGGGCGATGGGGGCGGGGAGCGGCTCGATCATGGTCAAGCACATCCTGCCGAACGTCCTCTCGCCGGTGATCGTGGCGGCGAGCCTGGGGGTGGGGGCGGCGATCATCGCGGAGAGCACCTTGTCGTTCCTGGGGATCGGCTTCGAGCCGGACGTGCCGACGTGGGGGCGGCTCTTGTCGGAGTCGCGGGACTTCCTGGACATCGCCTGGTGGATGGCGGTCGGGCCGGGGATGATGATCTTCCTGACGGTGCTCTCGATCAACTTCATCGGCGACGGCCTGCGCGACGCCCTCGACCCCAGAAAAACCCAGGGGTAGCCGCCCCGCCGACCGAGGCGCGCGACGCGGCCCGTGGGGGCCGCGTCTTTTTGTTGCCGCCCTTTCTCGCGCGCCGCGTTATCACGATTTTCACACCGCGCATCACAAATGGCGCGCATTCCCGTTCATACAGATGAATATGCCCGGGGATGAGATCGCGGATTGCCGGATGGACGACCGAACAGATACTGAGACGTAGTAGACGATCATGGGGTACCAATGGAGTACGGAGACACGTACACGGGCAGTGCCAAGCCGCAAGACGTTGCGAAGGAAGGCGTGATTGTGGGCGGCACGGAACTCGATGGCATCGCGGGTATCCTCTGGGATGTGCAGGGTATCCAGGCGACGGCCCCGCGCGACAGCGATGTTATCTACCGCTTATATCGTCAGGAGGATCCCGCCGTCGAGAAAAGCGCGTCGCGGTCCATGCGGGGGCGCTGTTTCATCTCCGAGCCGCAACGGCCCTATGCCGTCGGCGAGACGGTGATGCTCGAAACGCGGGACGGTCAACGCTTTTTCGGCACCGTCCAGCATATCCGCGAGATGCGCACGGGCAGTGTTTCCCTGATCCTCGATATTCACCAGTAGACAGTCGTCGGTAGACGGAGAAACGGCGTTCGCCGTTCCGACTGCTGACGGTTCGCTGCGTTGCGCCCGCCATCCGCTCCATGCGATACTCCCATACCGCGCCGCGCTCCTCCGCCAGCGGGAGAGAAGGGTTCTGCGCATGCACGCCGGTGGCATCGTCACACTGACAACCGACTTCGGGCTGCGCGATAGTTACGTCGCGCAGATGAAGGGCACGATCCTGCGCACGGCGCTGCGCGTCACGATCGTGGATGTGACCCACGCCATCAGCCGCCACTCGATCATCCAGGCGGCGTTCGTGATCGCCGACCTCTGGCGGATGTACCCGGACGGCACTGCGCATGTCGTCGTCGTGGACCCCGGCGTCGGGACGGATCGCCGCCCGATCGCGCTGGAAGTCGACGGCCAGTATTTCGTCGGGCCGGATAATGGCGTCTTCAGCCACATCCTCGATGCCGCCGAGCACGACGGCATCGGTTGGCGAGGCGTCGTGCTGACCAATCCGGATTACTGGCGGGCGCGGGAAATCTCCGCGACCTTTCACGGGCGGGACATCTTCGCGCCCGCCGCCGCACACCTCGTCAACGGCACCCATCTCCCCCACCTCGGCGACCCGCTCGACAATCCCGTCCGGCTCATCCTGCCGTCGTACGAGGAAGCGGCGGGGACGATCCGGGGCGAGATCATTTACGTGGATGGGTTCGGCAACTGCGTCGCGAATATCCCGGCGCGCGCCCTGCCGCCACCCGGCGCCCCCGGCGTGTCGGTCGCGTGCGGGGGTCTCGACGCGCTCCCCTTCGTGCCGACGTACGGCATGGTCGGCGAGGGAGAACCGCTCGCGTTGATCGGCAGCCACGGCTACCTCGAAATTGCCGTGCGGCGGGGCAATGCCGCGCATGGGTTCGCATTGGACCCCGGCACACCGGTCCTCGTCTCCGGCATTGTCGTATGAGGGCGCATACTTCTCTCTACACCGTTGATCCGCTCGGCCAGGAGGATGCGGCCCTCCTGCGCGGCGTGGCGGACTTGCTCGTTATCGCCTTCCCGACCCTCTATGCGGGCGATGTGACACGGGCGCTCGCGGATGTCGTGCAGTTCGCGCCCGAAGACCGCAGCCTCGTCGCGCGGGACAGCGAGGGCACGCCGATTGGCTGGCTGCGCATGGAGCATTTCAAGCGGCAGGTCTCGGCGGAGATCAAATCGGTCGCCGTCCACCCCGCCCGGCGGCGGCGGGGCGTCGGTCGAACGCTCGTGATGGCGGCCGAGGAGCGGATGCGCGCCAGCGGCTGCGTGACGATGCTCGCCACGGTGGGCGACACGCGGGGCCGGACGAACCTCTACGGGGCGGATGTCATCGGGGACGCGCCGCGCCTTCTCGCGGGCTTCGCATGCCACGCCGATCATCCGGCGGGCTTCTTCCTCACCATCGGCTATCGCCCCGTCGGCCTCCTGCCGGACGCCTACGGCCCCGGCAAGCACGACCTCACCCTCGCGCGGCGCATTACGAAGAACTGAGGACTGAGGACTGGGGGCCGGGTGGGCCTATTCTCGTCCTTCTTGCCCCTTCTTCGTCGCCCGGCAGCGCTCGTGCGTGTATGCGATCAAATCCAGCGTTGCGTTCACGTCATCGTCCGACACGCGCCCTGGGCGATCTTTCCGCCATGCCAGGGCGCGCTCAATCAGCGCGGCCCAACGTCCGCCCCGAACCCCTTGCGCCCGGCGTGCGGCGACGGGCTTGGAGACGGCGGCGCCGGAATCGAGCGTGGAGAGTATCCGGCACATCGTCAGGACGGCGTACGCTTGATAGCCGATATGCTGCCGCAGCAGCGGGGCAGGGTCGTCGCGCATCGGCCCCCACCACTCGTCCATGAGCGCCGCCACCGCCCGGCGAAGGTCGTCCGGGAGGACGGGATCAATCAATGTCTTCGGGTCGGGCCCCGCGAGCACGATCCCGTGCTCGCGCAGGATGGAGCGTTGGACAATCCAGTCGCTGCCGAACTCGTCCATGTCGAGCGTTTCGTCCGCGCCCCGCTCGATGTGCGGATGGCGCGCGTCGGCCGGATCGTACCGACGCAGCGCATCGCGCGGGATGTACGCCGCCTCGACCTCCGTCGCCCACGGTGAGTCGCCGGCATTGAAGCGGGCGTGCATCGCGCGGAGGGACGAGAGGAGATCGCCCGAAACCTCCGCGTCGGTCGCGACGACAAAATCAATGTCGCTCCGGTGCGCGGCGAAGTCGCCGAGGGCGAGCGACCCCGACAGGTACATCCCGCAAAAATGATCGCCGAGGATGGTTTGTATCCGCGACAGGAAGTCGCCCAGCACTGCATTGACGTCCGGGTACGGTGTCGGATGCTGCCGTGTGGTCACGGGACTTGAATCGGCCGTCATACCGCCTTCTCGTTGCTCGGTACTCGCGACTCGTTACTTTTTCGCCGGTCGTCGGGCGACCTGGGCCTGCTCGAAGACGGTCTGCGCGTCCGGCGCGTTGCCGTGGAGGGTCGGGACGCCCTCGTGCGCGACATCGGCGGCGGAGAGATCGCCGCCGTTGTAGGGATCGCCGTACGACGACGGGGCGGCGAAGTCGTCCGGCGTATGGCGTTTGGGGTCCAGGCCGGCGGTGGCGGTGGGGCAGACCTTCGCGAAACGCGCGTTCTCGACGGGCGCGCCGATGAAGTCCCGCTCCTCCTTGAAGGTGTCGTTCTTGCCGATTTCGGCGACGCGCTTGCCCGTGATGTTGAGATGGACGCGGCCCGGCCCTTTCGCGGACGCGCCCTCGACGCGCGCGACCGCGCTCATCGGCAGATACAATGTCCGCGTGAAGATGAACCCCCGCTCGACGACGATGTGCTCGAACTCCACGGCGATCACGCGGCCAACGCCGCGCCCGTTGGCGTCCACGACGCTGGCGCCCTGCGCGATCTCAACGGAACTGGCCATACGCTTGCTCTCCTCCGCGTCCTCCGCGATCATTTCGCTTCCCGCGTATAGCGTACCGTGCAACGGGCGGAGACGCCAGCCCCGAAGGAATCCGGTGCGCGTCTGCACAGTTGGGTCAGGGCAGGTTCGCCATGATACCGGACGCGCCGCGCCGCCACCCGAAGGCGGCGGCACACCATAACCGTTTGGACAGCGAGCGGCGCGATTATCCGGGGTGTGCCCCCTGCGTGTTGACCTGGAGCGCGTAGATGGATTGGCTCGCGGTCATCAGGAGGAAGTTGTGCTTGGGGCCGCCGAAGGTCAGGTTGGCGCAGACTTCCGGCAGCCGAATGCGCCCGATCAGCGCCCCCTGCGGGTTGAAGACGAGCACGCCGGCGTAGCCGAGCGGCGCGTTGGAGCCGGACCAGAGATTGCCGTCAACGTCAACCCGCATGCCGTCCGGCCCGCAATGGACACCGTCAACCATCATGTCCGTGAACAGCCGCCGGTTGGCGACGGACTTGCCGTCGCTCGCGACATCGTACGCGTAGATAACCCCCGTCCCGCCCGACCCGGTGTCGCCCGGCCCTTTGCCGGTGCTGGCCACGTACAGCGTCTTGAAATCGGGGGAGAATGCAAGCCCGTTCGGATCGGGATTCTGGTCCTCCCCGATGACGACATCGAGCCTGCCGCTCGGATCCCACCGGTAGATATTGGTCGGCAGTTGCCTGCGGAAGTTGTCCCCGAACTGGTCGCCGACCTTGGGATTGATGCGGCCGGAGGGATTGGCCGGACCGCCGGGCGCGTCGGGCTGCCCCTCGGAGAGCGTGTCGCCGTACGGCGGGTCGGTGAACCAGAGGCTGCCATCGGGGTGCGCGACGACATCGTTCGGCGAATTGAGCGGCTTGCCCTGATAGTTATCGGCGATCACCGTCACCGTGCCATCATGCTCCCAGCGGATGACGCGGCGAAATTCGTCCTGGCATGTGACCTCGCGGCCCTGGAAATCCATCGTATGGCCATTGGAGTGATACGACGGATCGCGGAACTTCGTCACGCGCATGTCGTCCCAGGTGAGCCGGTATTCGACATCGCCCTGGACATCGCTGAAGAGCAGGTAATTCCCCTCGCTGGACCAGGCCGGCCCCTCCAGCCAGCGCCCGCCGGTCCAGATGCGGTGGATCGCGGTGATGCCCAGCATGTACGGGCCGAACGACGGGTCCACGGTGATGATGTCCGGATCGGGATAGATCGTGGGCGCGGCGTCGGGGCCCCACTGGCGCGGCGGGTTGGTGATCACGCTGGGAGGCGTGCCCTGCCCCGGCGGCGGGTCCTGCGCCCTGGCCTGGAATGCGGACACACCGGCCGGGGGCGCGGCCGCCGGGGCGCCGAGTGCGCCCGCGATGTTGTCCGGCCCGGCGGCGAGGCCGACACCGGGCGTCATCGCCGCGCCAACGATGGCCGTGGTCGCCGCCGCGGCCGCTTTGATCAGTGTGCGCCGTGAGATCGGGCCGTTGTCCCGTGAGATGTGCGTCTCGTGTGTCACGCGCTTCCTCCATCCGATCGCGATGAAAAGCCGACGAGCGTCGTTGCGAACGCGCCCAACGGTGCAATGCCGACCCTGAGCGGAAAGCGGCAGGCGGTTATGGCGGATGCCGGACGCGAGCGAAATATCTGGATCCGCGCAACCGCATGGTCCCCGCCCCTCCCCAATTGCACCGTTCGACCCGCGACAAGGAACCGCGCCCGCTCCATCCAGGCGCGCACGGGAACGCAGCGGTGCGCCGCCGATCTCCGCCGTTTCGATGTACTCGGTGCGGTGCGATAATGTGCGAACAAAGTAACATGATAGACAAACTTTGTCAATCAAATCGTCTTCATGCCATTCACTATACATAATATTGAGAGAACGGGGGAGGCGATGAGCATCCGGCACGGAATGTGAATCCGTTCGGTTTCGTTCACACGGTCAAGTTGGTGCTTGGTTAATCATGAAGGTCGCGCCGCGCTCGAAGTACTCGCGCATCACGCCGCGATAGGGGTCGGGGATGCCAACTTCATCAATGGCGGCGAGCATGTGGCCGACCCAGGCGTCCCGCTCCCGCTCGCCGATCGCGAAGGGCAGATGGCGCATGCGCAGGAAGGGACGGCCGCGTTGCTCGGTGTACCGTTGCGGGCCGCCGAAATACTGCGTGAGGAAGAGGAACTGCCCTTCCTTGCCCGGCGCGAGGTCCGCCGGGAAGATCGGGCGCAGCAACGGATCGGCCTCGACACGGCGATAGAAGGCGTCCACGAGGCGGTGGAATGTCTCGTCGCCGCCGATGCTCTCGTAGAGTGATCGGGAGTGCACGATTGATCTTCTCTCGTTTGTCCGGCTCACGCGGCGGTGAGCGTCACCGTCGCGATGAGGATACCGCTCTCTTCAGGCAATGACTGTCCATCTTCTTCCAATGCCGCAAGATGGGCGGTGATTGCCCCGCGTGCATCGTCCAGCACTTCTTCGGCCGTCTCTCCCTGCGCGAAACATCCATCAAGTGCGGGGATCTCGGCCCAGTATCCACCTTCTTCCGCATGATGGATGACGACGAGATATTCTTTCATCTCTCCTTCCAATAAAACGCCGCGATGGCTTGCCTGGGCCGGACATTCCGCAACTCTGGCATGATGTCCAAATCCCTCCGGGATTATCGCAAGCGTATCAAGAGTCGGACGCGATAAGGATACACCAGACCTGTGATCGAAACCGTATTAGCCCGCAGCGAGGCGTTCCATCTCGGTGACGACGCGGTCGAGTTCCTCGGCGTTGGGGCCGGAGTCGGTGTCGAGAAAGATCTGCGCGAGGGTGCGGTAATACCAGAGCGTGCCCGCGATGCCGCCCGCGAAGCGCGCGAAGACGGCATCCCCGATCTGCCGCTGGTCGTGCAGGATGGCGCGGGCGTTGTGCAGTTTGTCGGCGAGCGAGACGCGGCGCACGGACGCGGATGCGTGGCGGACATGGGCGATGTACTGCTCCTTGCGCCATCGCCACGGCGGCTTCGGCACCGTGTCGGCGTCCGTGCAGCCGAGGACGATCTCCGCCACCCGCGCGCCGAAGCGCGCCCGGATCGCCGCCAGCGTCGGCTGCCCGCCCTGATCCTCAACCGCGTCGTGCAGCAAGGCGGCGATCGCCTCATCCTCGTCGCCGCCGTCCTCCAGGACAATGGCGGCGACGCCGAGCAGGTGGGCGATGTAGGGCACGTCCGTCCCTTTGCGCCGTTGGCGGGCGTGCAGTCCCGTCGCGTAGGCGAGCGCATCGGTGAAACGGTCGCCGAGTCTCGGGGAGCGCGTCGGTGTCGCGGCCATGCGCGTCGTTCCTTTCCCACGCGGCTTGCCGGTTGTTCCGCCACGAGCCGCCCGGCGCATCGTACCATGCGCCGGGCGGCGGGGCGCGCGGGGTGATAGAGTACGCGGGCAAACGATCATCGTCTTTCGGCGGGAGGCAGCGATGAAGGTGCTCATTTCGGCGGACATGGAGGGGACGTGCGGCGTCACGAGTTGGGTGCAGGTGATGCCGCCCGAATACGGGGGCGAGCCGTCGTCCACGGTCGAGTACGAGCGGGCGCGGCTGCGGCTGACGCGCGAGGTGAACGCCGCCGTCGAGGGCGCGCTGGCGGTGGGCGCGGAGGAAGTGATCGTCAACGAGTCGCACGACGGCATGCGCAACCTGATCGCGGAGGAACTGCACCCGCGCGTCCGCTTCATCACCGGCAACGACAAGCCGCTCGGCATGGTGCAGGGCATTGCGGAAGAGGGAGTCGGCGCGCTCTTCTACACCGGCTACCACGCGAAGGCGGGCACGCCGAACGCGCCCCTCGCCCACACCTGGACGGGCTACGTGAACGATGTCCGCATTGACGGGCGCTCTACGGGCGAGTTCGGCATCAACGCGCTCGTCGCCGGCCACTTCGGCGTGCCGGTGACGCTCGTGACGGGCGACGACAAGGCGGTGGCGCAGGTGCGGGAACTGCTCGGCGAGCAGGTCGTCGGCGTCGCGGTGAAGGAGGGGTACTCCACCTACAGCGCGATCCATCTGCATCCAACCCGCGCGCAGGAGTTGATCCGGCAGGGCGCGGAGGAGGCGATGCGGCGGGTGGCGAATGCCCGACCGTGGCGTCCCGGCCCCGGCTTCCGCGTCGAGGTGGACTTCGACCACCAGGCGCGGGCGGACCAGTGCGTCTACATCCCCGGCGTCGAGCGGGCGGGGGAGCGCACCGTAGCCTACTCCCCGGCGGATGGGCTGGAGTTCGCGCATATCTTCCGCGCGATCATGCGGGCGAGCGGCATCAAGTTCTCGCCGTAGACGGGGAGGGAACGAATCAGGGCGTACGCGTGAGCAATCTCACCCCCGGCCCCCTCTCCATCATGTGGAGAGGGGGAGCGAACCTCTAGGAGATCAAGATGGTTGGGGAAGGCCACGGCATTCCAGACGAGTCACCCCTCTCCGCTTGACGGCTCCGTACGAGAGGGGCCGGGGGTGAGGTTGCTCCCGCGTACGCATACGCGGCAATGGAACGAATACCGCGCGGCGAACGTTCCCCCGATACGGAATCCGCCGGTACGTCACGGGAGGTCCATCATGTCCAGGCGAACGCTTGCACCGCTGGTGATCGCCAGCCTCGTTCTTTGTCTGATGGCGAGCGATGCCCTGGCGGCGGACGGTTTCGCGTCGCCCGCCTTCGACCGGCGCTGGCGGCAGGACGAGCAGATCGCGCCCAACTTCTGGGGGCCGCTCGATCTCGCCACCGAGGGGATGATCGAGACGTACACGGAAGGGACGGCGGGGCCGATCTGCCGCCCCGATCAGGTGTGCCCGCAGTATCTCGTCAAAGGAAAGCGGCTCGTGCAGTACTTCGACAAGGGGCGGATGGAACTGAATACGCCGGGCGCGCCGGTGACGTCCGGTTTGCTCGTCAAGGAGATGATCTCGGGCCGGATGCAGATGGGCGACGCGACGTTCGAGAACCATGACCCCGCGCGGATTTCCGTCGCGGGCGACCCGGACAATCTCTTTCCCCTGTACAGCGACCTCGCGACGCCCCTCCCACCGCAGCCGCTCGCCGGTGGCGCGGCGGTGCAGACGGAACTGACGCCGAACGGCCCCCGCGCCGCCACCAATCTGCCGCAGGATGCGGCGGCGGCCATCGCGACGACCGACAGCGCGACGGGCATCGCCATCCCGCGCATCTTCCTCGATTTTCGCGAGCGGATCGGCCTCCAGGTCGTCGGCCTCGCGATCACGCAGCCATTCTGGGTGCAGGTGAAGGTCGGCGGCGTCGAGCGGCGCGTGCTGATGCAGGCATTCGAGCGGCGCGTCCTTACCTACAACGCCGCCAACCCGGACCCCTTCAAGGTCGAGTTCGGCAACGTGGGGCAGCATTACTATCGCTGGCGGTACGGCGGGTGAACCTCACCCCCACTGCCCAGAGGGCGCCCCCCTCTCCTTTGCCGTGGGGCAAAGGAGAGGGGGAGCGAATCGGGGATGCATCTCATCGGTGCGGGTTTTCGGCGGGCCACTCGGCGGGGAAGAGGGCGACGACGTTCCACGGATCCGGCGCGTCCTGGGTGCCGAACCAGCCGCGCTCGAATCGCTGGACGCGGCGGCCACTCGCCAGTGTGCGCTCCGCCGCCTCGGGGTAGCCCATCATCGGCAGCGCGAGGCCGAGTGTGTCGAGCGCGTGCCAGCGATCCCAGAACGGCGCCGCCATCGGGATCGTGCCGAGCGGGTTGCCGTCCGCATAGAAAACCGCCTGCTGCGCCGGTATCTGGTTGATGTAGCCGACGAGCGTTTCCCATTGGAAGAGCGGCCCCGGATCGGTGTGGTGCGCCACGCCGCCCCACTGGCCGGGATGATTGGGGTCCGCGACATCCCGATGGCCGCAGATGCCGGGGCGGTCGTCCTTGCCGACATAGACGGCGGGGACGGCCATCCCGCGCGCCGCGCACCAGCGGAAAAAGGCGGCGAGCGCGCGGTACTGCGCGTCGGTGTACGGCGCGGTGGCGAAGCCGCTCAACTCGACATTGACGGAGCGGCGCGCCACGTCGTCGTTCCCCGGCGTCCACGCCGTCCGGTCGAGCGGCACCATGGAGACGAGCGCGCCATCCCGATCAATCAGCGCGTGCGCGGACTCGACGGGCGGCGCGGCGCTCGTCAGGATCGCCTCGTCGCCCGCGAAGTGACCCTCGGTGTCGTGGACGATGAACCACGCGATCTCCGCGAGGTCGCGCGCTGGCCCGACATCGGCGGCAGCGTGAATGCGGACGGGATAGCCGATCTCGGCCTCGGTCGGCAGCGGGTTCATCGTTGCTTCTCCAATCACGCGATTCGCAATCGCCACAATCGCCGCCGCATAGCCGTCGCCGGGCACGGCCCATTTCCGCCCCGGCCGCACGAGGTCCGCGACGCGCGGCATCCCGTCGTGGAAGTCGTGCCGGGGATCGAGCAATCCCCATTCCGCGACGACGGTCGGGTCCGCCACCATCGTGTAGCAGGCGAGATGCTCGTAATGCGCCTCGATACCCTCTTCGAGCGAGGGGAATGTCGCCCCAGAGAGCGGACCGCTGGGCGCGCCCTCGCCTGTCACGCCGAGGCCGCAGGGGTCGAACTGCTCCGTCCAATGACGCGAGGTGAACCAGGCGGATTCGTGGCACGCCTGCGCGAGGGCGAGATCGGCGTTGAGGCCGATCCGCGCGCCGTCGCGGAAATAGGCCGTCGCGATGGCGTCCGCCTGCGCGGCATTATGCGTGCGGATGGCGTCCGCCCACACACCCACCGCACCGGTTGGCGATGAGAGAAACGACGATTCCGTGCTGTACACTTCGGCTCCCCCTTGCGTGCATCATGCCCCGCCCGATCGCAGGACATTTGTTCGATGCTTAAAGAAGCCGCGACGGAGATAAAACGGACAAATCTTGGTAAACCTATGCGCGCTCCCCCGCTCGCGGCGCCGCGCCGTGGAGAGACAGCCCGGCAATCGCCCGCTCGTACGCATCGAGATCGAAATATTCGACGAGTTTCCCGTCGTGCAGCGCCCAGATACGCTCGGCGAAGCGCTGGACGAAATAGCGGTCGTGGACGACGGCGAGGATCGTGCCATCGAAGTTTTCCAGCGCCGCCTCGAACTGCTCGCGCGACGCGATGTCGAGATGGTTGAGCGGTTCGTCCAGCAGGAGGAAGTTGACGCCGCTCAGGACGAGCCGCGCGAGGACGAGCCGCGCCCGCTCGCCGTAACTGAGTTTGCCGACGGGCCGGAAGACCGCATCCGCCGCGAAGAGGAAGAAGTGGAGGAAGTTCCGCGCCTCCGTCTCCCCGATCGGCGCGGCGGCGCGGACGGCGTCGAGGACGGTCTGATCGGGGTCCAATCCCTCCTGCTCCTGCGCGAAGTAGCCGGGGCGGAGACTCGCGCCGATCCGCGCCGCGCCGGAATCGGGCGGCAGCACGCCGCCGATGATGCGCAGCAGCGTCGTCTTGCCACTGCCGTTCGGCCCGAGCAGGGCGACGCGCTCGCCGTGGCGGATTTCCGCCTCCACGCCGGTGAAGAGCGCGCGGCCGTCGAACGCTTTGCCGACACCTTCGAGGGCGAGGACGCGCTGGCCGCCGCGCGGCGTCTCGCCGAAGTCGAGTTTGAGGCGCCACTGCCGCTCCGGCCGCTCGATCTTCTCGTCGCTCTCCAATAACCGTTCCAATTTGCGCTCGCGCACCTTCGCCGTCCGCGCGACCTTTTTGGAGCGGCCCCGGAGATAGTCATTCTGCGTCGCCCGCTCCGTCCGCATCGCATTGCCCGCCACCGCGCGGATGTTCGCGCGCACCTCGGCGATCTGCTCCTGCTGGCGGCGATAGTCGTCCAGCAGTTTCGCCCGGCGGCGGGCATGCTCCTCGGCATAGTCGGAATATGTGCCGGGGTAGGCGGTGATCGTGTGCGTCGCGTCGTCCAGTTCGAGGATCGTCGTGACGAGCGCATCGAGGAAGGCGCGGTCGTGCGAGACGATCAGCGCCGCGCCGGGATAGTCGCGCACGAACGCCTGGAGCCAGTGCAGCGCGGCGATGTCGAGGTGGTTGGTCGGCTCATCGAGCAGCAGGACATCCGGCCGCGTCAGGAGCAGCCGGGCGAGGCCGAGGCGGGTCTTCTGGCCGCCGCTGAGGATGGCGACGGGCGTCTCTTCCGTGAGGTGCGCCAGCCCCAGCCCCGCCAGCACCGCCGCGAGCCGGGCGGACACGCCGTAGGCATCCATCCGCTCCGCGCGGTCGAGCGCGTCGGCGTAGCGGGCCATCGCATCGTCGTACGCCCCGCCCTGTGCGGTGGCGATCGCTTCGCCGAGACGTTCGATTGCCGCCACGGTCTCGCGCGCCGGGCCGAGCGCGTCCGCCAGAACATCGCGGATCGTCGCGCTCGCGTCGTACCGCAAGGCTTGCGCGAGGTAGCCGATGCGCGCGGCGGGATCGAGCCAGACGGTGCCGCGGTCGGGTGCTTCCAACCCGGCGAGGATGCGCAGGAGCGTGGACTTCCCCGCGCCGTTCGGGCCGATCAGCCCGGCGCGCTCGCCACGGTTCAGGGTGAAGGAGATGTGATCGAGGATCGGCACGCCGCCATACGCTTTGGCGACATCGGTGACGGACAACATGGGACACGCTCCAGCGATGCGGGGATATTCCTAACCCCCCGACCCCCTCCCGAAACGGGAAGGGGAGAGTTGGCTGTTTAGCGTGTCCCTGTCACAGGCACCATCCTACGTGCGCGAGTAGCGGAGTACGGTTCCGACGCCCGCATTTGGCGAGCGCCGCCGTCTCGTGGAGTAGTATAGCATAGGTCGAGGAACCTCACTGCCGGCCCTCTCTCCGTCGAGCGGAGAGGGGGAAATTACGGGTACGTATTCGGGTCGCCGGGCCGGACGAGGACGGCGGGATCGAGGAATTGGGCGGCCTCGTCGGCGGTCAGGACGCCCTCGGAAACGAGGACATCGCGCACGGTGCGCCCCTCGCGGAAGGCCTGCTGCGCCACCTTCGCCGCGCGGCTGTAGCCGATCCGCTGGTTGAGCGCGGTGACGATCGCCGTGCTCTGCTCCACCCATTCGGCGATCCGCGCGCGATTCGCCGTGATGCCGCGCGCGCAGAATTCGACGAAGACGCGCACGGCGTTGGCGAGGATGTCCATGGACCAGACGACGTTGAAGGCGATCACCGGCATCATCACGTTGAGATCGAGTTGCCCCGCCTGCACCGCGAGCGCGACCGTCGTGTCGTTGCCGACAACCTGGAAGCAGACCATGTCGAGCATCTCCGCCATCACCGGGTTGACCTTGCCCGGCATAATCGAGGAGCCGGGCTGCACGGCGGGCAGCGCGATCTCGAAGAGGCCCGTGCGCGGCCCGGAGGCCATCAGCCGCAGATCGTTCGCGATGCGGATCAGTTCGAGCGCGACCGTCCGCAGGTCGCTGGAGAGCGCGCCGAGCGGCGCCATGCTCTGCGTCACCTCGAAGAGGTTTTCCGCCGGGCGCAGGCCTTCGATGCCGGTGATCTCCTTGAGATAGTTCACCACTTCGCCGCGATAGCCCGCGCCGCTGTTCAGGCCGGTGCCGAGCGCCGTCGCCCCGATGTTCAGTTCGCCGACCCAGTGCGCCGTGCCCGCGATCCGTTCGCGGACATGCTGCATCGCGCTCGCGTAGCCGCCGAACTCCGCGCCGAGCGTCGTCGGCACGGCGTCTTGCAGATGCGTGCGGCCGCTCTTGACGACGTCCGCGAACTCGTCCGCCTTCTGCCGGAAAGCATCTTCGAGCGACTGCAACTGCTCATGGACGCCCGCCAGCATGCGTAGCGCGGCGATTTTGGTGATTGTCGGGAAGACATCGTTCGTGCTCTGGCTCATATTCACATCGTCGTTCGGGTGGACGGGCGCGTAATCGCCGCGCCGCCCGCCGAGCAGTTCGTTCGCGCGGTTGGCGATCACCTCGTTCGCGTTCATGTTGTGCGAGGTGCCCGCGCCCGCCTGGAAGACATCCACGACGAACTGGTCGTGATACCGGCCGTCAATGATCTCTTTCGCGGCCCCGGCGATGGCGTTCCCCTTCTCCGGGGGCAGTTTGCCGATTGCCATGTTCGCCATCGCCGCCGCCCACTTGACCATCGCCGTGCTCTCGATGAAGACGCGGTGCGGCCGGAGACCGGAGATCGGGAAGTTCTCCACCGCCCGCGCCGTCTGCGCGCCGTAGAGCGCGTCCGCCGGCACGGGCACCTCGCCGAGCGAGTCCCGTTCGGTCCGCGTTGGTGTTGTCGTCGTCGCCATGTCCCGCCCCTTTCCGCCGGTGATTTGCCTACTGTCAGAGGATACGCCGCGATGCCCAAAAGCGGGCAGCAATTTCGGGGCCGTGTATCATTCCCTCTGGGAGGCAATGATGCGGAAGACGAACGCGATGCGCGCGCTCGATCAGCGCAAGGTACCGTACGAGGTGCACGAATTCTCGGACACGATCCGCTCGGCGGACGGCGTCGCGGCGACGCTCGGCATCCCGGAGGCGGAAGTCTTCAAGACGCTCGTCGTCCTGCCCGAAACGCGCGGCGCGAAGCCG
>JAICIL010000069.1 GCA_025924435.1 Chloroflexia bacterium | reverse complement strand
TCGATTGTCACTTTGTTGATCGTGATCGGCTCGGCGGGCTTGGAGCGCGCGCCGTCGCCGCCGGGCAGGAGCGGCACCTTGACCATGCTGTCCACGACATCCATCCCATCGGTCACCTTGCCGAAGATGTTGTACTGCTTCGGCAGACGGCCGCGCAGGTCCGCGACGCAGACGAAGAACTGGCTGCCGTTCGTGCCGGGGCCGCTGTTCGCCATCGCCAGCGTCCCCTTCTCGTAGTCGCGATGCTGGGGGATGTCCTCGTCCGCGAACTTGTAGCCGGGGCCGCCCGTGCCCGTGCCCGTCGGGTCGCCGCCCTGCACGACGAAACCGGGCACGACGCGATGGAAGATCACCCCATCATAGAAACCCTCGTTCGCGAGGAAGACGAAGCTATTGACCGTCATCGGCGCGGTGTCGCTGTACAGTTCCGCCTCGAAGTCGCCCATCGAGGTTTCGAACTTCGCCTTGTAGTTCTTCCCGCGTTCCAGCGCGAACGTCGGCGCACCCTGCGCCCGGTACTGATCGTTCTTCCCTGCCATTAATGCCTCTCTCCTGTGCGATGGGCGCACGGCCGTGCGCCCCTATCTCTCCCCTTCCATACAAGGAAAGGGTTGGGGGTTAGGTCGTCTGGATCGTCACGCTCTCCATGAAAACCTTCTCGGTCGGCTTCGACTGCGCACCGTCGCTGCCCGCCGTGCGCGGCACCGCGAGGATTTTATCAATGACATCAAGCCCCTCGGTCACTTTGCCGAAGATGTTGTACTGCTTCGGCAGCGCGCCTTTGGCGGTCAGGTTGTCCACGCAGATGAAGAACTGGCTGCCGTTCGTGTTCGGCCCGCTGTTCGCCATCGCCAGCGTCCCCTTCTCGTAGTTGCGGTTGGCGGGGATCGGCTCGTCGGGGAACTTGTAGCCGGGGCCGCCGGTGCCCGTGCCCGTCGGGTCGCCGCCCTGGATGACGAACCCCGCGACGATGCGATGGAAGATCACCCCGTCGTAGAAGTGATCGTTGGCGAGGAAGACGAAGTTGTTGACCGTCACCGGCGCGGTATCTACGAAGAGGTCCGCCTTCATCGTCCCCCTATTCGTGGCGATGGTGGCGGTGTACTTCTTCGACTTGTCAATCGTCATCGGCGGCGGCGATTTATATTTGTTGTTGCGGCCGGCGACATCCGCCGCATTCGCCGCCGGGCTTGCCGCCACGGAGGGCTTGGCCGCTGCCGAGGCGGCGGCCGGGACCTGCGATGCCGCCGCTGCCGCGCCACCCGGCACCGCCGAGGCGATCGCCTGCACCGTGCTCGCCGCCCCGGCGGGAGCCGCCGACGCCGCCGCTTGCACCGTCGCCGCAAGGCCACCAGACGCGCTCCCGCCCTTCGGCGTCTCCGTCGCGCTACTGCCGCCGCCGCACGCCGCCAATGCCATCGCCGCAACCGATGCAGCGCCGAACGCCAGCATGCGCCGCCGCGATAGTCGCGTTACGGTATCCATCTCTCTCACACGCACGAAGGTGTCCCTTCCTTTCTCGGCGGTAGCAGCCACCCCGGGGAGGGCGGTTGCACCTCGGCGTGACCGCCCCTACGCATTTGCCGGTTCGGGCGTTCCCGCCAAGCCCAATCGCTCGGCCTGCGCGGTGAGCGCCGCGACGGTGAACGCGATGTGATCGTCGAATTCCAAGCCGAGTTCCTCCGCGCCCTGCACGAGATCGTCCCGGTTGACAGCCCGCGCGAACGCCTTGTCCTTCATCTTTTTGCGCACCGATTTGGCGTCCACATCCGCAACCCGCTTCGAGGGGCGGACGAGCGCGACCGCGCTGATGAAGCCGGTCAGTTCGTCCACCGCGAAGAGCGTATGCTCCATGCGGGACTCGCGCGCGACGCCGCTATAATCCGCGTGGGAGAGGATCGCGCGCGTCACAACCTCCGGGTAACCGATGGAGCGGAGGTATTCGACCGCCTTAAAGGGGTGGCCGGTGCCGTCCATCGTCGGATACCGCTCGTAATCGAGGTCGTGCAGGATGCCGACGACGGCCCACGCCTCCTCGTCCTCCCCGAAGCGCCGCGCGTAGGCGCGCATCGCCGCCTCGACCGCCAGCACGTGCTTGCGCAGGCTCTCACTCTCGGTCCACTCGCAAAAGAGTTGCCACGCCCGTTCGCGGTCCCGCGCGAGATCGGTTGCCACCGCGTCGTTCTCCTTCTTGCTGCCCACGCCGCACCACACCGGCACACCCGGCTCGGCGGAGCATTGTCGCACAGCACCCCAGCGCGGGACAAACCGAGGGAATTGAACCGCCAAGACGCCAAGAACGCCAAGAGAGAATAAGAATAGACGATGAGTTACCTTTCTTCTCTTCCTTGGCGTTCTTGGCGTCTTGGCGGTTCAAGAAACGCTATGCCTTCGGCTTCTTCGGCTTGCGCGTCTCTTTGCCGCCCTTGTCTTTCTTGCCCATACCGATGCTCCTTTCACGTGCCCGTACCATCGCACGTTCCGGCGCGCGATGCAACGGCTTGGCCGGAAGGCGGGCGGTGGTATACTCCTCCGGTTACAGGAAACGCCGGAGGAGCAGATGACCGATCACCACTTCCGCCACTTGAAGCCCCACGATGACACCTTCAACGGCCTCGACACCTTCCCCGCGCCGCCCGATGTGACTATCGTGCGGATGGTCTCCGATGAGGTGACGGCGCTCTGCCCCGTCACCGGCCAGCCCGATTGGTACGAGGTGACGATTGCCTACCGCCCGGACGAAGCGTGCATCGAGTCGAAGTCGCTCAAACTCTACTTCCAGACTTTCCGCAACACGGGCATCTTCGGCGAGGCGTTCGCGGCGCGCGTCGCGCGGGATGTGATGGAAGCCGGCGCGCCGCACTGGGTGCGCACGACGGTCGTGCAGAAGCCGCGCGGCGGCATCGCGATCACCGCCAGCGCAAAGGTCGTCCGGGAGCCGCGCGCATGACGCTCAACCGCCGCACTATCGGCTCCCTGCTGCTCGCGGGATATGTGGCCGCAATTGTCGGCGCGAACTGGGCAATCGAGCGGTTCGGCATCGTGCCCGTCGGCTTCGGGCTGATGGCCCCGGCGGGTGTCTTCTTCGCGGGCCTCTGCTTCGAGTTCCGCGACCTCGTGCAGGACACGCTGGGCCGCTGGTGGGCCGTCGCCGCCATCCTGATCGGTGCGTCCCTCTCCGTCTTCATCTCCAAGCAGTTCGCGCTCGCCAGCGGCGTCGCCTTCCTCCTGGGCGAACTGGCGGACTTCGCCATCTACACCCCGATGCGGCGGCGGTACTGGCTCGTCGCCATGATCATCGCGAACACGATCGGCGACATCCTCGACAGCGCGATCTTCCTCTACCTCGCCTTTGGCTCGCTCAACTTCATCACCGGGCAGGTGATCGGCAAGGCGTACTGCACGCTGATCCCCGTCGGCATCCTCTGGCTCATCCGCCGCTTCCTCCAGGCCCGCCGCGTCCCCGTCGCCGTGACGTAATCGAAACCGGGGAGAACCACGAAGGCGCAAAGGACACGAAGAGCGCAAAGCGGAAGAGAAGTAGAGAGCAATCCGCACAGCCCTTTTTCTTTTCTTTGCGTCCTTTGCGATCTTTGCGTCTCTGCGGTTCTCCCCGGTTTCCGCTCGGGCGTATACTGGGCGCATCCGCGCCGCACGGCTCGCACGGAGGAGGAGAACGATGCAGGAGCAACGCTTCACGCCCGAACCGCCGATCTATACCTTCCGCATCCGCATACTCGGCTGCGCGGCGGGCTACGCGCCGGAGAACGCCACCGACATCCAGCGCGAGATCGCGATCGCGGCGAACAACACGCTCGGCGATCTCGGCTTCGCCATCCTCGACGCGTACGACTTCGACAGCGACCACCTCTGGTCGTTCTTTCTCAGCGGTAAGCCGTGGGACAAGAAGACGGAGTACGCCTACCACATGGGCGACTGGAACGGCGATGCGGGCGACGAGGACGACGAGGAACTGCTCGACCTCTTCCCCGAAGGGTCGGAGCTGCGCAAACTCGCCCTGCTCGCGGAGGACCCCGCCTTCGAGGCGACGGAGGAACTGCCCGCCGCGATAGACCGCGCGAAGTTGCAGGCGGAGATGGTGGCGATGCTCAACGAGGCCGCCGCCGAAGCGCCGGAGGAGGATCGTGCGCCGATCGCCGAGTTCGCCCGCCTGATCGAGAGCGACCCGAACGCCGACCCCGCGAAGATGTCCGAGGCGCTCCAGCGCTACCTCTTCGGGGACTGGCAGCCGGACGATGAGGAGGCGGCGGACGACAGCGAATCCGCGCTCGCGGCGGCGCTCTTCCCGACCGGGCTTGAAGGTCTCGAACTCCCCTTCCTCTCGGACTTTGACGAAGCGCCCGATGTGGACGACATCCTCATCCGCGACGTGCCCTACCCCGGCAAGACGGGCAAGAAGGAGTTCCTCTTCCTCTTCGACTACGGCGACGAGTGGGAGTTCGGCGTCAAACTGCTCGACGCCAAAGGCAAACTCACACCGAAGGACAAATACCCCCGCCTCACCGCCAGCCGTGGCGATGCCCCGCCCCAGTATCCACCGTGGGACGAGGATGACGAGGAGTGGGACGACGAGGAAGCGGGCGACGAAAGCGATCCTCCGCGCACCGGCACCATCTTCCATTTCGACCCGAAGACGCGCACGGTCACGCGGGAAACGATCGAGATTCCGCCGAAAAAGGCGCGATGATGGCGCGGATTGACTTCGGGGTGACGATCCGGCCAACGCCGCACGGCGGGACGATGGCGGAGATGGCGAGCGCGAACGCGCGGCTGCTCGACGCCGCCGCCGAGCACAACCTCTCCTGCTGGATCATTGACCACTTCCAGTTCGACGCGCAGCCGATCCTCGAATGTTTCGCCTTCCTCGCCTATCTCGCCGGGCAGCACCCCGGCCTGCGCTGGGGGACGCTGGTGATCGGGCAGGGATACCGCAACCCGGCCCTGACGGCGAAGATCGCCGCCACGCTCCAGTTCCTCACCGGCGGGCGGTTCATCCTCGGCCTCGGCGCGGGCGACGCGGAAGGCGAGCATCACGCTTACGGCTACCCCTTCCCCCCGGCCCGCGAGCGCGTCGCGCAACTGGACGAGGCGGCGCGGATTATCAAAGCGCTCTGGCAGGGCGGCCCCGCGACCTTCACCGGCGCGCACTACCGCATCGAAAACGCGTACTGCATCCCGAAGCCCGAACCGCCGCCCGCGCTGATGATCGGCGGCGGGGGCGAGCGGCGGACGCTGCCGGTCGTCGCGCGCCGCGCGGACTGGTGGAATTGCGACTATTACTCCCCCACCGAGTACGCCCGCAAACTCGCCATCCTCCGCGACCAATGCCGCGCGATCGGGCGCGATCCGGACGAGATCGTGCCGACCTGCTACATGGGCATCAGTCTCTCTCGCGACCCGGCGCGGCTGATTCGCCGCCGGACGATGGGCCACCGGGGCGACGTGCACGTCGTCAGCGGCGACCCGGACGAGGTGACGGAGCAGATCGCGCAATTCGCCGGTGTCGGCGTGCGCCACATGCAACTCAACTTCCTCGACTTCCCGCGCACCGAGGGCGTCGAACTCTTCCTCGCCGCCGTCCTCCCCCGCTTCACCCGCGCCGGGACATAAAGGAAACGCTTGAACCGCGAAGGCGCGAAGGAGACGAAGAGAGAACGAGAAAGCAGGAATCTGTTTTCCCTTTCCTCCGTATTTCCTTCGTGTCCTTCGCGCCTTCGCGGTTCAATCCCCGTTACGCGGGCGGCATCACTTCCCGCGGGATGGATGGGGCGGAGTGCGCGCGTTGACGGTGCAGGGAGAGGAATCCGGCGAATGTGCCCAGGCCGCAGGCGACCGCGAACGCGCCGACGGTCGGCCGCACGCCGACATGCTTCGCCAGCGTGCCGAGCAGGAGGCTGCCGATCGGCGCGGAGCCGAGATCGAGGAAGGCATACAGGCTCATCACCCGGCCCCGCAACTCCGGCGCGACGATCAGTTGCACGCGGCTGGTCGAGGTGGTGAAGTAGGTGATGCTGCACGCGCCGAGCACGGCGAGCGCGGGGATCATTGTCAGCCAGCGCGTCGAGAGCGCGAGGCACAAGAGGAGCGTGCTGAACCCCGCCGCGCCGACCAGCAGCATCCGCCGCGAGGCGACGCCGCTGTAGGCGATGCGCAACGCGCCGATCAGCGAGCCGACCGCCATCGCGGACGAGAGCGCGCCAAACCCGACCGGCCCCGCGTGCAGGACGTAGCGGGCGAGCAGCGGCAGGATGATGTTGAAGTTGTAGCCGAAGATGCCGAAGGTGACGGTCAGGAGCAGGATCGGGCCGATCTCCGGCGTCCTGAGCGCATAGCGCAATCCCTCGGCGATCTGCGCCAGCACCCTGCCCCGCCGCGGCGCGGGCGACTCGTAGAACCGTTCGGGGCGCATCAGGAGCAGCGCGACGATCACGGCGAGGAAACTGACGGCGTTGAGCGCGAAGCAGGCGGTCACGCCGACCGCCGCGATCGTCAGGCCGGCGAGCGCCGGGCCGGCGAGGCGGGCGGTGTTCTGCACGATCGAGTTGAGCGCGACCGCGTTCGGCACATCGTCCGGCCCGACCATCTCCTTGATGAAGGCCTGCCGCGTCGGGTTATCGAGCGCGGTCGCCGTGCCGAGCACGGCGGCGAGCAGATAGAGCGCGGCGAGATTGATCCAGCCCCCGGCGGTGAGCAGGGCGAGGGCGGTCGCCTGGAGAAGCATGATCGTCTGGGTGATGACGAGCAGCCGCCGCTTCGGCACGCGGTCGGCGATCACGCCGCCGAACAACCCGAAGATCAGCACGGGGAACATCTGGCAGGCGGTGACGACGCCGAGGGCGAGCGGCGAGTCGGTCAGCCGCAGGACGAGCCACGCCTGCCCGATCGTCTGCATCCACGTGCCGAGCATCGAGATGACCTGGCCGATCCAGTAGAGCCGGTAATTCGGGTTCCGCAGCGAGCGGAACGTCCGCGTGAGCGAGCGTCGCGCGCCGCGCCGCGCCGGTTTCCCGGCAGCGTGCGTCGCTCGCTCGACGGTGAGCGCGGTGGAGGGCTGTCGCATCCGTCGCACCGCATCCTCCTCCCGCCTGTTCGCGCTATTTCCGCCCGCGCAATGATAGCAGAAAGCCCACCCCCGGCCCCCTCCCGAAACGGGAGGAGAGAATAAAGAGCGAGCGGATTTCGCTCCCCGCCCGCGTCGGGAGGGGCCGGGGGTGGGTGCCCGCTCAGTCGTAATATTCCGGCGCCTGCTTCAGCGTCGGCCACTGTTTGCGGTCGTGGCCGTAGATCACGAGGCGCACGCCCTCGCGCTCCGCGATGTCGCGCAGTTTGCGCGTGCTCGCCCGCGTGCTCGCCTCGTCCGTGTCGAAACCGGCGACGGTGCGCGTCTCCGGGTCGCGCTGCCCGGCGTGGTTGATCGCGTCAATCGCGAGCAGCACCGGCCCCGTCTCCGGGAGGCGGACGAGCACCGACTGATGCCCCGGCACATGCCCACTCGTCTCGATCAGTTCGATGCCGGGCAGCAGTTCGGCGTCGCCGTCCACGAAGCGATAGCGCAGGCCGGGGGCGTCCCAGTGCGCCCGGTTCATCGCGTAGCGGCGGTCCGTCCCCTCCTTCGCGGCCCGGTAGTGCGCGCGCTGGACGACGATCTCGGCATTCGGGAAGGCGTCGTGCGCGCCGGCGTGGTCGGGGTCGAAGTGCGTCGCGATCAGGTAGTGGATGTCCCCGGGCGCGAGGCCGAGGGCGGCGAGATGATCCGCGACGGGGACGGCATCGCGGATGTATTGGCCGGTATTGCCCGGCCGCCGCGCCATCGCGACCATCTCCGGCGAGAAGCCCGTATCAATCAGGACGTTGATGCCGTCGTCGGTGCGAATGAGATAACTCGGCACCGGATCGCCCTGCGGCCCGGTGACCGCCACCACCATCAAATAGAGCCGCATCGCTCGCTCCGACTACGGGAAAGGCTATCCATCGCGTTAGACCGGCATGGTGCGCTTGGTGTACTCGCGGCCGATCTTCGCCGCCGCCTCGCCGTCCCGCCCGGCGCAGATTCGCACGCCTTCGTCAATCCGCATCGCCACGTTGTGCGCGTAGACCGAACTGAGGAAGCGGATATCGTTCGCCCGGCAGGCGGCGAGCACGCGGCTGCGGGCATTCTCCATTTCGGGCGGGTACGGCTCGTCGTGGTTGTCGGGGAAGCCGAGGGACATGCCCATGTCGCCGGGGCCCCACTCCGCGAAGGAGAGGCCGGGCACCCGCAGGCTCAGTTCGCAGTTCGACAGGGCGCGCTTGTTCTCGATCTTCAGGCCGAGCAGCAATTCGCCGCGCGGGTTGAGCGGCCACGGGTCGGCGATGTCGAGGTACTCGCGCACCGGGACGCCCCAGATGGCGGCGGCATCGGCCTGGCCGCCGCCGCCGCGCCGCCCCTCGTCCAGCCCCTCCCCGACGCCGATGCGGTTGAATGGGTAGCGCGAGCACTCGACGAACGCCTTCACCGCCTCGGGCGACTCGGCGTGGACGAGCAGCAGGCCGTGGACGCCGCAGGCGAGCACCTGCTTGATCACCCACGAGTTGGCGCGGACAACGTCCGGGCTGGTGCCGTCGAAGGGCAGCGTGACGATCACGGCGGGGGTGCGGTGGCCGCTACGCGTCGGGCCACCGGCGATCAGCCCGGCCATGTAGGCGCGCAGCGCGTTCATGTCGAACGGGTGGTGCTCGATGTCGTAGACGATGTAGTCGGCCCACGTCCGCGCGGCCTCGACGCCACCCTCGTAGGTCCGCTCGCCCGGCGGGGCGTAATAGACCGGCTGATCCTGCTCGAAGAGTTCGACACAGCGGTTGACTCGCGGCACGATACGCTCCTTTCCTGCTCGCACGCACTGTGGCGGGTCGGCTTGCACGCATTCTCGCTCGTGAACACTTCGGGCCGCCCATCGCGCTCCGTTGCACAGTCTACCCGATGCTTCGCCGCAAGCAAGGAGACGCTGGCGCACCGGAGAAAGCATCCCCGCCGACCCGGGCCGCGCTCACGCCACCAAGTACCGCCGGAACCAGGCGAGCATGCGGCGATAGCAATCAATGCGATGCTCCCGTTTGCGGAACCCATGCCCCTCGCCGGGATAGACGACGTACTCATGCGCAAGACCGGCCTGTCGCATCGTCTCGGCCACCTGGGCGGATTCGATGGGCGGCACACGAGGGTCCTGGTCTCCGTGCAGGATGAGCAGCGGTGTATGGATGCGCTCCAGGCGCCGCGCTGTCCCCGCGCGTTCCATCGCCTCCGGGATCTCGTGCGCGAGGCGGCCCCAGTAGTCCCGCGCCACAAAGACCCGGCCCACGCGGTCCGCGTGCCGCTGCGCCGTGAACATGTTCGTCTTCCCGTACATGTCCACCGCCGCGGCGAAGAGGTCGGGGGCCGCGACGATGCTGTGGAGCGTCAGATAGCCCCCGTAACTACCGCCGTAGATGCCCACGTTGGTGATGTACGGCTGCGAGCGCAGCCACTCCCCCGCCGCGACCGCGTCGCGCGTCTGGCCGCCGCCCCAATCGGCGTACGAGAGGCCCGCGAAATCGCGACCGTACCCGCTCGATCCGCGATACTCGACGGCCATGACCACGAAGCCCTGCGCCGCCAGCCATTGCTCCACCGGATGCCAGCCGTTGCCGTACGAGTTCGTGCCGCCCCCATGGACCTGAATCAAACCCGGATAGGCGTCGCCTTCGTCGAAATCGGGCGGGAGATAGAGGTAGGCGTCGCAATACAGCCCATCGAAGGAGCGATACGGGATGCGTTCCGGCCGCTGGAGCGCCGTCCGGTTGACCCCATCGCCGCAGTCGGTGATCCGCGCCGGGCGGCCACCGGCCACGGGCATGATGAAGAGGTCGGGCGGGCCGGTCTGCGACGCGTGGATGTAGGCGATCGTCCGGCCATCGGGGGAGAGCGCGAAATCGGTGATCGTGCCGGGCAGATTCGCCACGGCGGTGCGCACGCCGCCATCGGCGGGGACGGCGGTGATAGTGCGATCGCCGTTGCGATGCGAGAGCGCGTAGATCGCGCCGCCGTCCGGTGCCCAGGCCAGCCCGCCGCCCTCGAGTCGCCACGAGTGCCCGCCTGCCGGTGTGAGCCGCACGGGCGGCCCTTCCCCGGCGGCGATGGACCAGACATCGGCATCGTCCCCGTACCAATGCTCGTTGGTCGTGTTGCCGACGAGCGCGATCCGCGCGCCATCGGGCGACCAGGCGGCATCGGTGTTGACGATCAGCCCGGTCGTCATCTGACGATGGTGATTCCCGTCCGGCGAGACGAACCAGAGATCGTCGTTGTTCCGCTCGCCGGAGCGGGAGGAGACATAGGCAATCCAGCTGCCATCCGGCGACCACTGCGGCGTCCACCGCGGTTCATCGAGCGGATTGGTCGCCTCGGTCAGCCGTGTCGCCGCGCCACCGGCGGCGGGGGCCAGCCAGATATCGAGCGTGCCCGCCTCGCCGCTGATGAACGCGACCGATGCGCCGTCCGGCGAGAATGCGGGCGAGCGCGTCTCCCAGGCGCCCCCGGCGAGCCGCCGCGCGTCGGCCTCGCCGTCCACCGCCACGAGCCAGATCGCCGACCCACCCTCGCTGTTCCCCCGGACGACGGCGACCGACGCCCCGTCCGGCGACCACGCGGGGCGACCCGGCCGCACCGGGCGATCGCTCACCATCCGGCGCTCGGCGGTCGCGGCCTCGTAGAGCCAGAGTTGCCAACCGACCTCCGGCCGGTCGAGGAGGTAGGCGAGGCGCGATCCGTCCGGCGACCAGCACGGGAATCCGGCGGCGGGAATGTCGACGAGTTCTTCGATCGTGCGCATCGCTCATCACCCTCCGTCGAGGAATCGGTCAATCGCCCGTTCGGCGCTCCGGCACGCCCAGACGAGGCGATTCTGCCCGCGTGTGAGGTGAATGGCGATCACCCGCGCCATGTCGTCATCCGCCGCGAGCGCGGCCAGTTGGGTGGCGGGCGCGAGGTCCGGCACCGGCGGCGTCGAGCGTGCCGCATCCTGCCGGAAGCGCCCGTCCCGGCTGAAGTTGACGGAGACCAGTTCGCGGCCAAGCGTGCGCTGCACCCCGTTCGCGTCGCGCGCGCCCGCCGCATCGGACGGCGGGCGTGACTCGATGGCGGCATAGAACGCATCCAGGCGCGCGCGGAGGCGCCGCAGGGCGTCGAGCGACGGCGTGAAGTCGAATTTGCTCCCCGCCGCCCCGGCGTAGCGTTCCACATGGCCGCGCAGATCATCGGTCGCCGCGCGGTAATCGAAGGGGTGGACGGGCGCATTGAGCGACCGCAGCACGGCGGCGGCGTAGACCTTGATGTCGCGCAACAGGTTGTCCCGGTCGGCGATCTCCAGCGTGTCGCCCTCGGTATGCCAGGCGATATTCGCCCCGCAGCCGCCAACCGCGTAGTACCCTTTCTCCTTGCGGAGGTCGGCGGGCATCGTGGAGGAGAGCATGAAGTAGATCGGCAGGCCGATGTTGTTGAACGAGCAATCCCCGGCGCGCAGGGGCCGTAAGCCGGTGGCATCCTGGCCCGTCACATCCTTGATCGTCGCTTTGGCGAGTTCCTCCGCCTCGGCGACCCACATCACGTCCTCATAGACCGTCGCCCAGCGGCAGCCCGGCGAGTCAATATTGATATGGCTGACGCAGTGCTCCATGAGATCGAGGGCGAAGGTGTCCGCGTACCAGGTGCTGCCCGCGTAGCGACCGTGCGAGTGGCCGCTCCACCAGGCGATGCGCAGCGAGCGCGCCAGTTGGTCGCGATGACGATGGAAGACGCGCGCGAGTTCGAGGAGCGTCGCATCGCCCGTCGCGTTGTCGCCGATGCCGACATGCCAGGAATCGAGGTGGCCGTGCACGAGCACGAACTCCTCCGGCGCCTGGGCGCCGCGAATCTCGGCGACCGTGACGGGGATCGGCCGCCAGCCGATCTCGACCCGATTGGAGAACGCGACCGCCACGCGCCCCGCCGCTACTTGTCGGATCAGGTCGTTTCCGTCGGGCTTATTGATCGTCAGGATGGGCACCGGCGGCGTGCGGCCGAGCGAGTCGAGATCCGGCGAGCCCCAGGAGGTCGTCGTGATCCCCTCGTGAATGCCCTCGCCGGGGTTGATGAAGATCGCCGCCAGAGCGCCGGACTTCTCCAGATCGAAGCCGCGCGCCGCCATGCCGAGTCCTTCGGTCAGCACGATCTTGCCGCGCAAGTCCTCCGTGCCCGTGGCGGCGCGGCGATCGCTGAAGAGTTCGTTGATCCCGCCCGCTTGATGGCCGGGGATGTAGACCAGTTCGCCGGTGACCTCGACCCCGCCGGTGGCGGGCGAGAAGGACGGCGTCTTCACGCGGTATTCCCGGCCCCCGTCGCCCGTCGTCCGCAAGGTCGCCTTGCCGGGCAGGCTGATGAGGCAGACCGGATGGTGGACGGTGTGTGGCACCCCGTATTCCGTGAGACGGTCCGTGATGGCGGTAACCGCCCGCGCCTCGTCGTCCGAACCCGAGAGCCGCGTCAATTCGGTGAAGCGCTCAACGAGCGCCCACGGCACATCAATGCCAATATCGCCGAGTATCTGCCCTTCGAGATCGCGATCCTTCCAGGAACCAACGGTCGCCATCTGTCCCAACCCCCTTCATCCGCTTCGGATACGGAATTAATCAGAGACCGTGCCGCTTGAGGAAGCCGTGGACGCGGGCGTTCCAGGCGACGGGTTCCTCGCGCGCCGCGCCGTGGTAGGCGTCCGGCAGGATCGCGAACTCGCTGCCGGGGATCTGCCGGTGCCACTCGTACGAGAGTTCGATCGTCTTCTGGGGCTCGTGCCCGCCGACAATGACGAGGGCCGGAATATCCAGCCGGTTCAACTCCGGGTAGCGCGGGCGGAGATCCCAGTTGCTCGGACTGAGCGAGCGGAGCATGCGGATTGTCGCATCCGGCGCGCCGCCAGGCCCCGCGGTGAGCGTTTGCGCGAAGAGGGCCGCGGGCGTGCCATCGCGCGCGGGGTTGGCGGTCGGCGGCCCTTCCTCTTCCCACGCATAGGAGCGCGGCTGCATCACGACCGGCCGCTCGCCCCGCTCGACGGCGGCCACCTGCTCCTCGATCCATTCCGCCCCGAGCGGCCAGATGTACGGGCCGGTGTGCCCGATGACGAGCGCGAGCGACCGCTCCGGATAATCGAGGCCGAACTGGCAGGAGATTGCCCCGCCGAGGGATGCGCCGCCGACGATGGCGCGCTCGATGCCGAGCGCGTCCAGGAGGTTCTTGCAGTCGCGCGCGAAATCGGCGACCGTCCATGTTCCGGGCGGGCTGGCGGAGCGGCCGGTGCCGCGCCGGTCGAAGGTGATAACCCGGTAGAACTGCGAGAAATAGGGCGCCTGATAGGGCATCCAACTGATGTGATGGTGCGCCTGCAGGACGAGCGGCGTGCCCTCACCGACCGATTCGTAAAAGAGTTCGAGATCCCCCGCGGTGATTCTCGGCATGTGCGCTCCTCCCTCCAACCATCCGCCGCAACCGTCGCCGTACGCCGCGCGATCAACCGCTATGGCGCCCATTCTCTCCGTCGCCACCTGCCGGGGGCCGCTTGATTTCCGCGAGCGCCTCCTCGCACCGCGCCACGATCGCCACGTCGTCCGGTGTGCGGCACTCCTTGTCCGGCTCAACCGTGACGCCGACCGAGTAGACCCGCTTCGCCACATCGAGGACGTACGAAGTCTCGGTCCCCTGGAGTCCCTCGATCCGGCCGAGCGTGTCGGTGAGGAAGTGGCGCAGCGCGTCGTTGTTCTCGAAGAGCGCCTCGATGACGACATCGTACGTCCCCGCCGTCACGCCGATGTAGCGGATCTGGGGCAGCGGATCGAGGACGGCGATCACCTCCCCGATCTTGCCCGGCTGCACCCGCAACCCGACGATGGCATGGGTGTCGTAGCCGATCTTGTACGGATCGGGCACCGCCACAATCTGCATGACCCGCTCGTCCAGGAGCCGCTTCATCCTCCTGCGCACCGTCGCCTCGGGAATGCCGAGGCGACGGGCGAGGTCCGTGTGTTGCAGGCGGCCATCCGCCTGCAAGAGCGCGATGATGCAATGGTCCGTGACATCGATCTTCGTCATCATACCGTCCAATTTTGGCGTATATCGTCAATTCATATAATGAATCCTGTGGAATTCGTTGTCAAGGCCGTTGACAGCGGCGATGTGCGCTGCTAGACTGCACCACACCGAATCCGCGCCGCACCGCGCGTCTGCGAGCCACGCACGGTCTTCAGCAACGACACGCCGGCCCGCGTTGCGCGCATTTCGCGGATCGCACGGTGCGCGATTATCTCTACCGACGTGCGTGCACCGGATGGGACAGACGGCATCCTTTTCCCGATCTCGCAAGGAGGAGCGTCCCATGGAATCCGATCGCACCTTTGCCGAGGCGCAACTGCTCTCCGCGCAACTGCTCTACGGCCGGATCACCCGGCGCGCGTTCCTGCGACGCGCCGCCGCAATCGGGCTTTCGGCGTCCACGATCGCGACGATCCTGGACGCCTGCGGCGGTGGGAGCACCGCGCCGACGGCGACCGGTGCCGCCCCGCAAGCGACGCCGACGCCCGTGCCGACCGCACGGCCCGTCAATGCCGGGCAACCAACCGCCGCCGCCGCGTCCGTCTCCGCTCCATCCGCGACAACGGTCGGGGCATCCGCCGCCGCCGGTGCGCCGCCGACCGCCGCCGCGACGAGCGCCGCGTCCGGCGCACCGGTCGTCGGTGGCAAGCTCACGATCGGGGACGCCGCCGAACCGACCGGCCTCGACCCCGGCGGTCTCTCCGGCGTGGACGCGTACACGCTCGAGATGCACATGTTCGACCAGCTTCTGGCGATGGACACGAGCTTTAAGATCTATCCGTGGCTCGCGACCTCCTGGAAACTGGCGGACGACCAGAAGAGCTACATTTTCACACTCCGCAAGGATGTCAAGTTCCACGACGGGACGCCCTTCAACGCGGCGGCGGTCAAGTTCTCGTTCGATCGCATCATCGATCCGGCGGTCAAATCGTCGTCGGCGATCGCCATCCTGGGCTCGCAGTATGACGGCACGGACGTCGTGGATGACAACACCGTGATGGTCAAGTTCAAGCAGCCGTTCGCGCCCTTCCTCGGCGGCGTGACGACGGCCTTCATGGGCATCGTCTCGCCGACCGCCGTCAAGAAGTACGGCGCGGATTTCCCGTTCAACCCGGTCGGTACCGGCCCTTTCATGTTCAAGGAGTGGGTCCAGAAGCAGCAATGCACGATGGTCCGCAACCCGGATTACAAGTGGGCGCCGGACATCTTCAAGAATAAAGGCCCCGCCTACCTCGACCAGATGATCTGGCGCTTCGTCCCGGAGAGCGCGCCCCGGCAGGCGCTCCTCGATACCGGCGAGGCGCAGATCATCACCGCCGTGCCGACGCAGAATGTCGCGAAGATCAAGGCCAACGCCGCGCAGCAGATGCTCATCGCGCCGCGCACCGGCGGGCCCAAGTGGATCGATTTCAATACCGCCAAGCCGCCGTTCGACCAGTTGGAGGTCCGCCAGGCGCTCAGCTACGGCTTCAACCGGGCCGAACTCGTCAAGACGCTCTTCCAGGACGTCTTCCCCCCCGCGAGCGCGCCGCTCAGCCCGCCCACCTTCGGCTACGACAAGACGGTCGAGGGGCAATATCCGTACGATGCGGCAAAAGCGGCGCAATTGCTGGATACCGCGGGCTGGAAGATGGGGAGCGGCGGTGTCCGCGAGAAGGGCGGCCAGCAGTTCAAGATCGCCTGTTTGATCGGCACCTCGGAGGAGGATAGCGCCATCGCCCAGTTCCTCCAGGCGCAGTGGAAGCCGCTCGGCGTTCAGGTGGATGTCCAGGTGATCGCCGGGACCGCGCTCAAGGCCGCCGAACTGCAGGGGCAGCACAATATTGACTTCAAGATCGCCGTCTATCAGGACCCGGACATCCTCGGCATCTACCTCCACTCGCGCAGCATCGGTGGCTTCAACTTCACCTTCTACAAGGACCCGGAGTTCGACAGCCTCCTCGATCAAGGCACTGCGGCCCTCGATCCGGAGAAGCGCAAGCAGATCTATGCGAAGGCGCAACACCTCATCATGGACAAGGCGCTTGTCCTTCCGATCTACTATCTCAACAACGTCTGGGCCGCGAGCGC
>JAICIL010000068.1 GCA_025924435.1 Chloroflexia bacterium | reverse complement strand
GGCGGACGCACGCAACGGCAGCCACGAGCGCAGTCGCCTCGTCGTCCTCGACACCGCGTTCACCCAGCAGCCGAAACCGATTGAACTGGACGGCAACTTCACGTTCGACGCGTTGAGCAACGACGGCGCATCGCTCTATTTGATCGAGACGCTGCCGCGCGACGGCACCGCGACGCCCGGCCTCGGCTACAAGGTGCGCCTCTACGATCTCAGCGCCGATATGCTCCAACCGGGCGTGGTTGTGGATAAGACGGCGATCGCGCAGACGATGAGCGGCACGCGCCAGTCCGCCATCGCCTCGCCGGACGGGCAATGGGTCTACAGCCTCTATCTCAATCAGGCGAAGGGGCCGTTCATCCACATGCTGAACCTGAACGGGCGCTACGCGGTTTGCGTCTTCCTCCCGACCACCGCGAAGGAGGACTGGGAGAAGCAATTGCTCTGGTCGCTCGCGCAATCGCGCGATGGTCAGCGCCTCTATGCCGTTAATGGCGCGCTCGGCGTGGTCGCGGATGTGGATGTGAATCAACTGAGTGTCCGCCGTATCGGCACATTCCCCATCGCGGCGGCCAACCAACCGGGCATCGTCGCGCGCGTTGGGAACTGGCTGATGCCGAGCGCGAGCGCGAAGCGAATCCTGACCGGCGGCGCGGCGCTCACACCGGACGGCACGACGCTCTTCGTGATCGCGGAGCAGGGTTTGTTCGTCGTCAACACCGGCGATCTCGCGCCGCGTGGACGCTACCTATCGGATTTCCCATTGGACAGCGTTACACTCAGCCCGGATGGCGCGCGCCTCTACGCCGCCAGCGCCGAGCAAGGGAAAATCTTCTGGCTCGACGCGGCGACGGGTACGACGATGAAAGAAATCGCTGGCATGCACAATCCATGGAGCATCAGCGCGCGTTGATTCCATGTGGAGTAGGGATAGCCTCCGCCACCGATATGACGGGCGCTAAGATCGACGGATCAGGCTTTCGCCCGTCATCGCGGCGGGTTGCGGCAGGCCGAGGAGATCCAGTACGGTCGGCGCGATGTCCGCGAGGCGGCCATGCGGGCGGAGGCGCACCTCCGGCGAGACGCCCGGCCCCGTGACAAAGCAGGGGACGCGGTTCATCGTGTGCGCGGTCATCGGCGTGCCGTCCGGCGCGACCATCTCCTCCGCGTTGCCATGGTCCGCCGTCACGATTGCCGCGCCGCCGGCGCCGTCGTGCGCGGCGAGGACCTGCCCGACGCAGCCGTCCACCGTCTCGACCGCCGCGATCGCCGCCGCGAGGACGCCTGTGTGCCCGACCATATCCGCGTTGGCGAAGTTGACGAGGATGAAGGCATAGCGCCCGCTCCGGATTGCCGCCACGACCGCCTCCGCCGTCGCGGAGGCGCTCATCTCCGGTTGCAGGTCATACGTCGCCACTTTCGGCGAGGGGACTAAGCGCCGGTCTTCGTCGGGAAACGGCTCCTCGCGCCCGCCGTTGAAGAAGAAGGTGACGTGCGGATACTTCTCCGTCTCCGCCGCGTGGAACTGCGCAAGGCCGCTCGCGGCGATTACCGCCGCGAGCGGCTCGACGATGTTCTCCGTCGGGAAGGCGATGCCCGCGACGGGCAAATCCGCCTCGTACTCGGTCATCGTCACGAAGACGAGATGCGGATGGGCGGCGCGCGGGAATCCGTCGAATTGCGCGTCCACCAGCGCGTGGGAGAGTTCGCGGGCGCGGTCGGAGCGGAAATTGAAGAAGATCGCCACGTCGCCGTCCGCCATCGTGCCGACCGGCGCGCCATCCGCCCCGACGATCACCGTCGGCGTGACGAACTCGTCCGTCACGCCCGCCGCGTAGGAGCGGGCAATCGCCGCATCGGGTGTGCGCGCCGTCTCGCCCGCGCCGAGCGTTAACGCGTCATACGCCTTCTGAATGCGGTCCCACCGCTTGTCGCGATCCATCGCGTAGTACCGCCCGGAGACGGTCGCCACCCGGCCGACGCCGATTCGTGCCATCTCGTCTTCCAACCGCCGCATGTAGCCGCGCGCGGACTCGGGCGGCGTATCCCGCCCGTCGAGGAAGGCATGGACGGCGACGTCCGCCAGCCCCTCCTGTTTCGCCAGCCGCAAGAGCGCGAGCAGGTGCGCATCCTGCGCGTGGACACCGCCCGGCCCGATCAACCCGAGCAGATGGAGCGTCGCGCCCCGTCCCTTCGCCGCGCGTACGGCTTCGCGCAGGACGGGATTGCGGAAGAATGCGCCGTCCTCGATGGCGAGGTCTATCCGCGTCAGGGTCTGATAGACGATCCGGCCCCCACCGATGTTCAAATGGCCGACCTCCGAGTTGCCCATCTGCCCCTCCGGCAGCCCAACTTCCCGCCCAAAGGGGATCAGTTCGCTCCGCGCGGCGGTGGCGGACAGGCGGTTGAACGTCGGCGTCGCGGCGAGCGTGACAGCGTTCCCCGGCCCCGGCGGCGCATCTCCCCACCCGTCCATAATCACCAGCACCACCGGCCGAATCCCCCGCCCCATCCCTTCTGCCACTTGCGCGTCTCCTTCACAAGAACGTCGAACCGCCAAGACGCCGAGTGCGCCAAGAGGTACATGAGCATGAGAACGAGAACGTATCCTCTATTGGCTTCTCTTCTTTTCTTGGCGTCCTTGGCGTCTTGGCGGTTCAATCGTTACATTTGCGGGTGGAGCGCGGTCGGTGGGTTGAGGGCGTCGGGGTCGTGGACTTTGGTGCGGAATTGCTGGGTGAGGGCCGCCTCGGTCTGCATCGCGGCGGCGTCGCCGGCGGCCTTCGCCGCATTCATGCGCGCGCGGATACCGTCCACAACGCCCTCGCCCGTGCCGGCGGGGTCGGCGGCGCCCGCCGCGTACGCCGTCACGGTCGCACCGATCACCGTGCCGATCATCGCCCCCATGAGGAACTTCGCACCCATCCAGATTGCCCTACCCATCGTGGCCTCCTTCGCCGTTCACGCGTGCATGCTGCCAATCGAGACATACCGCAAGGGTTATGCCCATCGCTCTCACTCGGCGGTCAACTCCGCGACCGGCACGGCGGGCGCGACCGGCGCGGCCCGACCACCCGGCGGTATGCGCAGCACGCGGAAGGACCAGGCGAGCATCGGGCCGATGCCGAAGGTGAACGCGAGCGTGCCGATGCCGACCTGCGAGCGGTCCATCGCGACGCCGAGCGCGAAGACGGTTCCCTCGATGGCGAAGCGCGCGATGCCGACATTCCAGCCCGTCTTGCGGACGACCGCGAGCATGAAGGAGTCGCGCGGGCCCGCGCCCAGCCCAGCCTTGATGTAGATCGCGGACGCCCAGCCGATCAGGACAACGCCGCCGACGAGCATCGGCAGCGCGACGACGAAGCGATCGGCCCGCGGCACGCGGGCGGCGAAGAAATCGAACCAGAGGCCGACGAAGACCATGTTGCAGACCGTCGCGAGCGCGGGCGGGATGCCCGCCCGCCACGCGACGAGGATCATGACGCCGCCGACCGCGATGGACATCTGGCCGGGCGTCATCGGGACATACTTCGTCAGGGCGATCTGGAAGATATTCCATGCATTCAACCCGAGGCCGGAGCGATAGCCGAGCACGAGCGCGAACGCGAAGAGCATCAGCCCGATATTCAGAACGAGCAGGCGCACGCCGAACGCGCGCCAGTTCCCGTCCACCGGCTGCCAGCGCAAACGTATCCTCTGCTCAGTGACCGTCATGCAATCCTCCCGCGCCATCATACACGGTGCGCGGCGGAACCTCACCCCCGGCCCCTCTCACCCGCCCAGAGGGCACCCGAGCGGCGAGGGGTGACTTGCCTCCAGTGTCGGGGCGTTCCCCCGAACATTCGGTTTTCTCGAAGGTCGCTCCCCTCTCCACGCGATGGAGAGGGGGCAGGCGGTGAGGTTCTTTCACCGTGCCGGTGCGGCGCTCAGGCTCCGCGCGCTCTGCCATCGGCCACTGCGGTAGCGCCAGAGGTTGAGGCCGGAGGTCACCGCCGCATCGAGGATCAGGCCGAGGTACGCGCCGGGGATGCCGAGGCCGAGCACGACGCCGAAGAGGTACGCCGCCGGGATGCGCACGAACCACATCGAAGCGCCGGTCGAGAACATCGGCCAGCGCGTGTCGCCCGCGCCGCGCAGGCTGCCCGCCAGCACGAGGCCGGTGGCCTGGATTGGCATCGAGAAGGTCAACACCTTGAGCGCGTGCGCGGCGATGCTGGCGATGTGCGGATCGCCCGCGCTGAACGGGATGACGAGGAGCGGCCCGAAGAAGAAATAGACGATGCCCATGCTGGTCATCCAGATCGTGCAGGCGCGCGTCGCCACCCAGGTCGCGAGCGCAGCCCGCTCCGGCCGGTTCGCGCCCAGCGATTGGCCCGTCAGCGTGAGCGCGGCGGTCGAGAAGCCGAAGCCGGGGAAGAGCGTCATCTGCCAGAAAATGTTCGCGACCTGCTGCGACGCATAGGCCACCGTGCCGAGGCTGACGATCACCGCCGCGAAGATCGTCATGCCGCCGGAGCGGAAGAGCGATTCGAGCATGCTCGGCAGGCCGATATCTATCAGCCGCTTGATGAGCGCCCAGCGCGGCTTCCAGCCCGGCCGCCCGGCGATGCTGACGCCCCGCCGCCCGCGCCAGACGATCGAGACGAGCACGACACAGCCGATGAACCGCGCGACGATGTTGCCGCACGCCGCCCCGACGACGCCGAGGTGCGGCAGCGGCCCCAGACCGAAGATCAGCGGCAGCGACACGCCGACATTGATGAAGTTGATCGAGAGCGTGACGAGCATCGGCGTGCGCGTGTCGCCCGAACCGCGCAGGATGCCGCTACTGATGAACATCGTGACGAGGAAGATCGTCCCCAGCGCCTCGATGCGCAGGAACTTCGCGCCCTGCACGACGACCGCCGGTTCCGCGCCGAGCAGGCGGATCAGCGGCGCGGAAAAGAGGAAGCCGAGGATCGCGACGATCACAGAGAGGACGATGCCGACGAAATACGACTGCTTCGCCGCCTGCCCCGCCTCGCGCGGGTTGCCCGCGCCGATGTTGTACGCGACGAGGACGGTCGTGCCCGTGCTGACGGCGAAGAAGGTCGAGATGCCGACCTGCATCAACTGATTGCCGACGCCGACCCCGGCGAGCGCATCCGCGCCGAGGCGCGAGACCATCGCCGTCGTCGCGATCTGCACGAGCGATTGGAGCAGGTTTTCGACGATCGAGGGCCATGCGAGCCGCAGGACGGCCGCGCGCAGCATCTTCGGCGTCTCGTTCTCCGGGATCACCCCACCGAACCGGCGCGGCGGCAAGGGCACGGTTTCTTCGGATTCGACCGCACCATCGGGCGGCGACTGCCGATCACGCGGCGCGATGGGAAGCGCGTTGGTGGACATGGAGCGGTGGTCCCTTCCGTTCCGCGGCCAACCGTGCGGCGACAATGCCTGCCGAGAAACACCGTGGGAGGGTACTACCGCAGGCCGCCCGCCGTCAACGTTTTCACGGACGAGAGCGCGGCGCTGTCCACCGCATATTCCGGTCGCAGCACGGTTGCGCCATGCAGATATACATGGCGGACTTCCCGCTGTGCCTTCGGGGTGTTGATGTGCACCGTCACCCGAATGCACATCGCCAGCGCGCCCGGCACGTCCATCTCATGCGCGCACATCTGCGGGACATCCGCCCAGCCGACCAGCCGCGCCGCCTTCGCCGGGAACTCCGCCGTCAGGTCGCGCGTCGTCGTCCAGATGGCGCTGGCGATCTCGTCGGTATTCAAGTCGTTGAAATGGACGAGCGCGGCGATCAATTCCTGCGTCGCCTCGATGATCTCCTCCGCCGTGTTCGCCGTCGCCGTCGTCGCCCCCCGCACACCGCGCACCGCCATCCAGCGCTCCTTTCAGTCGCTTCAGGACTGAGGACTGAGGACTGAGGACTGAGGAGGGAACAAACCGCTCAGTCCTCAGTCCTCAGTCCTCAGTCCTTCCCGTTAGCCAGCGCACAAAGGCGGCGGCGCCGGACGCGCGCTCCGCCGGGGGCAGATCGTCCAACCGCTGCACCAGCGCGCTGCCGACGATCACACCGTCCGCCATCGCGCCGACGGACGCGACGTGCTCCGGGCGCGAGATGCCGAACCCGACCGCGATTGGCACCGACACCTTCGCGCGCACCCGCTCCAGATAGCCGCGCAGATCGAGTGCGAGGGCGTCCCGTGCGCCGGTCACGCCGGTCACGCCGACACAATAGACGAAGCCCGTCGCCAGCGCCGCGACCTGCGCGATCCGCCTCTCCGTGCTCGTCGGCGCGAGCATCGCGATCAGCGCGATCCCGTGCCGGTCGCACGCCGCGCGGAGATCGCCCGCCTCTTCGGGAGGCAGGTCGGCGACGATCACGCCATCCACGCCCGCCCGCTCGCACATCGCCGCGAACGGCTCCTCGCCTTTCTGCACAATCGGATTCGTATAGCCGAGAAAGACGATTGGCGCGGTGAGGCCCGCCTTCCGCAGATTTCGCACCGCATCGAGGCAAATATCGAGCGTCACGCCATTCGCGAGCGCGGCCTGCGTGCTGCGCTGGATGACCGGGCCGTCCGCCAGCGGATCGGAGAAGGGCACGCCGAGTTCGACGATGTCCGCGCCCGCCGCGATCAGCGCCGGGACGACCGCCGCGACGGTCTCGCGGTCGGGGTGCCCGACCGTGATGTACGGGATGAACGCCGCCCGCCCCGCCGCCTTCGCCCGCGCGAACGCCTCGCCGATGCGCGCGATGCCGGTAAGGACTGAGGACTGAGGACTGGGGACTGGGAATGGGATGCGCGCGCGCTCCTGCTGTCCGCTTCCCGCAAATCTGTCACCCATTGCGCATCGCTCTCCCTATCACTCAGTCCTCAGTCCTCAGTCCTATCTCAACGTCACTCCCAGCGCGTCCGCGACGGTGCCCATGTCCTTGTCGCCCCGACCGGAGAGGCAGACGGCGATGACGGCATCTTTCGGCATCGTCGGCGCGAGTTTGATCGCCTGGGCGATGGCGTGCGCCGATTCGAGCGCGGGGATGATCCCCTCGGTCTGCGAGAGCGTCTGCAATGCTTCCAAAGCCTCCGCATCGGTGATGCCGACGTACTGCGCGTGGTCGGCGTCCGCCAGCCACGCGAGTTCCGGGCCGACGCCGGGGTAATCAAGCCCCGCCGAGATCGAGTGCGTCTCCATGATCTGGCCGTCCGCGTCCTGGATGACGTAGGTGCGCGAGCCGTGCAGCACGCCGACGCGCCCGGCGACGATGCTCGCGGCGTGCGCGCCCGTCTCGATGCCCCGCCCCGCCGCCTCGACGCCGATCAGCCGCACGGACGCATCCGGCACGAAGGCGTGGAACATGCCCATCGCGTTCGAGCCGCCGCCGACGCAGGCGAGCACGACATCGGGCAGTTTCCCCGCCTGCGCGAGCAGTTGCGCGCGCGCCTCCTGCCCGATGATCGCCTGGAAATCGCGCACGATCATCGGGTACGGGTGCATCCCCGCCACCGTGCCGATGATGTAGTAGGTCGTCCGCACATTCGTCACCCAGTCGCGGATCGCCTCATTGAGGGCATCCTTCAGCGTGCGCGACCCGCTCGCGACGGGCACGACCTGCGCGCCGAGCAGTTTCATACGAAACACATTGAGCGATTGGCGCGCGATGTCCACCTCGCCCATGTAGACGATGCATTCGAGGCCGAGCATCGCGCACACCGTCGCGGCGGCGACGCCATGTTGCCCCGCGCCGGTCTCCGCGATGATGCGCGGCTTGCCCATCCGCTTGGCGAGCAGCCCCTGGCCGAGTGCGTTGTTGATCTTGTGCGCGCCCGTATGGGCGAGGTCTTCCCGTTTCAGCCAGATCTGCGCGCCGCCGAGGCGGTCGGAGAGCGCCTTCGCGTGGTAGGTCGGCGTCGGCCTGCCGACGTAATGCCGGCGCAGGTCGCCCATCTCGCGCAGAAACGCCGGGTCGTTGCGCGCCTCCTGATACGCCGTTTCCAGTTCGGCGAGCGCGGGCATCAGGGTTTCGGGCGCGTATTGCCCGCCGAACCGGCCGTACCGCCCCCGCGCGTCGGGGAATTCGGCGGGCGGGGGCAGCGTATCGAGGTACGCGGATGCCGTCTCGGGTCGGGTCTGTACCATCGTGCTCGCCTCTCTCATCGGAAGTCTGTCCGGGCGCATCCGCGCGCCCGCTAGTCTATCACAGCAAAATATGAGCGACAGAATTGATGTTGCTAGATGTCCTCTTCTACCAATTCAGCCTGCTTGAGCAGATGCCGCAGCAGGCCGACCTTCAGGGGCTTATTGCTATGAATCGGGACAGATAATCGCACAAGCATACCAGGCTTCGTGTAGATATGGTGATTGCCGGTGATTCTTCTTAATGTCCATCCATGTCGCTCAAGTGCCGAAGCCAATTCCTTGCCGGATACCGCCTTCATACCGCGATCTCAAGAATCCGATCATGTTGTTCAGGCTCAATCGGTTCGAGTTCAACCGACAAGCACGCTTCGATCGCGTCATAGAGATTCTCCAACAGTTCCTCGAATGTTTCACCCTGGGTAGCGCAGCCGGGAATGCCAGGCACCTCGGCCCAGAGCCCGCCCTCTTCCGCGTCATGAACGACCACTTTGAGTTTCATCGCCGTGAACTCCTTCCAGCACCTTGTTATGCTCATCCATTGTATTGTATCGCATGATTGCCGCGTCAGGGAAAAACGTGGATATCGCAGAACCGCTATCCTAATGCCGCCCGCCGCATCCATTTCGCAGTCCAGTGGCGCAGTGGGTCGAGGTCGGCGGATTGGAGGGCGATGCCCGGTCGCCCGATCTTCCGCTCCTGATCGCGCGCGGTCACGTCGCCCGCCCAGGCATAGAACGGGGCCATCTCACCGAGTGATCCCTGCCCCCGATGGTAGCCGTGCCACCACGCGCGCAAGAAACAGCGGACAAACGCCTCCTCGTGCGGGCGCAGCCGCGGGCGGATGAACTGCATCAGGACAATCGTGCGAGCCAGATCGGCGCGCGGGTCGGCGGGCAGGCCGTTCGGCCAGTCGAGGACGGCGGTGATGCGCCCGCCGTCCGTCATCACGTTGAGGGGATGGTAATCGAGATGGCAGAGGACCAACGGGCGGCGCGCGGCGGCCAGCAATCGCTCCCGCAGCGGCGATTCCAGGCCGCCGCCCCAGTCGAGCCACTGATCGGGCGCATACGGCGGCGTTTCCGGCAGCGATACCGCGTGCAGCCGCGCCTGCATCCGCCCGAACCGCACGCCGAGGGGCCAGACACGCAACGGTTTCGCCTGCAAGGCGGCGAAGAGTGGACGGCCCGGGCACCACGACAGCAAGAGCGCCGGCCGCCCCTGGCACGACCCTTCCGCATGCACCGTCGGGACGGGGATGCCGCCCGCCGCCGCCGCGCGCATCGTCGCCACTTCGCGCGCGCACTTGCGCTCCTCGCCGGTCGCGAAGACGCGCAGCGCGTACCGCCCGCCGGGGCGATCAATCCGCCAGATCGCCGTATCCTGCCCGCCGGACACGGGCGTCGCCGCCGTGGCGTCATCCGCGCCGAGCGCCGCGAGGATGGTGAAGGGATCAGGGATCTGGTGTTCCATCCGTGACCCCCCGGAGCACACGCAGTTCGCGGCCGATTTCCGTTTTTGACGATTCAGCCCACTGGCGGCGCGATCTCCCGCGCCAGCGGGCCGCGCAGGCGCGCGTCGCCCGCCCGTCGTGTAATTCGCCGCGCGTCGAGGTATTCCATCACCGCTTGCGCATATTTGCGGCTGGTGCCGACCGCATCCCGGAACTGCGCGAGCGTGACGCTGCCGTGCGCGTCAATCAGCGCGAGCGTCTGCGCGACCATCCGGTCGTAGGCCTCGCGCGCGAAGACGATCCCCTCCGCGACGCGGACGACGCTCCCCTCCTCCGCCAACACCGCCAGCGTCTCCGCGCCGACGCCGAGGGTCGCGGGGTCGGGCGGCGCGTAGGGTTCTCTCGCGAGCGCGGCGAGGAGCGCATCGGCGGCGGCGCGCTGCGCGGGCGGCAGCGTCACCGCGTGCGTCGGCAGGCGCAGCATCGGCGCGCCGCCGTCCGCGTCCGCGACGATGCTCCCCTCCCGGTGCAGATGGCCAACGAAGGCATCGAAGAGGCGGGGCGCAAGGCCGAGGCGCGATTTCGCCTCCTCGCGCGGCATCCCCCGTTTCAGCGGGTTCGCGGTGTGAAAGTGCGCGAGCATGGATGTCAGGCGGGCTTCGAGCGCCGCTGCGCCGCTATCGAGCAGCAGGAAGGCGTTTGGTGGCAGGGCATCCGCCGTCGGTTGCAACACGCGCAGTTCGCCGTCGCCGATCAGCGCCGTGAGGATCGGGAGCGCCGCATCCCGCGCCAGCCCCATCGCCGCGACGACCTCCCGCACCTCGCGCGGCCCGCCCGCGAGCAATTGCCGAGCGAGGTCCTCCGGCGTGCCCCGCTGGAGGCTTTCCAGCCGTTCGAGCGTCCCGGCGTGGAAGCGGCGATGGCGGCGCGGCGCGCTCTCCACGACCATGCCGCCGCCGATCGTCTCGCTCGGCGATGGGCGGCGGAGGATGAAGCGGTCGCCGCGCACGACCGCGACCGGCTCCGCGAGCCGGAGTTGCACCCAGCCCTCGTCGCCCGCTTCGAGGCGGTCCGCATCGAGCAGCGTCGCGCGCCCCTGCACCTCCGACGCGCCGACGAAGAGGTCCACCGGGTCGTTCTGTTCGAGCGTCGGCGCGCCCGCCGTCATCCGCAGGCGCACGTCGAGCAGGTGCGTCGGCGCGAGCCAGCCCGGCGCCGTCAGCACATCGCCCCGGCGCACCTCCTCCACCGCGACGCCGCCGATGTTGACGGCGGTGCGGCTCCCCGGCAGCGCGAGCGAGACTTTCGCCTGGTGCGTCTGCACGCCGCGCACCCGCCCCCGGATGCCGCGCGGCAGCAACTCGATCTCCTGCCCGGCGGCGAGCGTCCCGTCGAGCAGCGTCCCGGTGACGACCGTGCCGAAGCCGCTGATCGTGAAGGCGCGGTCCACCGGCAGGCGCGGGTGGCCATGCGGCGCGCGGGGCGGCGTGTCGGCGAGCAGCGCGTCGAGCGCGGCCTTCAGCGCATCCAACCCCCGCCCGGTGGTCGCGGCGGTGGCGATGAGCGGCGCGTCCGCGAGCGTCGTCCCGGCGACCGCCTCGCGCGTCGCCTCCGCCGCCAGTGCGAGGAACTCCTCGTCCACCGTGTCCGCTTTCGTCAGCACGATCAGCCCCCGATCAATGCCGAGGAGGTCGAGGATGGCGAGGTGCTCGCGCGTCTGGGGCATCGGCCCCTCATCCGCCGCGACGACGAGCAGCGCGGCATCTATCCCGCCGACGCCCGCGAGCATGTTCTTGATGAACCGCTCGTGCCCCGGCACATCCACGATGCTGACCGCCTGCCCGGAGGGGAGTGTCAGCCACGCGAAGCCGAGGTCAATCGTCATCTCGCGCGCTTTTTCCTCCGCCAGCCGGTCCGGGTCAATGCCGGTGAGGGCGCGCACGAGCGTGCTCTTGCCGTGGTCCACATGCCCCGCCGTCCCGACGACGTACGCACGCTCCATTGGGCTGTCCGTGCCGGAAGAATCCGCCGCATTCATGCCCGCGATTGTAGCAGACAGGATTTCATAAACCACAGAGACACAGAGGGCACAAAGAGGACACAAAGAGAGACGAGGAGAACCTTTTCTTCTCATCGTTTTCCTCCGCGTCCTCTGTATCTCTGTGGTTCACGTTCCCGGTTAGCCGCCGGGGGGTGGGAGGGCGTCGAGCCAGTCGTAGTCGAGGTAGTCGCGGAGGACGGGGCGGAGGTCGGTCGGGCTGTGCTGCTGGAAGAGCGTCAGGAGGTCGCGGGCGGTGACGATGCCGTAGCGATCCTGCGCGTAGAGGTCGTGGAGCGCGGCGACAAAGCGCTCCACTCCCATCGTGTCGCGGATCGTCGCGTAGACTTTCGCGCCGCCACTATAGACGCAGTAATAGTGATCGCGGTCGTTGACGCTCCGATCCCAGACGGTGATCGAGACCGGGCAGGGGAGCGGGCGGGAGAGGTTGATCGGGACGTCAATGCCGTCGCTGATCGCGTCCTCGAAGAGGCTCGCCGCCCCCTCATCCACCCATGTCTCGGTCTGCGGATGCGTGCCGACCAGGCCGAAGAACCACTGGTGCGCCGTTTCGTGCGAGACGAGCGTGTGCATCGCCGCGCCGCGGATGCGCGTGCCGATCATGATGATCGTCGGGAATTCGACGCCGCCGCGCATCGTCAGCCCCGCGTCGGCGACGTGGAAGACCGGGTACGGGTAGGGGCCGACCGTTGCGCCCATCCACTCGACCGCCTGGATCGCGTCGGCCAGAATATCCGCCTCGGTCGGCGGCCCGCTCGCCAAGTGATCGGGCACGGTATCCACCTCGACCCGCACGTTATCCTTCGTCGTTCCCTGCATCACATGGTACGCCGGGGAGAGGAGCGCGGCGAAGTCCCGCACATTCGGCGCGTCAATCGTGTAGATCGTGCGCGTTCCGCTCGTCTCCTGATGCCGAACAACGCCCGTGCTGATCAGCGTCTGCGACGCGGGCGCGGTCAGCGTCACATGGAAGTTGCCCGTCGCGGTGTAAACGGCGTCGAATTGGTCGTGGTAGCCGTGGTCGTCCGAGAGCATCGGGAACCAGTAGCCGAGCCGGAGGATGTCGCCGTCGCGCCGTGTGACATCGAAGCCGTCGCCGCCGTCGCGGATGTCGAGATGGAACGTGAAGCCGACGGTGCGCGCGTCGCCGGGCGCGAGCGCGGGCCATTCCGGGAACGAAAAGCGCACCTCGGCCTGATCTACCGTCGCCGGGACGCCGTCAATCGCGCCGCCATCGAGCGTGAACCAGCCGTAATGCACCGCCGCGACATTGAAGGTGACGGCGGGAACATCCCGCTTCCCGGTGTTCGTCAGGCGCACCTGCTCGGTGCCGGTGACATGGATCGCGCCGTCCGGCCCGGCATCCCCGACCGTCGCGGCGAGCGTGTAATCCGCCGCGAGCGTCGGGATGTCCGCCGTCGCGGGGTGGGGGTTTTGCGGGTCCTGGCCGCGCACGGCGGGCGCGAGGGTTGGCACGAAGGGCGGTACATCCGCCGCGACGGCGGACGGGACGACCAGCAGAACGAGGAGCAGGAGAACGAAGAGGCGGCATCGTGTCATGCCGCCAGTGTAGCGAGGGCAGTATGCCCGGTCAAACTATTGCGGGATGCGGAAGACCTGCCCCGGAAAGATCAGATCCGGGTCGGCGATCTCGTCCGTGTTCGCCGCGAAGATGCGGGGCCACAGATTCGCGTCGCCGTACCAGTGCAGCGCGATCCCGGAGAGCGTGTCGCCCGAGACAACGGTGTATTCCGCGAACCCGTGGTACGGGTCAATCAGGGCACGTCCGAAGATGACGGGCACCGCCACTTTATTCAATTCGGGGCCCATCCCGCTGGGTGGGAACTCGAAGACCTCGACCGTGCCATGCGTCGTCGCCGGGATCGCGCCGAGGGCGAGCGTGGCGTGGTAATTCCCCCAGATGCCCAGCCCCCCCGCCATGATGCTCGTCAGCGCGAGTTCCGCTCCGTTGCCGTCGCGCACGCGGGCGGAGAAAACCCCTTCAAATCCCGTGCCGACGCCGCAAATCGAGACGGGATCGTCCACAATGTCGTAGGGCTGGGGCTGCCGGACGGTGATTGGTGCGAAGCTCGGCATGGCCTACCTCCTGACAGATTAAGCGATTCTCGACACTGGTACAACGCCGGAAGAACGCGGGCGGTTCTCTGCGGCCACGCACGCCGGCGTTGCCCCGCGTCGCGGTATACTGGTCGCAGTGAACCAAACGGGAAGGACGAACAGATGCAGACGAGCGGGCATGAGACGGTTTTCACGCTGGAGACGACGCCGATCAAGTTCGGGCCGGGCGCATCCGGCGAGGCGGGGTGGGAGCTCAAGCGGCTCGGCGTGACGCGGGCGCTGCTCGTCTCGGACCCCGGCATCGTGCGGGCGGGGATCACCGAGCGCGTGCGGCAATCCATCGAGGCGGCGGGCGTGTCGTGCGTCGTCTACGACCGCGTGCGCGTCGAGCCGACGGTGCAATCGCTGCAAGACGCGGCGGACTTCGCCCGCGCGGAGGGGGTAGACGGCTTCGTCGGCCTCGGCGGCGGGTCGTCCATTGACACGGCGAAGGTGGCGAATCTGCTCGTCACACATCCCGCGCCGCTACTGGACTACGTCAACAAGCCGATCGGCGCGGCGCGCATCCCGCCCGGCCCACTCATGCCGCTGCTCGCCATGCCGACGACCGCAGGGACGGGGTCGGAGGCGACCTCCGTCGCCGCGCTGGAGATCCCCGAGCAGCACGTCAAGACGGGCATCTCGAACCGCTGGCTCCGCCCGAACGTCGGCATCGTGGACCCGCTCCTCACCCTGACGATGACGCCCGAAGTGACCTCGTCGTGCGGGCTGGACGCGCTCTGCCACGCGGTGGAATCCTACCTCGCGCGGGACTTCACCTCGCGCCCGACGCCGGAGACGCCCGGCGACCGCCCGACCTTCCAGGGTTCGACGCCGATCTCCGACATCTGGGCGCTGAAGACGCTCGAACTCGGCGGCCAATACCTGCGCCGTGCCGTCCAAAACGGGCAGGACATCGAGGCGCGCACGCAGATGTCGCTTGCGGCAATGATCGCCGGGATCGGTTTCGGCAACGCGGGCACGCACATCCCGCACGCCTGCTCCTATCCCATCGCCGGGCTGAAGCACGTCTACGAACCACCCGGCTATCCGACCGATCACCGCTTCGTGCCGCACGGCCACTCGGTGATCGTCACCGCGCCCGCCGCCTTCCGCTTCACCTACCCGACGAACCCGGCGAAGCACCATCGCGCGGCGGAACTGCTCGCGGGCCGCCCGCTGCCGAACGCGGACGAAAACACGCTGCCGACCGTGCTGATCCAACTGATGCGCGACATCGAAGCGCCGCGCGGCATCGCCGAACTCGGTTACGACGACGGCGACATTGATGCGCTGGTCGAGGGCGCGGAGAAGCAGCAGCGCCTGCTCGTCATCTCCCCGCGCGAGCCGACCCCGGACGACCTCGCCGCCATCCTCCGCGCCTCGATGGCGAACTGGTAGCCAACAACGCTCAATCGGCGTTCTCCTGGCCTCATGGTGCGGCCTCGTATTTTCGCGCGATCCATTCCATAATTATGCGCATCGTATCGAAGTCGCTATTATCCGCAATGATCTTTGGCAAGATAAATTCGGTCATGCCTTGCTCGTCTCCGGGATCAGGCAGATCGCGTCTTTGTTCCGCCTCCACGAGACGTTGAACGAACTGTTCCTTGTTCACCGATGTCACTTGGGCATGGGTTTCTACCCGGAATGCACGGAACATACTTTGTGCTTGATTGAAGTAACCCTCGTATCTGTCCCTGAAGACATTGCGCAGCGCGTTATCCAACCGATCGAGAAACTCGACATGTTTGTCCAGTTCGTACCGGATGAACTCGAAGTGGCGGACATCCGATGGCGCTTCGCTGATCGGGGTTGTGTCCGCGAAGTTCTGTAAATCCCCCACGTCATTCACCGTCGTAAAACGCCTGCCTCCTCTCCTTACGATGTGAGCAGCGGTTGTCTCTCCGCAGCGAGCCGTTCGAGCAGCGCCACCGCATATTCCGGCCCCGGCAGTGCCGCCATCTCGTCGCGCAGCCGCTCCGCATTCCGCCGGTATGTCGGGTCGCCCAGCATCCCCAGCACCGCATCGCGCGCACTCTCCGGTGTCAAATCGGCAGGCGTGACGACCTTCCCCAAGCCGAGCGCTCTGCAGCGCGCCGCGTTCTGCGGGTGATCCGCCGCGATCGGCACGACGACCACCGGCAACCCTTGACCGAGCGCCGCCACCAGCGTGCCCGACCCCCCGTTCGTCACCGCGAGGTCGCAGCGCTCCAGCAGCAGCGAGAGCGGGATGTATCGCTCGATGTGCACGTTCTCCGGCTGCGGCCCGTAGTCCGCCGGATCCTGATCACGCCCCACCGTGACGACCAGCGTCAACGCCTCGTCGCGCAGCCCGGCGATGAACGCCTGGAAGACCTCCGGCCTATTGAAGGTGGTGCCCATGCCGACGTACACGACCGGGCGGTCCGGCAGCGCCGCGGCCCACTGCGGCAGCCCTTCCGGGCCGGAGCGATCCCCCGGCATCGGGCGAAGATGGTGGGTGGTGGGGGCGACGGGCAGGGCGGGGTCCTCCAGGGCGGGCGGGAAGGGACAGAGCCGGAGATAGCGGTAGAGCATCGCCATCGCGGGGTCGGGGGGCAGGTCGTGCGCGGCGCGCAGCGCGTCCAACGGCGCGGCGAGCAGGTCGACGGGGATG
>JAICIL010000067.1 GCA_025924435.1 Chloroflexia bacterium | reverse complement strand
TCGCGCATGGCGTCGTCCACTTTGATGAACAGGGCGATGGTAAACTCCTCGGTAGACATGGGACGCTCCTTGGTGCGGTCGCTTCGACACCGGCGGCATCGAAGCGTCCCATGTCCATGTCAACCACTAGCACCAGAGGTTTCCTAACCCCCGACCCTTCCGTTCCTCGGCATGGGAAGGGGAGTGAGCCGCCGAGAGGCCGAGGCGTTATACCGATTCCTGCGGGGCACTTCCCGGATCGCAGGCTGGAAAGCCCGCGCTACCAACAGACGGAATATGAATATCTCACTAGGAATCGGTATTATGTGGAAGGCTTCGGTTATCGAGATGAGTCACCCATCCCTTTTAGGGGAGGGGCCGGGGGAGAGGTCATCACCGCGCCGCGCGGTCGCCCTGCCGTTCGGAGAGGGCGCGGCGGTGCTCTTCCTTCACGGTGCGGAGGAGGCCACCATCCATGAGCAGATCCAGCCCCGCGAGGGCCATCGCCTTGGCGGCGAGGAGCATATTCGCATAGCCGAGGTCGCTGTCCGCCGCCGCGACGACCTGCGCCGAGTGCCACGGGATCACCTGCTCGGTGATCGGGAAGCCCGTCTCGACCGACGGCACGATGTACGAGACATTGCCCCAGTCCGTGCTGCCGAGCGCTTCGCCGAGTCGCGGGTGCGGCATGTGCAGGCCGAGGTCGTCGAAGTGGCGGCGGACGCGGCGGGCGAGCGTGTGGTTCGTAATCATGTCCGTGTACGGCTCTTCCGGGCGGCTCCAGGCGAGGCGCGCGCCCGTCATCTCCCCCGCGCCCTCCGCGACCCGCTTCACCTTCGCGACGAGTTGCTCCATCGCCCGCACGGTCGCCGCACGGACATAGAAGACGGCGCGGGCATACTCCGGCACGATGTTCGGGGCGTCGCCGCCGTGCGTGATGATGCCGTGGATGCGCGCGTCCGGCGTGACATGCTGCCGGAGCGCGTTGATGCCGTTGAACGTCTCAATCACCGCATTGAGGGCATTGACACCGTTGTAGGGGTCGGCGGCGGCGTGCGCGGCGCGGCCGTGGAACTCCATCACGACGGTCGAGACGGCGAGCGAGAGGCCGCTGCCCGGCTCGGTCGGCACGGTTGCCTCGTTCGTGCCGGGGTGCGCGCCCAGCGCGGCGTCAATGTCGTCGAAGACGCCGTGCCGCGCCATGATCACCTTGCCGCCGACCGCTTCCTCGGCGGGCGTGCCGAAGACGACGACCGTACCCGCGAGATCGTCCAGCGCGGCAGCAAGGCCGATCCCCGCGCCCATCCCCGCACAGGCGATCAGGTTGTGCCCGCAGGCGTGGCCGAGGCCGGGGAGCGCGTCGTACTCGGAGAGGAAGGCGATGCGCGGCGCGCCCTGCCCCTTCTCGGCGCGGAAGGCGGTCGGCAAGTCCGCGATGCCGCGTTCGGTCGCGAAGCCGTACCGCTCCAGCATCTCCGCGACCGCCTGGGAGGAGGCGACCTCCTGCATGGCGACCTCCGGGTGCGCGTGGATGAACCGGCTCACCGCGAGGATGTCGCCCGTCGCGTCGTCAATCGCCCGCACGACCTTGTCGCGCAGCCCCGCCTCCGCCATCGTCCCTCTGCCCTCTTTCGCTGCCCACAATGTCACAAATCAATCCGTACGGGCGGTTCGTGAACCGCCCTCTCTGAGTCATCGAAACCGTCGCGGGAGAAGGAAAGCATGAGCGACGGGGAGGGCGGCTCGCGAACCGCCCGTACGGAACATTGCGGCAGTATAGCAGCCAGCATCAGGTCTCATGAAGCGGAATCGTCGGGTCGGATCGCTACAGATAATTCGTTCGAGGTGAGGATTTCCCCACCGAACCGCGCGACGATCGGTTCCAAGATCGCCGCGTCTCGCGCGTAAACTTGGATAAATGAACTATCGAATGCACAAATCTCGACAATGGCATCGCCAATGTCCTGAAACGGTTCACTCTCGGCCCAGACTTCGCCCCATTGCACGGGCAGACGATCAACAGGCACCGCAAGAAAGACCGCCCAAACGAACTGCGTGACCTGCCGCAGATATGCGACTGTTTCGGCGCGGTCGCCAACGAGCACTGGGATTTTGACGCCTTCGGGGAAGAGCCGTGGTCCGTCTATCTGCTCATCAATGTCGGAAACGAACCAAACGCATTGTCGAACGAGTTCCCCGAATGCCTCGATGATGAGCGCAATCTGTTCGCCTTCGCAAGAAAACTTGCTCCCGTTAATCTCGCGACCGTTGCGTTGTACGACATATCTTGTCTCTGTCATCCCATTTGCACCCCGTGCCGAAAAACGGGTCGCGCCACAATGATGATGCGGCCCGCTTCACGGATGCGCTATTGAAACCGTACGCCCTACTTCTTGCCCTCATACAGTTCCGTCCAGTGGGCGTGCTCGTCCTTGGCGGCGGCGAGCAGGTCCGGGTCGGTGAGGAGGTCGAAGGCGGTGAGGGACATCGCGGTCGAGACCTTCAGCAGTTGCTCGTAGCCGAAGTCTGAGCAGGAGGCGTCCACGACCTGCTGCGAGTGGCCGGGGATCATCTCGTGGCTGATCGCGAACGAGCCGGTGACGCTTGGCACGACGTACGAGACGTTGCCGAAGTCGGTCGAGTACGGGCCGCGCGTCCCCTGATCGCGCGCGTTCACTTCCATCCCGGCCTTGCGCATGTTCTCCTCGTAGACGCGGCCGATCACATAGGACGGGCGCATGTCGTAGCAGGTCGGGCCGGCATGGTGCATCTCCATCGTCGTCTCGGTGAGCATCGCCGCGCCCTCGGCGATCCGCCGCACCTTCCCTTCCAGCACTTCGAGATAGTCGCGGTCGGCGGCGCGGACAAAGAACTTCGCGGCGGCGTAGTGCGGCACGACATTCGGCGCGTCGCCGCCGTGCGTGATGATGCCGTGGATGCGCGCGTCCTGCTTGATGTGCTGGCGCATCGCGTCAATGCCGGTGAAGAGTTTGATGACGCCGTTGAGGGCGTTCGCGCCGTTGTAGGGGTCGCCCGCCGCGTGCGCGGGCTTGCCGTGGAACTCGAAATCAATGTGGGAGACGGCCAGGCAGGTGCCGCCCGGATACTGCGTCGCGGAACCGGTGAACGGCCCGGCGTGATGGATCATCAGGGCGGCGTCCACGTCGTCGAAGATGCCCGCGTCAATGAGAACGATCTTGCCGCCGCCACCCTCCTCGGCGGGCGTGCCGATGATCTGGAAGGTGCCGTCAATCTGGTCCATGATCTGGCCGAGGCCGATGGCGGCGGCGAGGCCGGACGCGCCGATCAGGTTGTGCCCGCAGCCGTGGCCGAGGTTCGGGAGCGCGTCGTACTCGGCGAGCACGGCGACGGTCGGCCCCGGCCCCTTGCCGCGCTTCGTCGCCCGGAAGGCGGTTTCCAGCCCGCCGAGCGGCTTCTCCACTTCAAACCCTTCTTTGCGCAGTTGATCGGCCAGCAACTGCGAGGCGAACCGCTCCTCGTAGCCGATCTCCGGCCGCTTATGGATCTGATCGGACACGGCGATGATCCCCGGCCCGTGCTCGTCAATCGCCGTGGCGATCCGCTCCCGCAACTGCTCGCGCATCTCGACCTGCATTGCTCTCCCCCTTTACGGTGTGAAACGACTGTGTGGCGGCAGGATACCACATGGGGAACCTACCCCCCGCCCCTCCCTAAAAGGAGGGGATGACTCATCACAAGATCGGGGCACTTGGGGAAACGCCCCGACCTTCACGAGGCTCGCTCCCCTTCCTTTTGGGAAGGCGGGCGCCCTCTGGGCATCGGGGGGTTAGGCCAGTTGCCGCTTCATGTAGGCGATGGCCTCCTCGGCGATGGGGTCAACGCCGTTGAGGAGGGCGAGGTAGTAGGCGGCCCAGTCCGCGAATGCGAGTGCCCAGAGCATCTGCGCGAGACGGCCGCGCCCCGCCGCCGCCACGATGCGGTGCGGGATGCCGCGCCGGTCGAGCAGGTCCGTCGTCACCTGCCAGTGCGCCCGCACGCGCGGATGGTCGTACGACGAGCGCAACTGCACGACGGCGAGATAGTCCGCGAGGTGCGCGGGGAATTCGTAGCCGACCGTGGCGGTGTGGTTCACGTCCGGCAACACGTCGTACAGCCCGGTCGTCTTCGCGTAGCCGTTCAATTTCGCCTTCCACGCCCGCGCGACGGGAGCGAGCATCGCCCCGCCGTAGATCGCCGGAATCCTGCCCGCCAGCGACCGCGCCATCTGCTTCGCCGGGTTCTCACTCTCGGGTACATCGGGGACGAAGGCATCGCGCTGTTCTTCCAGCAGCGCAATCGCCTCGTCCATGTCCGCCGCGACATCGCCGACGACATGGACGGCGTGCGCGATGGCGACGAGCGCGGTGAACATCGAGGCGAGGGCGTCGCGCGGCTCCGCCTCGGCGGTGTAGGAGACGAGCGGGGCGCGATGCGTCGTCGCCAGCCCTTCCAGCGTGCCGCCGGTCGTGACGATGACAGGCTTCACGCCGCGATCAATCGCCTCCTCGAACGCCGCGACGGTCTCCTCCGTATTGCCGGAGTGCGAGACGGCGATGGCGATGCTGTCCGGACCGACGAAGGCGGGCACATCGTAGCCGCGCACGACGACGACCGGGATTTGTGCGGTATGCGCGACAAGCCCGCGCAGCATATCGCCCGCGAGCGCCGCGCCGCCATTGCCGATGACGATGAAACTGAAGATGTCCGCGTGCTTGTCCGGCAAATCCACATACCGCGTGCGTTCCCACGCCGCCCGCACCTGCGCCGGCATCGCCGCCAGGTGCCCCGCCATCCCCCGCGTATCCACCGCCCCGTACGTCTCCGGCCGGTCCAACGCCACCCGCTGCTCACTCATCCGTCACCCCCGAAAACGATTGAACCGCAGAGACGCAGAGGACGCAGAGAGGGAAGAGGAGAACATGAATTGATTCCATTCTTTCCTCCCGCTCTGCGTCCTCCGTGGCCTCTGTGTCTCTGCGGTTCGTACGGTTTGCCAAATTCAGATGATGTCGCGGTTGGCGAGGGCTTCGGCAATCTGGACGGCGTTCAGGGCGGAGCCTTTGCGCAGGTGGTCCATCGCGGACCAGAAGACGAGGCCGTATGGGCTGCTGCTGTCTTCGCGGATGCGGCCGACGGCGACGCTGTCCTGCCCCGCGACACCGACCGGGTGCGGATAGAGGCTGACCACCGGATCATCCTGCACGCGGATACCCGGCGACTTGCCGAGCACGCGGCGGGCGTCGTCCGCGCTGAGGAGGCGCGAGAACTCGGCATGCACACTCTGCGTGTGCGCCTGATAGACGGGCGCGCGCACGGCGGTCGCCGAGAGGCGCAGTTCCGGCGCGCGGAGCACCTGCTTCGTCTCCTGCGCGAGCAGCCATTCCTCCCGCGAGTAGCCGTCCGCGTGGAAGACGTTGACCTCCGGCAGGAGGTTGAAGGCGATCGGGTGCGCGAAGATGTGCGAAACCGGCTCCTTCCCCTGCAAGACCGCCTGCGTCTCGTCGGTCAGTTCGCGGATCGCCCCCGCGCCCGCCGACCCGACCGCGCAGAGCGCCGTCACCGTGACGCGCCGCACCGGGTTAAGGCGATGCAGCGGCGCGAGGACGAGGCAGAGTTGGATCGTCAGATCGTGCGGGCAGGCGACGATCCGCGCGCCGTTCGCCAGCACTTCCTCGTTGATCTCCGGGATGACGAGCGGCGTCGTTTCGCTCGTATTCTCGCGGCCGGTCACATTGATGACCATGCACCCGGCGTTCCGCGCGTGCGGGAGCACCTGCGCGTTCGTCTCCCGCCCGGCGGCGAGCAAGACGAGGTCGAGGTGCTTGAACGCGCCGGGGAGCGCGCGCTCGACCGTGATTTCGCCCTCGCCGAAGGGCAGGCGCTGCCCGATCGATCGGTCCGACGCATAGACATTCAGGGTGCGGATCGGGTAGCGGCGCTGTTCGAGGATGCGGAGCAGTTCGGTCCCCAAAATCCCCGTCCCGCCGACCACGCCGACGCGATAACTCGTCACACAAAGGCCCCTTTTCCACTTGCCGACGGCACCCCGCCGCCAGCGCATCGTACAGGGTACCACATCGGCGCGGACGATGAATCCAGGATCGCGCCGCGCCGAGGATGGGGCAAGGAGGAGCGGCCCGCGTCCATCGCGCCGGGCGAACGAGGTCATGTATACTTCGCCGCGACACGACCGTTGCGCGGCGAAAATCCTGGGGGTTTGGGATGGCTCTCTTCGACGGTTCCCGGCATCCGGCGAGCGATGCGGTGTTCGCGGGCGGGGGCGAGATGGGCGCGCTCATGCGCGCGCTCAATTGGGCCGCCACGCCGCTCGGGCCGGTCGGAGACTGGCCGCAGAGCCTGCGTACCGCCGTCAGCATCTGCCTCGCCTCGCGCTTCCCGATGCTGATCTGGTGGGGGCCGGACCTCGTCATGCTCTACAACGACGCCTACCGCCCGATCCTCGGGGCGACGAAACATCCCCGGGCGATGGGGCAACGCGGGAAGGAATGCTGGCCGGAGATCTGGGACGTCATCGGCCCGATGCTCACCGGCGTGCTCGCGCGGGGCGAGGCGACCTGGTCCGAGGATCAACTGCTGCTGCTCGACCGCAACGGCTACGTCGAGGAGTGCTACTTCACCTTCTCCTACAGCCCGATCCGCGACGAGAGCGGCGGGATCGGCGGCGTCTTCACCGCGGTGACCGAAACGACCGCGCGCGTCCTCGGCGAGCGGCGCATGGATACGCTCCGTACACTCGCGGGCGCGGCGGATGCACGGACGACGGAGGACGCCTGCCGCCGGGCCATGGACGCGCTCGCCGCGAACCGCGCCGATATCCCGTTCGCCCTGCTGTACCTGCTCGACGCGGACGGGTCGGCGGCCCGGCTCGCCGCCGCCGCGCATCTCGCCCCGGACACCTCCGCCAGCCCGGCGGTCGTCCCACTCGATGGCGAATCGGGGGCGGTCGGCTGGCCGCTCGCCCGGGTCATCGCCACCGGCGAAGCGGCGCGACTCGACGACCTCTCGCGCCGCTTCGGCGCGCTCCCCGGCGGCCCGTGGGAGGCGCCGACAACGACCGCGCTCGCCCTGCCCATCCCGTCCCGCACGCAGGGGCAGCCCGTGGGGACGCTCATCGGGGGCATCAGCCCCCGGCGTTCCCTCGATGAGCCGTACGCGGCGTTCTACGACCTCGTCGCGGGCCAGATCGCCACCGCGATCGGCGACGCGCGGGCGTACGAGGAGGAACGCCGGCGCGCGGAGACGCTCGCCGAACTCGACCGCGCCAAGACCGCCTTCTTCAGCAACGTCAGCCACGAGTTCCGCACGCCCCTCACGCTGATGCTCGGCCCCGTCGCGGACGCGCTCGGCGACGCCGAGGGCGCGCTGGCGCCGGTGCAGCGGGAGCGGATGGAAATGGCGCAGCGCAACGGACTCCGCCTCCTGCGGCTCGTGAATAGTCTGCTCGACTTCTCCCGCATCGAGGCGGGGCGGGCCGAGGCCGCCTACGAGCCGACCGACCTCGCGGTGTTCACCCGGGACCTCGCCAGCCTGTTCCGCTCGGCGGTCGAGCGCGCCGGGCTGCGCCTGGTTGTTGATTGCCCGCCATCGCCCGTGCCCGCCCATGTGGACCGCGAGATGTGGGAGAAAATCGTCCTCAACCTCCTCTCCAACGCGCTCAAGTTCACCTTCGACGGCGCGATCACCGTGCGGCTGCGCGCGGACCGGGGCCGCGCCGTCCTGACCGTCTCCGACACGGGGACGGGCATCCCGCCGGAGGAGATGCCGCACCTCTTCGAGCGATTCCACCGCGTGCGGGGCGCACGCGCCCGGACCTTCGAGGGGTCGGGGATCGGGCTGGCGCTCGTGCGGGAACTCGCCGGGCTGCACGGCGGCGAGGTCGCCGTCGCGAGCGCGCCGGGCGAAGGGACGACCTTCACCGTGACAATCCCGACCGGCACGGCGCACCTTTCCGCCGACCCGATCGCCACCGGGCAGATCGCCGCATCCGCCGCCGCCTACGTCGAGGAGGCGCTGCGCTGGTTGCCCGACGACGGGGAGGCGGGAGCGGCAGCGGACGCGGGCGGCATTGATGCGGCGGACGCGGGGAGCGGCGCGGCGGCCGGGCCATTCGCCGGGGCGCGCATCCTCCTCGCCGACGACAACGCGGACATGCGCGCGTACGCGCGGCGGCTCCTGCGGGGCGACTACACCGTCGAGACGACCCCGGACGGGGAGGCGGCGCTGGTCGCCGCGCGGGAGCGCCCGCCAGACTTGATCCTCACCGACGTGATGATGCCGCGCCTCGACGGGTTCGGGCTGCTGCGCGCGCTGCGCGCCGACCCGCGCACGCGGGACATCCCGGTGATCCTCCTCTCCGCCCGGGCGGGGGAGGAGTCCGCGATCGAGGGGCTCGAGGCGGGGGCGGACGGCTATCTCGTCAAGCCCTTCTCCGCACGCGAGCTGCAGGCGCGGGTCGCCGCGGCGTTGGCGATGGCGCGGCTGCGCCGGGAGACGGTGCGCGCCGAGCAGTCGGCGCGCGCGGTGGCGGAGCGTGAGCGCGAGCGCATTTTCGCCATGCTGCTGCAGGCCCCGGTCGGGATCGCCGTCTTTCGCGGGCCGCGCCACATCGTCGAGTTCGCCAACCCACGCGTCTGCGAGATGTGGGGACGCGCGTACGAAGAAGTCTTCGGCAGGCCGGTCTTCGCGGCGCTGCCGGACGCGGCGGGCCAGGGGTTCGAGGCGCTGCTCGACGGTGTGCTCGCGACCGGCACGCCCTTCGTCGGCACCGAGATGCCCATGACGCTGGACCGCGGCGGGCGGCGCGAAACCCTCCACTTCAACCTCGTCTACGCGCCGTCCCGCGAGCCGGGCGGGGAGATCGGCGGCGTGATCGCCGTCGCGACGGACGTGAGCGAGCAAGTGCGACTGCGCGAGCGGGCGGAGGAGGAGCGCCAGCAATTCGTCGCGATGGTGGCGCACGAGTTGCGCAATCCGATCACGTCGCTGATCGGCTACGCGCAACTGATGAAACGGCGGGAGCGGTACGACGCCAAGGCGATGGAGACGATCATCGCCCAGGGGCAGCGGCTCGAGCGCCTCACCGCCGATCTGCGCGAGACGGTGCGCGCCCGGCTGGGGGCGCTCTCGATCGTGCCCGGCCCGGTGGATGTCCGGTCGCTCGTCCACGCCGCCGTGGAGCAGGCGCAGGCGACGACGGAGAGGCACACCATCGCGGTGGAGATGCCGGACGCGCTCCCGCCGGCGCGGTGGGACGCAGACCGCATCGCGCAGGTGCTGGGCAACCTGCTCCTGAACGCCATCAAGTACAGCGAGGGCGGCACGGTGCGCGTCCGCGTCCGCGATGAAGGCGAGTCGGTGCGCATCACCGTCGCCGATCAGGGCATCGGCATCCCCGCGGGGGCGCTGTCGCACATCTTCGAGCCGTTCTATCGGGCGGAGAACGCGGCCGGCGGCAGCCGACGCGGAATGGGGCTAGGATTACCGATCAGCAAGGCGCTCATCGAAGCCCACGGCGGCGAGATGGCGGTCGAATCGCGCGTCGGTGAGGGCAGCACGTTTACCCTCACACTCCCGTACGCCGTCCCTCTCCCGTGACGCGACCGGGCGCGATTCCGCGCGCAACCGATCCGGGATACGGACGTTACATAAGACGGAAGTGGGTCGGGGAGATGTGGGGAAGAGGCATCATGCGGGGCAATTTCGATACACCAACGCGCGATACGAATTGGCGGCGGACGGTGCTCAAGGCGAGCATTCTGGTCGTCCTCCTGATCGGGACGATTTTCGGCATCACGCAGGCGATCATCCTGCTCGCGCTCTACTCGATCGTCGTCATCCCCCTGTAAGACGCGTCATCGCGGCCGGATGAACCGCTCGCCGCCATCGGCTGCGCGAGGGGCGTCCGGCGAATATCCCGGATGTGCGCGAAATCGGCCAGATCGGCGAAGAACGACTGCTTGTTCGCCGTCTTGCCGTATTCCATCGCCGTCTGCACCGGCACGACGAGTTCGATCTGGTCGCCGAAGGTCGCCGTCACCCGGCCGCCCATCCGCCCGACGGCGAGCGCTGTTCCATCCACCACGGCGGGGTCGTCGCTGTCGAGGACGAGCGTCACGCGCACCTCCTCCTTCGGGGTCATCAACCCTTGATCGCGGGCAAATTGGCGCGCGGCGTCCAGCCCCTGCGTCTGATAGACGAGCAGGAGGCGGAGAAAGACCTCGTCCACCTTGCCGATCGTGCGGGTGTTCGGCGGCGGGGCGGTCGCGAGCGCGCCGCCAGGGCCGGGAGTGTTCGGCGCGGAAGGATTTCCCCCGCCACAGCCCGCGAGCAGGGCGACGAGCAGGAGCGCGCACGCCGCCCGTTGCCGACAGCATTGTGGCAATTGCCCAATCGCGCGCACGCGCATTCCTCCCCATCCGGCGTTCCGGCCATGCCGCAACCGCCCGCCATGCGCGATATTGGCGTCATCATGGAAACGCATCGCGCGGCGGATTCGTTCCCTCCGCGTGGCCGCTATTCCAGCAGATCACCCACCGCCCGTTTGATGTAGCGCGCGACCCGTCGCGGCAGCATGGCGGCGTCATGCACGATGGTGGAGAGCGTGGGGTCTACCGGCGGCAGAGATGCGGGAGCCGCCGATGGCCGATCGGCGAACTGCGCCGACATTTCGGGCCACGGATCGTGCGGGGCTTTGTTCACCTTCGGCGCGGAGCGCACCGTTTGGGGCGCGCCCTTGAGCGCGACGAGCGTGATGCGCCCCGGTGGCCGGTAGATTTCGGACGGGATATGGCACTCGTAGACCGTCGTGAAGCCGACCGCCGCGAGCAGATTGAAAAGCGAGGGGCGGGTCAGCCAGAAACTCTCCGGGTCGGAGAGCGACGCCCACGGATTGGCGAGCCGTTCCTCGGCGGTCGAATCCGGCTGATGCTCCGTGTATCGCTCGCCATAGTACGTCGCGCCCTTGTACTGCGCCGTGGCATCGCCCGTTGTGCTGATGTGCGTGTCAACGATCGCCAGTCCGGTGCAGACCTCCGCGACGTGCCGCACGAAGGTGAAGAGATCCGGCACGTCGAGGTGAAAGAGGATGCCGAGGCAGAGGACGACGTCGAACACGCCATGCGTGCCGCGATCCAGGTTGCGGACGTCGTCCTTGGTAAGGGTGATCCCATCGAGGCCGAGGACGGTCTTCGCGAAGCGCGCCCGCTCGATCGCCGCTTCGCGCCCCTCGATCCCGACAACCTGCGCGCCATGCTGGGCAAACTCGACCGCGTATCCCCCCTCCGCGCAGCCGAGGTCCAGCACGCGCAATTCGTCGAGCGGCTTCCGGCTGAGGTCCGCAACGATTTGGAGGACGCGCCGCAGTTTCACCTCGTCAACGAACGCGCTCTTGCTCATCGTGTAGACGCCGCTCGCGAGCCGGAGATTATGCGTGCGCCACGGCCCGTACCGCTTGGCGATTTTCTTCTTCTCCGCCTTCACCCATTCCGTGTCCATACTTCCCCTTCGTCCGACCGATCATCATATTGCCGGTTCCCCATCATACATGTAGCCGAACCCCCGGCGCGACTGTCAACCATGCGGCCGCACGGCGAGGCGAGCCGCACGCCGGATGCTATACTCGGCAGACCCGGGAGACAGGCTGTCTCGACCGAGCAGGATACGGAGAGGAGCAGATGATGATCCAGACACCGGATATCGAGCGCCCGCCGCGCGAGACGATCGTGGGCCTCCAGCAGATCGGCAGCGCGACGGCCGTGGGCGAACTGAGCCGCCTCGGCATCCGCGATGCCCACCTGCGCGGGATCACGAGTTGGACACCGGGGAAGACGGTCGTCGGCCCCGCGCTGACGCTCCAGTTCATGCCCAAGCGCGAGGACATCTACCGGGTTGACGAGTATGCGGACCCGGAGAAGCAGTTGCACCGGCACGTCCTCTACCACACGCAGCCCGGCGATGTCGTCGTCGTTGACGCGCGCGGGCATATGGGCAGCGGCGTCTTCGGCGAGATGATGTTGACCTATTTCAAGGGGCGCGGCGGGCTTGGCGTGCTGATTGACGGCTGCATCCGCGACTACCCGAAGGCGAAGGAACTGGGGATCGGGCTGTGGCTGCGCGGCGTCACCCCCAACTTCCACACCCAGACGGACATCTTTCCCTTCGCCGTCAATGTGCCCGTCGCCTGCGGCGATACGCTGGTGATGCCGGGCGACATCATCATCGCCGACGATGATGGGGCGGTCGTCGTGCCCGCCCAACTCGCCCCGGAGTTGCTCCACAAGGCGAGCGACCACGCGGAGTGGGAGGAGTTCTCCCGCATGCGCCTCTCCCAGGGTGGCGATCTCCGGAAGTACTACCCCCTGTCCGAGGAGGCGCGGGGCGAATACGAGGAATGGCGCAGAACGCAAGGGGCGTAAGCGGCAGGATACCGCGTCCTATGTAGGGGGCAAGGCGAGCGGCGTGTGACAGGTATTAATGTATGGAATCCGCGAAACCGGCGAAGAGAGATTGCTTATTCGTCTGCCTGCCGGATTCTATCGCCGTCCGCTCAGGCACGATCATCGCCGAAGATCACCACCGCTGGACGTATCGAGTAGCAGTCCGGGCAGAGCAAGACTACGCCTACTGTCGTATTGGCTCGAAAAGGTCGGGCCCGTTTCACCTCTCCAAGAGGGAGGGTACGGGCCCATTCGGCCTGTCGTTGCCGTGTACGGCTATGGTGGCACATATTGTGATTCGCCACTTTCGGCAGTATCAGTCCGGCGAAGCCGACTAATGAGTCGGCGAGCGCATCGTGGCTGATGATTCCAGAATGAGCGAACCGGATGAACAACTGCGCGACCTCATCGAAGAATCATGGCGTGAATATGCTCGGCATCGATGCAAGGAATTCGTGGTGACGCCATCAATACCTATTCTCTTCTTCGGCGATCTCCGATGCTACTTCGCGTCGCCCATTCGAGTTGTCACGGTGGGCCTTAATCCATCTCGCATTGAGTTCCCCGATGCGGATCGGTTTCGGCGATTTCCCGAAGCGCGCGGCCTCGATTCGGCGGCAAAGGATGAGATGTTCAATCGGCGGTACATCACTGCTTTGTCCAATTATTTTCGTATCGATCCATATATGAAATGGTTCAACGCATACGAGCACATCCTGCATGGTCTGGATGGCAGCTACCACGCTAATTCGCCCAATACGGCGGTACATACCGATGTTTGCTCGCCTCTTGCGACCGACCCGACATGGAATGGGTTATCTCCCGTCCATCGGAGCGAGCTCGAGTCGCGCGGCGCGTTGCTCTGGCATCGTCTCATTGTATATCTCGCGCCCGATGTCCTGCTTATCTCGATTGCACGAAGCCGATTAGACAGCCTCCCCTTCGTGCCCACAACGCCGTGGGAGACAGTTTGCACTATTGCGCGGGACAACCCTTATCTTGTGAAGGCACGGAAGGTTCGGATCGTAGAGAGGAAGGAGACGTTCATCATCTTCGGTCAGGCGGCAAATACGCCGTTTGGTACTGTCTCGAACAAGGACAAATGCATTTTAGGCGCACGGGTGAAGGAGTACATCCATGGATGACCAAATCCGTCTTGTGCAATTCATCCATCCCGGTGGCGAACATGAGCCCGATGATGGTAACGAGAAGCACTGGAACACTGGGGAACACAGGCGGAAGTTCCTCCAAAGTCGCGGACAGTATATTTCAGGAGACATGCCCGGTCATGTAGCGCAAGACGATCTTGTTTTTTGGGGAGAATGGGAAGCGGAGTCAAGCGTCGTCAAGACGATAAAGAGTCCTCTGGATTATGGGCCACGCTATATTTACAAACCTTATTATGGTGCTGTACCGACGACATGGGCCCAAAACACCGATCCTTTCGTTTTTGGTGACGTATTCCTCTACAGCAACTGCAAACAGGCTACCAAGCGCGGCCTCACGCAACTGGCGATGCTCAGTCGAGGCTCCGTGATCCTATTTGGTTCCTGTATCGCGCGGTCACATTTCGTTATTGACACGGTCTTCGTTGTGGATTGGTGGATGAAGTTCTATCCGCCAAATTACAAGTCAGAGCTCGCGGGACATGTTCCCAAGACATTCGAGGATGTGACGCTGTCACGGATCGCGCACCACACGAGTACCCCGTTCACACTCTACTTCGGCGCGACGTACAACCGACGAGTTGGCGGTATGTTCAGTTTCTTCCCTTGCTTACCGCAGAGCCGATGTAAACGTGGCTTTGCGCGCCCTATAGTCGAACTGCCAGGGCAGATTACCAATAACCTGACGCAGGGGAAGAAGATGACCGTCCAGCCCGAGCTAGCCGATATCGAAGCCTGCTGGAGCGCGGTTGTCCGACAGGTGATGGACAAAGGGCTCGCACTCGGCGTCGCGGCGACTCTGCCCGAACAGCACATCGACTCACAGACGCGGATCAAGGCGAGTGGCTCTCGTTCACCATCTCGGCGCACCCGGTGTTAGCGCATACTGCGTGACAACTGGCCCTCCTGTCCCCACGTCGCGAAGAAGGCAGGAGGTTAGATCATCTCTACTCGCATCTTAATGTTCCGCTTCGCCCGCAGCGTGACGAGCGGTTCGATCTCGATGCGCTGGCCGGGGGCGAGGTCGGGCCGGAAGCGCCGGAGGATGATCGGGACGATCGTCTTCAGTTCCATCAGCGCGAAGCCGGAACCGATGCAGGAGCGCGGCCCCGCGCCGAAGGGGATGTAGGCGTACGGCGGGTGCGCTTCGCCGGTGTCCGGGTCGAACCGCTCCGGCCGGAAGCAGTCCGGCTCCGCGAAGTATTCGGGCATCCGGTGCGTCAGGTACTGGCTGAAGCCGACAATCGTCCCCTTCGGCAGGCGGTAGCCGCGCAACTCCACCTCCTCTTGCGCGATGCGCGTCCCGGCCCAGGCGGGCGGGTAGAGGCGCATGGACTCCTTGACGACGCATTCGAGGTAGGTGAGGCGCGCGAGGTCGGCGACGGTCGGCAGCCGGTCGCCGAGCACGCCCGCGATCTCGCGCGCCAGCCGCTCGCGGACGGCCGGGTGCCGCGCGAGGAGCATAAACGTCCAGCCGAGGGCGTTCGCGGTCGTCTCGTGCCCGGCGGCGAGGAAGGTGAGCGCCTCGTCGCGCACCTGCGTGTCCGTCATCGCCGTGCCGTCCTCGTCGCGCGCGGCGAGCAGCATCGAGAGGATGTCACCGTTGTCCGTCCCGCGGGCGCGGCGTTCGGCGATCAGGCCATAGACCATCGCGTCCATGCGCGCCTTGTTTTTGAGGAAACGGTGATAGGGCATGCCCGGTAGGTTGACCTGCCGGTTCGTCAGGGCGACGGGGCGGAAGCGGAGGAAGCGAATCATCGCGTTGACGCTCGCCCCGATGTCGCCCGCCTGATGCGCGAGGTCAACATCGAAGAGCGTGCGCCCGACGATGGTGAGCGTGAGATCGTGCATCGCCGCCGTGAAGTCCAGCGTCTCGTCCGCGCGCCAGGTGTCGAGCATTCGCGCCGTCTCCGCCGCCATCGTCGCCTGATACGCCTCGATCCGCCCCCGGTGGAAGGCGGGCTGCACGAGGCGGCGCTGCCGCGCATGGAGCGCGCCGTCGCTCGTCAGCAGCCCCTTGCCGAGCACCGGCCCGAGCCGCACCGACGCGCCCTGCGCGAACGCGGCGGCGTTGGTCGCCAAGAGGTACTGGTTCGCGTCCGGCCCGATGAACATCGTGAAGTGGCGGCCGCGCAGATGGAAGGAAAACGTATTGCCGTAGCGCGCCTGAAGTGCTTCGAATCGCGCGATCGGGTTCGTGCCCGGCATCAGCGCGGAGCGGAGGAACGCGCCCGACGACGGGCCGGGCGGCCAGGCAGTGGCGGGTGGTGCGGCGAGGGCGGTGGCGTTCACGGCGGCGATCTCCTTCGGTATGCGTCGGGTTGCCGCTATTGTGCGCCCGCCCCGGCGCGGTGGCAATGCCCGCGATCTGCCACGGAGCGTCTCCACCGCCGCTTCCCCTATAGTATGCTGCGGAACGTTGCCCGCACGACCGCGCCGACCACTCGTGAAGGAGCCGTGATGCCACTGCTGGACGCGATGAATGCGCGACTCCCCGGCACGCTGCCGGGCTATCTCGGCCTTGAAATCCTCCAGATTGACGGCGGGCATGTGGATGCCCGGCTGACGATCCGCCCCGAACTGCTCGCGCCGAACGGCTATCTCCACGCCGCGACGGTCGTCGCCCTCGCGGACACGGCGTGCGGCTTCGGCGCGGTGGCCAATCTCCCCGACGGGGCGCGCGGCTTCACGACCATCGAACTGAAGACGACCTTTCTTGGCACGGCTGGTGAGGGGACAAGTACCTGCGTGGCGACGCTCGCGCACGGCGGGCGCACGACGCAGGTCTGGGACGCGACCGTGAGCAGCCCCGACGGGCGGGCGATGGCTTTGTTCCGCTGCACGCAGTTGGTCCTCTATCCGCGACCGGGGTGAGATTGGTGGCGCAGGCTTTCCAGCCTGTGAGAGCGACGCAGGCTGGAAAGCCT
>JAICIL010000066.1 GCA_025924435.1 Chloroflexia bacterium | reverse complement strand
GGCGCGGGACGCGGACTCGTGGGCGGCGGCGGCGTCGCCGGTCGCGCGGTGGTACGCCGCCCAGAGCGCCTGCCCCTCGGAGCGGCCGAGCACGGCGCCGTTCCACGCCAGCCAGCGGTCATGCGCCCTGAGCCAGGAGCGGGCCGCATCCAGGTCGCCCGTCTCGATGGCCCAGGCCGCCGCCGCCCGCTGGGGTGCGAGGTTGTAATAGCTCGTCCCCGGCTCCGTCTCCGCACCGTCGGGCAATCGCTCGTCGAGCAGATCGGTGTCGAAACGGAGAGGCCTCCACGCGTAACGTCAATACGATCGGATACCGCGCTGTGCTATGCTTGCCTCCGCCGTATCGTGGGGAAATGTATGGAGGAGGGGCGACGGATGCGCACGAATACCGCGAAGCAGAAGATGCTGCAAGGGAAACCGGCCTTTGGCTACTCGCTCGGTCTCGGGTCGCCGATCGCCGCCGAGATGCTGGCGAGCAGCGGGATTGATTTCATCCTGCTCGACAATCAGCACGGCTCCTTCGGCCCGGATTCGACAATCGCCTGCTTCATGGCGATGGCGGGCGGCGCGGCGATCCCGATGGCCCGCACGGCCCGCAACGACTACACGATGATCGGCCGCCTGCTCGACGAGGGCGCGATGGGCATCGTCGTGCCGATGGTCCACACCGCCGAGGACGCGAAGGCCGCCGCCGATTGCTGCCGCCTGCCCCCGGTGGGCACGCGCTCGTGGGGTTGGGGCCGCGCGGCGCGGTACGGCGGCGACTACCCGGATCGGATCAACGACGAGGTGTTTGTCGCGGTGCAATTGGAGAGCATCCAGGCGGTCGAGAACGCCGAAGCGATCCTCTCCACGCCGGGCGTGGACGGGTGCTGGGCCGGCCCCGCCGATATGGCGCTCTCGATGGGCATTGATCCGCGCAACGCCCCGAACGACGACCGGCATATCCGCGCCCTGGAGCGCGTCGTGGAGGCGTGCCGGAACACCGGCAAGATCGCCGGGCTTTCGTGCAGCAGCCCCGAAGAGATGGTCCGGCGCGCGGCGCAGGGCTTCCAGTTCCTCACCGGCGGCGGCGACGGCGGCTTCATCATGTCCGGCGCGGCCGCAGGCATCAAGACGCTCGGCCTCTAACGAAGTAGCCGGTAGCCGGTAGTCAGTAGTCAGTTGGAGTCTGAGGCGCTTCGCGTATCTTTTTCTGATTACCGACTACCGGCTACCGACTCTGGGGGATTGCGATGGCGGCCTCGCTCGGACGACCCGCGACGCTCCGGCCGCTCCGGCTCAGCCCGACGAGCCTGCATCGCTGGCGCGAGTGCCCGCACGCCTACTGGCATGCGTATATCCGCAAAAGTCCGGCGGAGGCCACTTTCAACCGGCCGATGGAGCGCGGCGGCGCGATCCACAATGTGCTCAAGGCATGCTTCGATAATCTCCAGGCGGCGTGGGAATTCCCCGGCGATCTCGCGGCGCTCGCGGCGGACTGTCTCCCGCCCTACCGCTATCCCGATCGGGATACCTGGCGCGACGACGTGGAGTGGATCGCGCGGCTTGCCGCCGGGTATCTCGATACGATCCCCGCCTTGCAGGCGCGGGCGCATCTGCTCGGCCTCGAATGGGTCTGTCGCTTCGCGCACGAGGAGTATCCGTCGTTCGTCCTCAGCGCGCGGGCGGATCGCGTCGTCCGGCTGCCCGACGGGCGCGTCCGGGTGATCGAGTATAAGAGCGGCAAGCCGGATACCTACGACCTCGTGCAGATCGCCGCGCTCCATCTCTGCGTCGCGAGCACGCTCAAGTGCGACGACCGGATGATTACCGTCTCCACCGTCTTCCTGCGGACGAATGATGAGCGCGAGTGGGAGTTCGGGCCGGGCATCGCGGAATATCGCGCCCGGATCATTGACATCGCGCTCGAGATCCGGCTCGCGATGCCCGACCCGGCGCGCTTCGCCCCGACGCCCGGCCCCTATTGCCGCAATTGCCCGTATGTCGGCCTCTGCCCCGCCGCGCCGGATGAGTTGACGTAGCACGCAGCGGGCAGCAGGCGGCAGGCGGCACTAACGCAAAGCGCCCCAGCAACAATTGCTGGGGCGCTGAGGCCAACGGAGCGCGACGCGGCTTTTACTGCCCGCCACCCACCGCCCGCTGCCTGCCGAACAAGCGCGACAGCCGGGGCTTGCGGCGGGTTGCTTCGCGCCACGCCCCAAACTCATACTCATCGAAGACCAGCTTCGGCAGTTTCTCTTCACGGACCTTTTTGTCCGGGATCATGCTGGCGATCAGCACCGCATTCTCAAACATCGCTCCTATCCCTTTCGATCAAGCCAGATTCGTACCACGGCGCATGAAGCGCGGGAGGCGGATCTTGCGGCGGGGTTCTTCCTGCGACGGCGCCAGATCGGGGCCGTAAAAGGCACGGCGATCGGCGATCTCTTCATTGCACTTCATCTCGTTGACCATCGCGGCGGCGATATAGGTCTCAAACATGATATATGACTCCTTCTCTATCATCGGGACGACGAACCATCGCGCCATCCATAAGGTACAACGCATGCATACCAGATTTGTTCCGAATTTCACAAGCAAATCGTGCATTCTTTCACAACCTTTTCGCTCTCCGGTCGCGCGTTGCGGTTCGTGACATGATTCACAATCCCTTTGCACGACCCCGCGCGCCGTTTCCGGTACAATGCGCCCCATGCACACGAACGCTCCTCTCCAACCGATCGCCCCCGACGCCTATGACCGCTTGCTCCCGCTCATCCCGGACGAACCGTGGGCGGTGCCGGCGCGGGCGGTCGTGCTGGCGGGGGCGCCGGGTGCGCGCGGGGATGATGCGGATGCCCCATCGGTCGCCGCCATCGAAACGGCGGACGCCGACGGGCAATCCGTCTTCCTCTTCGGCACGGCGGACCATCCGGCCCTCGCGGCCTACGTCCGCGCGCGTACCGACCCGCTGACGCTCCATGCCGATGCGCCGATTGCCGACCAGATTCCCATCTGGCGGCCTGATGCGGTCGCGCGCCAGGCGGTGGTGTTCACGCCCCCCGCACCCGGTGCCGATGCGGCATTCGCGATTTCGCCGCCGGGCGGTGTGCGCCGGTTGCGGGCCGCCGACGCGCGACACCTGACGGCCTTCCCGCCCTGGCTCTGGGCGGGCTACGGCACGCCGGAGGCGATGCTGCGGCGGGGGATCGCCTACGCGCGCTACCTGCGCGCCGAACTCGTCGCTGTCGCCTGCACGGCGAGTACGACCGAGCGGTACGACGCCGTCGCCGCATATACCATCGAGCGGACGCGCCGCAACGGCTTCGCGCGGGAGTGCGCGCACCGCCTGATCGGCGCGACTCGGAACGAGCGCGGCAAACTGCCGGTGCTGGCGACGCGCGCGGAGAACGCGGCGGCGATTGCCCTCGCCCGCGCGCTCGGCCTCACCGCGCGCCACGATCAGACGGCGTACGACCTGCCATGAGCGACCGGCCGCCGCTCGTCCTCGCCTCCGGGTCGCCGCGCCGCCGCGATCTGCTCGGCCTGCTCGGCCTCCCGTTCGCCGTTGACCCGAGCGGCGCGGACGAGACGCCGCCCGCCGGGGCGACGCCGGAAGCGGTCGCGCAATCGCTCGCGCTGGCGAAGGCGCGCGAGGTGGCGGCGCGGCATCCCGACGCCTGCATCCTCGGCGCGGACACGCTCGTGGCGGTGGACGATCTGATCCTCGGCAAGCCGGCGGACACGGCGGACGCGGCGCGGATGCTGCGGCTCCTGCGCGGCCGGGCGCATCGCGTGCCGACGGGCGTCGCGCTGATCGCCCCGGACGGCACGGAGACCGCCCTCGTCGAGACCGCGACGGTGACGATGCATCCGTACACCGAGGTCGCCATCGGCGCGTATCTTTCAACGGGCGAACCCTTCGACAAGGCGGGTTCCTACGCCGTGCAGGGTGCGGGCGGCGCGCTCGTCGCCGCGGTCGAGGGGTGCTACACGACCGTTGTCGGTTTCCCGCTCTGCCGCGTCGCCGCGCTGCTCCGCGACGCCGGGTTTGTTTTGCCCACGGATCCAACTCTTGGATGCCAACCGGGCCGGTTTTGCGCGCTCAATCCCCGGAACGCTCCAGATACATAACCACACCTGACCGATACCGCATATGCGGCGGCGCCGATGTCTGCATCCGGTGGGTCGCCCGCTGCGTCAATTGAAGAGTACGTCGCACGGCCAATTGCGGGAACGGGACGGAAAGGAAGTGCCGATATGTCCACCGAGGCGAACAAGGCCCTCCGATCGCGCGTGCTCCGGGAAATCGAGGTTGCGGGCAACCCGGCGAGCATTGACGAACTGCTCACCCCTGATGTGACGGTCTACGGCTTCGGGCAACCGGTGCAGGGGCGCGAGGCGCAGAAAGGCTTCACCGCCATGATGCACGCCGCTATCCCGGACATCGAGGGCACAATCGAGGATATGATCGCGGAGGGCGACCTGGTTGTGAGCCGCTGGACCTTCCACGGGACGCATCGGGGCGACTTGATGGGCATCCCACCGACGGGGAAGCGGATCACAATGAGCGGCATGGACCTCACGCGGATCGTGAACGGGCAGATCGCGGAGATGCGGGTCATGATGGACCAACTCGGCATGTTCCGGCAACTCGGCGTGATCCCGGAGTGACGGGGGAATGACCGGGGCCGCCGCGCATTCGTGGAGTGGCGTTACGACGTCTCACGCACCGTATCGAACCCGCCGGTATCGGTGGTCTCGGGCGGCAGGCAGATGCGGCGGCAGAGGGCGGTGAGGGTGGCGGTGGTGAGGTCCGGCATCTCCTCGCGGGCGCGCGGCTCCTGGATGGCGTGCGGGCCGCGCCGGATGCGGATCGTCAGGATGCCGAGTCGTTTCGCGGGCGCGATGTCGTAGTCGAGCCGGTCGCCGACCATCGCCGCCTCCTTCGGGTCGCAGGCGGCGCGGTCGAGGGCGTACTGGAAGATGCGCGGGTCGGGTTTGCCGAAGCCGAGTTCGCCGGAGAGGCACCAGAGATGCACCGCCTCGCCGAACCCGGCGATCTCCGCCCACTCGCGGACCGTCGCGGGCTGGTTGGCGATCACCGCCGTGCCGAACCGCTTGGCGAATGTCTCCATCGTCGGCTTCGTCTCCGCGTAGGGCGGCGTGGGGCGGGAGAGATTGCGCAACTCCTGCTGCACGGCGTTCGCAGTCTGCTCGTCCACGAGCCGGGTGAGGGCGCCGCGCACGATATGCCGGTCATACGTCGCGATGGCCGCATCCCACGCGCTGCGCACGGCGGCGAGCGGCACGCGATGGCCGCGCAGGGCGAGCAGCCGGACGATCTGCTTGCGCGTCTGCTCGTCGCCGAGCGTCTCGTCCATGAGCACGGAGCCGACATCGAAGAAGAGCCAGCGAATCCGGCGCAGGCGGTTCTCCAGCGCATTCGTGTCGCGCAGGCGGCGGGGCAGGAGGTCCGGTCGGGTCGGGGGGACGCTCATGCGGGCGGCGCCACCGCGTCCACTTCGATCTCGACGCGCATCGCCGGGTCAATGAGCGCGGCGACGGCGAGGAGCGTGCTGCACGGCCGCACCGCGCCGAAGGTCTCCTTCAGCGCCCGCGCCACTTCCGTCCAGTCGTGGATATCCACGAGGTAGACGCGATAGCGCACGACATCCCGCATCGTCGCGCCCACCTCGCCGAGCGCCCAGCCGATATTGGCGAGGATTTGCACCGTCTGGGCGTACGGGTCGTTGATGCCGACGAGCGCGCCCTCCTTCATCGCCGTCGTGCCGGAGGTGTAGACGAGATCGCCGATCCGCACCGCGCGCGAGTATCCGACGCGCTCCTCCCACGGCGTCCCGGACGAGATATTCACCCGCTGTGGGGCTGTGCCGGTCATCATTCGCTCCTTGCCATACTTCCGTCCGATTCCTGACGAACAATCATCACGTCCAGCTCATCCACACGGCGGAAGTCGCTGTCGTTCGTCGCGAATACGCGGAGACCGGAATGCAAAGCGGTTGCCACATGCACGGCGTCACTCGCCCGCAAGCCATAGTGCCCGATAATGTCAACGCTCCGCAGCCAGATCGTACGTTGGTACGGGATCTCGTACGTCCCGGAGAAGATACCGAGCAATCTCTCCATCTGGCGAAGCCCAAACGACATCCACCGCGCTCGTACACTCGCATTCGTCGCCCAATCTCCCAAATTATACTGCCGCCGGAGATTCGCGGGCAATTGCTGTTTCGTTGCCAGCCTCCGAATCGCCTCGCCAACTTCCAGATAGAGTAATTGTGAAAAATAGATATTGCTTCCGTCGTTCGCCAGGCGAAGACAGAATGCATCCGACGGGGCGAAATGCGGAAGCCCCGCAAACATCGCGTCTACAAGCACGCTCGAATCGAGGTAAATATCAGGAATCCGCGATGAAGCAGTCATTCGCCGTCATGTACTGTACGCCGTTCCTCGGTCTCTTCGCTCTCATGCGTGGTGTGCTGCTCTTCACTATCTTCGTCGTCATCGCGGCGACCGAGCAATTCGAGCGTGTCAATATATCCGGTCACATGAATTTCCGGTACGAATCGCTCAGGTTTCTCCGTTGTGCGGCGACGATAGATGACGCCGGGTTCATGACGCAATGCAGCCCGCCGATCTTCGCTCAACGGTTCGTACTTCGTAATCGTCATAGGAGCCTCCATTATCCTTCACTACGAAGTATAGCCGAAGCGTACGAAGCGTTGGCTCGTATCTATCCATGCTGGTATGGCGCGTTATCAGGCGAGGCTGTCGTGCCAGAGGATGAAGTGCAAGCCGACATTGCCCATCTCCACCTGCCAGGCGGGCGCGTTGTCGGGCGTGTAGGTGAGCACGCGCCGCTCGAACGCCTGCATCAGCACGGAATGCAGCGTACCGCCGACGCGCGTCTGCGTCCAGTACGGCTCGGTGATCGGCAGCCCGAGCAGCGTCTGCCAGTCCGACGGGAGCGTCTGCATCCAGTTCCAGAAGACATCGGGGATGTTGTGGCCGAGGTTCGTGTCGTACTGCGCGACGGTGGCATAGCCCGCCTGCGCCGGGTCGTCCCCGACATGGCCGCCGTTGTCAATCGTCGCGGTCACCGGCGCGCCGACGCTCTTCGCGGCGCGCCGCTCCTTCGCCACGTCGCCGAACGACGCGACGCCCCAGAGGGTCGCGTACGTCGGGCAGGTCTCGTTGTTCAGCGCGTCCCCCGCGACGGGGATCGCCGCCGGGCGGTACGACTGGAACGCGCGGTTGCCGACCTGCACGCCGCCGCTGACCATCTCCGTGACGAGCAAACCGTTCGAGACGCCGCTCGTCGGCGTCGTCAGTTCCATCCGCGCCTTGTCGAAGTAGAAGACCGTCCGCATGCCGCCGGGCGATTCCGCATACGGCTCCATGCGCGTCGTCACGGCCTCCGGCCCGTAGAGCCACGAGCGGTTGACCTTTCCCGCCGCGACCGCGCCATCCCCACCGCTCCACGCCGTGCCGATCACGCCGGGCGCCGCGTTGACCCCGTTCGGCAGGTGATACCCGGCGGCGGGCGGCGCGGGCGCGGCGGGGAAGACCGGCAGCGTGTGCGGCGGGGCGCTTTTGCTCGCCGCCACGGCGGCCGTCGGGGAGGGCGCGGCGGTCGCGGTCGGCGTCGCGGTGGGTGCCGGTGCCGCGGTCGGAGTGGCGGCGGGGGCGGGCGGAATCGCGGCGGTGGCGGGTTTCGGCGGCGCGGCGCCGGGCATGACATTCGCGGAATCGCCCGGCCCCTTCGTGCGGAATCCCCATGTGCGCGTGAACGGTTGGCCGCTCGCCGTGCCGGTGACGGTCACGGTGTAATCCGTGCCGGGCTGCATCGGCGCGGTGGTGGCGATCAGGTCCGTATTGTGGGTGATCCAGCCGGTACCCACGGAGGCGAAGGAGGTGACCGTCTGCCCGCCCGCGGTGATTGTCGCGCTCGCGAAGGCGACGTTCCCGGCGCCGTTGTACTTGAGCGTGATCGGCGTGCCGATCGGGTAGGAGGCGCTCGCGAAGGCGTTGGGCGATTCGCCGTCGAATGATGTCCCGATCCCCGCCGCGCCATCCGGCGGCCATTGCTCCCAGACGGGGGTGGCGGTCGCGCTCCAATCGGGCGTGCCGAGATCAATCACGTCCACCTTGACGGTGTCGTTCACGACGCCGAAGCCGATATGGGCGTAGCGCGGGTCGAGGAGCGTCAGGCGGTGGTTGATCGTGCCGATGTACCAGTCCAGCGAGGCGAGTTGGTTGCCGGTGAGGCCCATGTTCTCGTTGACGTTGCGGCTCGGGTAGCCCGCCGCCTGCGCGCGGTCGGCGAAATCCGCGCCGGTGAATCCCGGCAGGCCCGGTTTCTCGTCGTGGATGCCGCCGCCGCCGCCATTCAGTTTGTAATAGAGCGCGTGCGCCTGCGCCGATTGGTCGAGCGCGGGATGGCGGGCGAGCGGTGCGACGCCGATCGCCGCCCGCCACTGGTTGATGCGGGCGAGCGCGGCGCTCCGCTGCGCTTCGAGATCGTCTGTCGCCGCGTGCGCGACGGTGCAGAAGGGCACGATGAGGCCGCAGATCAGCAGCACAACGCCCGCTAGACTCGCTCGCCACATCCGGCGCATGCCCCACTCCCCCGTACACCAGCCCAGCCATCTTCCGGCGCATCATAGTCCGTACGATGCATACGTGCAACATTATGCAAACTTCGGGAGCGGGCAGCGGGCAGCCGCCAACAGGAAGCGCGAGCGTGCCTTGCCCGTTGCACCGGCGAGAGGCGCGCTATGGGGGTGATAGGGAACCGTCACGGCGGTGCCGACATCCCCGTTAAGCACGTGGCGAAGCGAGGTTGCGCGCATGCGCATATTGTGATAACATAGCGTTAGGGAAACGAATGAAGCGAAGGATGGGAACAGGGATGACGACTGCGGCTGCACCGACTACGGCAATTGATCCGGCGCTCGCCACGCTGCTCGACGACCCGCGCCTCGTCGGGGCGGCGCTCGCGTTCGCCCCGGGCGAGCAGGGCTTGGTGCTGACCGGCACCGTCTCCAACATCTGGCAATATCAGGCGCTCCGCGCGATTGCGAAGCGGTTGCCCGTCGTCGTTGATGTCGGCATCGCGGCGGCGCGGCGGAGCGATGCGGAGATTGGCGAGGCGGTGCGCGAGGCGCTCGGGCCGGAGGGTGCGGACGTCCGCGCGCGGGTGCGGGGCGGCCTCGTGACGCTGACCGGCACGGCGGACGCCGTCGCCCGCGCGGCGATCGTCACCCGCGTCGGCACGCTGCCCGGTGTCGTGGGCATCGTGGACAACATCCGCGCCTGATTGCCGCGTTGTCGGAAACGCAGAGCGCCCGCACCATTCGCGCGGGCGCTTTTTTCGTCGCCGTTTGGCCGCGCCCCACCGTCGCGGCGATGCTATGATCCCCTTGCGTCCTATTAGACAATAGATGAGGATGCGCAGGACCGATGCGCCGTCTCGCGGGCGCAGCCATTCTTCTGGTACTGTGTATGCTATCTACGGGATACACTGTTCCGACTGATACGGAGGAGCGAAGCCATGAGTTATGGAGCACCGTCGGCGGGGTATGGGCAGCCCGATCTCCACCAGGGGATGCACGTCAGTTCGGACAACGGATGGACCGGCACGATCACCGAGATTATCCCCGCCGCGCCCGGCTACGAGGGCGCGGTGCGCGTCGCGTGGCACGGGGACGGCACGACGCTCGTCGCCCTCTCGATGTTCGCGGTCGAGAACGGCCAGGCGGTGATCCGCACGCAACCGCCGCCCCCGCCCGCCCCCGCACCGGCGCCGCAGCCGCAGATGATCCCGCAGCCTCAACTGCCGGAGGACGATCTCGCCACCCGGCTCGCCGCTCCCGCACAGAACGACCCGTCGCACGTTAATCCGTATGTCAGTGACCCGCCGCTCGTGACGCCCGAGCCGCCGCCCATCCATCCCACGCACGGCGGGCAGGTGCGCGGCGAGGATGACGACGTCACCTATCTCCCCCCCGTATCCCGGCAGGAACCGGCCGCCATCGCCATGCCGGACGATCCCGGCGCGACGGTCATCCCGCCCATGCCGCGCGAGCCGATGGACGCGGACACGACGATGCCGCTCGACGCGACGCACGAGGCCGGCACGCACGTCCTGGACGCTGGCCAGGAGGAAGTGACCGTGCCGGTGATCGAGGAGCGGGTCGAGGCCCGCCCCGAGTGGCGGGATGCCGGTTCGATTGTCGTCCGCACCGTGGCCGAGGAGATCCCGCAGACGCTCACGCAGGAGACCCAGCGGGAAGAACTCTTCGTCGAGCGCGTCGCGGTCGGCCGGGAACTGGCGGCGGGCGAGGAGGTGATGCCGCGCGAGGAGGGCGACACCTACGTCATCCCCGTCGTTGTCGAGGAGGCCGTCGTCGTCATGCGGCGGATCCTCGCGGAGGAACTGCGCATCACCAAGCGCGTCATCCCGACGATGCAGACGGTCCAGACCGTCGTGCGCAAGGAGCGCGTCGAGATAGACGCGGGCAATCTCGCCGATCGCGTGCACGACGCCGATGGCACCAATGCTGCAACCGATCTCCCGCAAGCGCCACGGTCGGGTTACCCGTCCTGACGCGGGCGAATCGGCACAAACGCAGCGGAGGCTTGCGATGAGCGAGAGACACGGCGATACCGGGCGAAGGAACGCCGGAGTGGATCGGCATACGGCGGCGGCGGGCACGGACGCGGAGCAGGGCACGCCCCGCCCGAATACCGGCCTCGATACCGGCCGCATCGGCGCGCAGTCGGCGGAACGCGACATCCCCGACCCGGATTACGGCATTGATCCGAAGGTCGCCAGCCCGATGTATGGCGGCGCCGGTCGGGGCAGCGACGATATGGTCGCGCGGGCCAGTGACGACCGAACGGCTCTCGAAGGGAACACTCTGCCCGGTGCGTCGGATGACTCGACGACGGGCGGTACGGCGCGCGCCGGCGATCTGACCGCCACGGCCGATACCTTCGACAATACGCAGCACGGCCTGGGCGAGAGCGGCATCCGCGGCAACATGGAGACGGGCGTCAACCGCCCCCCGGCGTCGAGCGCGGAGACGGAGACGCGCAGTGGTCGGAATCGGGACTGGCGCCGCGATGGGATGGTGGATCCGAACGACGAAGCGACCTTCGAGGAAGGGATGCAGCACGCCGAAGGCACGCGCGCCTAGCCTCGATATGCGACATCGCAACACAACGATGGGTAGTGGGTCCGTTTGAAGCGCGCTGTGCCATGCGGTGAAGTGGGCAACACAGATCATGGCAGCGATGACGCCGGAAGAGCGCAAAGAATCGGTACGCAATGCGGCGGCGCGGCGGGGGAAGAAGGCGGAATAAGGGCGATGATCCTCTTTGCCGTGCCGAACGCTTCAGAAGAGTTCTTCAGCCAGCGCGACGATGATGCCCCCTGGCCCCCACATGTAGCAGAGCCGGTACACGTTCTCGTATTGGGCCACCTCGCCGACGAGTTCGGCACCGTGGGCGCGCATGCGAGCGACCGTGTCGTCGACGCTTTCGACTGCAAACATGACGCTCCGCAGGCCCAGCGTGTTCGGCGGTGCGATCGCCGGTTCGATCGCGACCAGTTTTGGATTGCGAAACTGCGTCAGCTCAAGCCGCCCGTGCCCATCGGGGGTCCGCATCATCACGATGTCGACTTGGACACGTTCGAGCCCGTTGACGCGGTCCACCCACTCTCCCTCGACCGCCGCCTCACCCTCCGGCTCCAAACCGAGCTCGGAAAAGAAAGCGATAGCGGCTGCAAGGTCGTCCACGACCACGCTGACGTGGTCCAGTCTCTTGATCGTCATGTCCCCAGTATAGGGCAGGCAGAGCGCGACTGTCCATAGGGAAGGGTCCTGTCCAGAGGGCATCCGCTTCCCTCCCAGGCAAGGGGTGACGCTCCGCAGTGCCCTGCCCTATCCCACCCGTCCCGCTCTCCCGGAGGCTCGCTCCCCCTTCCCTCGGAGGGAAGGGGGTTGGGGGGCTAGGATTCCCCGGATGGCGACAATGCATACACCCTGGGTCCTGTCACTCGAGCGATGTCCTTCGTCCTCGGTCTCGCATTAGTCCTTTGTGGTAGCGGGAGCATCATTGTGTGCAAGATACGACACCAGGATGCCGCTGCTGTTGCTGTCGGCGCTTCCTACTGGGGAGGCTTCTGCTGGATTTGGTGGATTACTCAACTGCGGAATCGGGGCTGAGCACCTGCGCCTGCAACGTCAAATCCGCGCCCTCAGATTTCAAACTGACCCACTATCCGACGATGGGATGCCAGGCAGGCATTCCATTTACTTTGCGATAGGTGGCATGCACATCATACGGATAATCCTGTGTGTTTTGTCTTTCCATTCGGTACCGAGATGCGCAGTGAAACTCACTCATACAATTGCTAGAGTCCATTATTGACTGCACTTCATGATGGCACGATTGTTGCCGAAGGGCAATGCGTGACGGTATCGGCTGTGATACCAACAAGTGACATGCCTGGGGCGCGACGGAACTCGGGCGTAGGAGGAGAAAGCCAATGACGATGGGACGCAGCGACTACGACCAGACGAACACGGGGAATTATGATTACACGGATCGCCTCGTGGCGGGCGCGGACGTCTACGGCTCGGACAACGAAAAGATCGGCACGGTCGCGGATGTCGGCCAGAACTACCTCCTCGTCCAGAAGGGCTGGCTGTTCATCAAGGACCTCTACCTGCCGACCAGCACGATCATGCGGGCGGAGGGCAATAACGTCTATCTGAACCTCACGAAGCACGAAGCCGAGCAGATGGGCCGCGACGAACTGCCCACCACCGGCGACGCCTGGTATGGCACGCGGGACACCGGCGGCATGATGGACCGCACGACGGATCGCGCCGACTACGCGACCGACCGGACGGGATACGCCACCGATCGCGAGGTGGGCCGCGAGGTGACGGATGGCGAGAACGTCAGCGTGCCGGTCGTCGAGGAGCAGTTGAAGGCGGGTGTCCGCGAGAACGAGGCGGGCCGCGCCCGGATCGTCAAGGACGTGCACGAGGAAGAGCAGTCCATTGATGTGCCGGTGGAGCGCGAGGAAGTCTACGTGACCGAGCGCGCCGTCAACCGCCCCGCCACGGAAGCGGACCTGAGCATGCGCGACCGGGACATCGAGATCCCGCTCAAGGAGCAGGAAGTCGTCACGCAGAAAGAGGCGAGGGTGACGGGCGAGGTGAACGTCCGCAAGGAGGTGAAGCGGGACACCGAGCGGGTGACGGACACGGTGCGCCGCGAGGACGTGCACGTCGAGGACCCGAACAACCCGCGCGTCCACGTCGAGAACGAGCGCGGCATGGCGGGGCGGGGGACCGGCAAGACGGTCACCGACCAGCGCGAGTACGACGCGCGAGGGAATCTCGTGGACCGGCAGCACTCCGAGGAACCGGGGATGACCGCGCGCACGGGCGGCACAACGGACACGGCCTACGACCGGACGGGCATGGCGGGCGACCGCTACGAGACGGACCGGGGCACCGACGAAGGGATCATTGACCGCGCGAAGGATAAACTGCGCGACGGCGAAGACCGGATGCGGAACCGCTAACGCACCCTCGTCGCACATGCTGCGGGCGGGATGCCTCCGGGCGTCCCGCCTTTCGCGCGTCTGGCACCGATATTGCCGAAGGAGAGCGAGCGGCCGCCGCGGCCGCGACGACGAAAAGGAGCGAGCAGATGAGCATGACCAGTGGCAATCCCCCCGTCGGCGTCGGCTACGGCTTCGACCACGAGGACCCGGCCGAACCGGACGAGGAGCGGCAGCGCCGCCAGCGGGATGTGCGGGACCGCGTCGGCACGCAGGAGCGGGAACTCCCCAATGAGCCGATGAGCGCGGAGGAGCGAGTCGAGGAGATCGTCGTGCGCGAGCAGGGCGTGAACTCCTTCGCCGACGCCGAGGAGGTTGATCGGATGGAGCGTCCACCGAGCGTCAACGATCGCGAGCGGCGCGTGGATGCGGGCGGCAATCTGATCAGCAATACCGTCGAGGGCGCCTGGGACGCCATCGAGAACCCCGATGACCGCAACGGGGAGCGGGGGAAGGCCTGACCCCGGCCCCTCCCGCACCTCGGCGTGGGAAGGGAGCAAGGCCCCGATTCCGTGCCATCAATGCGAGGAATTTGCGCTGGCGTAATGCGCCTATACCTGATATAGTGCGGGTGCGCCGATAGCATGAATCATCGTTTGATGCTGGATGGAACCCCAGGGGGCCGAGCATGGCACCGCGTGTTATTGCTCTCGTGGACGATGATCCGCATATCGTCGCCCTGCTCGACGACCTGTTCGACGAGGAGGGCTATCGCACGCTCGCCATCCCGGCAGGCGCAGGCGCGTGCGCGGCAATCGCGCGCGACCAGCCCGATCTCGTCATCCTCGACCTCTGGATGGAGCAGCAGGACACCGGCTGGACGGTCTACGACTGCCTCCGCGCGGAGGACGCGACCGCACGCATCCCCGTCATCATCTGCTCCGCCGATGTCGCCGCGCTCCGCGAGCATGCGGCGGCGGTCGCGGCGTGGGGCGATGGGGCGATGGAGAAACCCTTCGACATCGCGGCGTTGGTCGCGCTCGTTGCCGACTTGCTCGACCATTCCCCGGCGGCGAGCGTGGCGCGGGGATAAGAACCTCGCCACCGACCCCGCTCCTTCACGTCCCCCACGTTTGCCCCCGCGTATCCTCTTGTGAACAAACGACCGCGAGGGTCCCCGCTCTGGCATCAAACGTGCCGCATCGCCCATGGAGCACGGCGTTCGGAGGGTAAAGGTTGCCGATGCCAAATGGGAACGAGAGGGCACGCATACGCGATCATCGCAGCGGAACCGGCCCCGCCGAACCGACGGCGAATGACACGGTCGTCGGGGATTGGGCGGAACTGAACGACCGACTCTTCGCGGGCGCGTGGGACGAAGGATTAAGGCGATTCCGCTCTCGGTTCGCCTATCGCGGCATGCCGGATCGCAAGTACGATCTGACGACGAGCCTGATGCGCCTCGGCGGTGTCTACGACAGACTGGAAGCGCACCTGCTGCGCAACTTCACCAAGTACGCGCGGCGCACGCAACTGCCGGACGCGACGCCGTGGCACTGGCTCGCGCTTGCCCAGCATCACGGCCTGCCGACGCGCATGCTCGATTGGACCTTCTCGCCGTATGTCGCGTTGCACTTCGCCACGACGATCGAGCGGGACGCGGAGATCGCGGCGGACGCGATCGTCTGGATTGTGGACTATGTGCGAACAAATACCGGCGTCCCGGACGGTCTGCAAGCGATCCTGCGGGAGGAAGATGCGGACGTCTTCACATCGGAGATGCTGATGCGGGAGGCGAATTCGCTCGAAGCGTTCGACCGGCTCGCCCCGGAGCCATTCGTTATCTTCTTCGAGCCGCCCTCACTCGACGACCGGATCGTCAACCAGGCGGCGCTCTTCTCGCTGATGTCCAGCCCGTCGGCGCGGCTGGATCACTGGCTCGCCGACCGCCCCGCGGTGTATCGCCGCATCATCATCCCCGCCGCCCTGAAGCGCGAGGTGCGCGACAAACTCGACCAGGCGAACATCACCGAGCGCGTGCTGCTGCCCGGTCTCGATGGTCTCTGCCGCTGGATGCGCCGCTACTACGGGCCGCCGGTTAGCGGAGCAGGGCCGGGGGGTGAGGACTGAGGGTCGGGCGCCGGGCTGTATCCCGCCATTCATGGGCAAGGATCGCGTAGAGCAGCGTGTCCCACCGGCGGCCTTTCATCCAGACGTGCTCGCGCAGATGCCCCTCGCGGCGCATGCCGATCTTCTCCAGCACATGCGCGGAGGCGCTGTTCTCCGCGAGGCACTCGGCGGTGATGCGATGCAGGCCGAGCGGGCCGAAACCGTGCGCGAGCATCGCCCGCGCGGCCTCCGTCGCGTAGCCGCGGCCCCAGTAGCGGGGATCGAGTTCGTAGCCGATGTCCGCCTCCCGCGCCGCCGGGTCGCGGACGCGGATGCCGCAGTTGCCGATCAGTTCGCCGCTCTCCGGCAGGACGATGGCGAGTTGGAACTTCTGGCGCGGCCTCTCCCGCCGGTAGCCGATGAACATCGCGACGAAGGCGCGCACGTCCGCCTCGCTGCGCTCCTCCCACTCGTAGAAGCGCAGATAGCGCGGGTCCGACTGGTACGCGCGGACGGCCCGCCAATCCGCCGCGACGAACTCGCGCAGGAGGAGGCGATCAGTGCGGCGCTTCATGGCTTTCGAGGAGAATCGCCGTCCCGTCCGTCGTGGCGACGGCGATGCGCTCGCCGTTGCGTTCCACCGTGCCCTCGCCCGCGAACGAGATCATCGGCCCGCGCCGGTGCGGCTCGATCGCCGTGATGCGGATGACGACGTGCATGCGATCCCCGGCGAGCACGGGCGCGCGGAAGCGGAAGTTCCACGTCCTGCCGAGCGACGGCGAGCGCTCGGTGATCCGCGCCGCGCCGAGGCTCATCATCAGCCCCGCGATGTGCGCGCCGCAGGCGATCACCGTCCCGTACGCGGGCGAGGCGGTGTGATGCACGGGGTTCATGTCCCCGAGCAGCGTCGCGGTCCGCGTGATATTCTCCGCCGTGAACGCGAAATCGCCCTCGAAGGTATCGCCGATGCGAAACGG
>JAICIL010000065.1 GCA_025924435.1 Chloroflexia bacterium | reverse complement strand
GGGACCAAACCCCCGCCCCCTCCCCCCCTGGTATGGGGAGCGAGCCTCTTGGCGCCGGGGGGGTCCCGCTAACCCCCTCGTTGTTGCAACGTGTCACCCCTTCCGTTTGGGGAAGGGGCCGGGGGTTAGGTTAAGGGAGCACCGAACAATGGCCAGCGCACCGCTCCGTGTGATCCTCGATTGCGACACGGCGAATGAGATTGATGACCAGTTCGCGATTGCCTACGCGCTCGGCTCGCCCGCGCTCGATGTGCGCGGCGTAATCTCTGTGCAGAACACGCTGATCCACGGCACGGGTTCCGTGGAGCGATACCAGGAGGAGGCGGAGCGCGTCGTCGCGCTCTGCGGCAGGGGCGCGGACGTGCCCTGTCTGCGCGGCGCGGCCCGTCCGATGGAGACGCGCGAAACGCCCGTGCCGAGCGCGGGGCTGGATTTCCTGATCGCCGAAGCGCGCCGGGGGCCGCTGACGATCATCGCGACGGGGCCGATCACGGATGTCGCCTCGCTGCTGCTCCTCGCGCCGGAGGTGCGAGAAAATCTGCGCGTCGTCTGGCTCGGCGGCTTCGCGGACGCGCCGACGTACACGCGCTGGCGGCTCGGCGAGCTGAACGGGCGGGCGGACATCGCGGCGTGGCGCGTCCTCTTCGCGCAACCCGTGTCGCTCCTGCAACTGCCCGGCTGGCCCGGCGTGGCGAAACTGGTCGTCGAGTACGGCCCGTACGTGGCGGAATTGCGCGCCATGGGTCGCCCCGTCGCGACCTACCTCGCCGATATTTCCGCCGCCTGGCGGGAGCGGCGCGAGGCGCTGGGCCACGGCCCGCAACGGCGCAAAATTCTCTGGGATGTCGCCAATGTCGCCGCCGTCATCGCCCCCGCCGCCGTCACCGTGACGCCGACCGCGACGCCGACGCTCGATGTCGCGGGCGCGCACGATTTCGACCGCCCCGGTCGGACGGTGGATGTCGTCACCGACCTCGACGCCGCGTGGATCCTCGCCGATCTGCGCGCCGCCCTGCTGCGGCTCCCCGCGACGGTGGGACCCCGCTGAAAGAAAAACGGAACCGCGAAGGCGCGAAGGACGCGAAGAAGGAAAGAGAAATCGGGCTTTCTTTCGGCCCCTCTTCCTTTGCGCCCTTCGCGCCTTCGCGGTTCAATCCCCTCTTTTCAAGCGGTTTCGCGGTGCCGTGGCGTCCTTCGTGCGATGCTCGGCTATGCGGCGCGACCAACGCGACAATGGAGCATCGCATCAGCCAAGTGAGGGGTTTCCCATGAGCCAATCATCCCTGACCTACAACGACCACATGCAGTTGATGGAGCAGTGCATCGCCAACTGCCAGGCATGCCTCGTCGCCTGCGAGCGGTGCATTGACAGTTGCCTGACGAGCGAGCAGGTGGGGACGATGACCGAGTGCATCCGCCTCTGCCGCGATTGCTCGGACACCTGCACGCAGTGCGTCCGCTTCATGGCGCGCGGCTCGCATTACCACGGCAACATCTGCGCGGTCTGCGCGGACGTCTGCGCGGCCTGCGCGGCGGAGTGCGAGAAACAGCGCGAGGTGGCGGCCTGCCAGACCTGCGCGCAGGCGTGCCGCCGCTGCGAGGAGACCTGCCGCCAGATGGGGCAGATGGCGATATGAGCTCCCACCGCTAGCGCCGGGATACTCCCTCCCCCGCATCGCGCAACAACCCCGCCGTCACTGGCACCGGGGTTGCACATTTCCGCTTCGGGTTCCGCGCCAACCGGCGCCGATCGGGTCATAGCGGGAAGAAGGCAGGACCATGCAACATCTGAAACTGAAGGCGCTCAATGAGCAGGTTGTCGTCGTGTTCGGCGCGTCCAGCGGCATCGGGCGCGAGACGGCGAAGCGCTTCGCGGCGCGCGGCGCGAAGGTCGTCGTCGCGGCACGGACGGATGAGGGGCTGGAATCGCTGGTCGAGGAAATCACGCGCGATGGCGGCGAGGCGACCGCCCTTCCCGCCGATGTGACGGCGTTCGAGCAGGTCGAGGCGGTCGCCGATCGCACCGTCGCGCGGTACGGGCGGATTGACACGTGGGCGCACGTCGCCGGTGTCGCGCTCTACGGGATGTTCGACGCACTGAAGCCGGAGGAGTTCAAGCGCGTCATTGACACCGACCTCACGGGCATGGCATACGGCGCGATGGCCGCGCTGCCGCACCTGAAGCGGGATGGTGGCGCGTTCATCGGCGTCTCGTCCGTGCTCGCGGCGCGCTCGGTACCGATGCTGAGCGCGTACTGCGCCGCGAAGCACGGCGCGGCGGGCCTGCTCGAATCGCTCCGCCTCGAACTGCGCGACCAGGGCGCACCGGTCAGCGTGACGAACATCCTCCCCGCCTCGATCAACACGACCTTCTTCAACAAGGCGCGCACGAAGATGGGCGTCAAGCCGATGGGCGTGCCGCCGATCTACCAGCCGAACATCGTCGCGGACGCCATCCTCTACGCGGCGGAGCATCCGGTGCGGGACATCGTCGCCGGCGGCGCGGGCAAGATGATCGTCGCCATGCAGCGCCTCTCGCCGCGCCTGCTCGACCGGCTGATGCGGCCCATCGCGATCCCGGCGCAGCAAACGGACGAGCCGAAATCCGCCGACGCGCCGAACAACCTCTTCACGCCGGTCGAGGGATACAGCCATGTCCAGGGCGACTTCGACAAGCAATCCATGCCCTTCAGCCTGGCCGACTGGATTGATTTCCACCCCGTCGCCCGCCGCGCCGCACTGGTCGGCACCGTGGCGGGGGCGGTCGCCCTGCGCCGGTTCCGCTCCGGCAGGAAAAGCGAAGCCTCGGCACACGCGCGGACGGCGGCGTAACGTGGAGAGGGATCGAACCGCCAAGACGCCAAGGACGCCAAGCATACAAAGAAATGGGCGGATTACGTTCACATGATGAAGGGGTACGCGGGTCGCGAGAGGAATCGGGTGGTGGCGGGCTTCAACCCGCCACCACCGAGGAAATCACCCCAACCGCGTACGTCCTAATACGCTTTCTCTCTTGGCGTCCTTGGCGTCCTTGGCGGTTCACTCTTCGTCGTTATTGGAAATGAGACATAAGCGCATGGCCAGACAGGATACGAACGCGACGCGGGTCCGCCGCATCGCGCGGGACGAATTCGGCTACGACGCGCTCCGGCCCGGCCAGGAAGCGGCGATGCGCGCCGTCCTCGACGGGCACGACACGCTGGCGGTGCTGCCGACCGGCTCCGGCAAATCGGCGATCTCTCAGATCGCCTCGCTCCTCCTCCCCGGCCCAACCATCATCGTCTCCCCACTCATCGCCCTCCAGCGCGATCAGGTCGAGGCGATTGAGGAGAATGGCGCGGGAAACGCGGCGCTGCTCAATTCGAAAATTAGCGCGACCGAGCGGCGGGAGGCGCTGGAAGGGGTGGAAACGAACGATGTGCACTTCCTCTTCCTCGCGCCGGAGCAGTTCGGCAATGCGGACGTCCTGGACCATCTCGCGGCGGCGCGCCCCGCGCTGATCGTCGTGGACGAGGCGCATTGCGTGAGCGAGTGGGGGCACGACTTCCGCCCCGATTACCTGAAACTCGGCGGCGTGATCGAGGCGCTCGGCCACCCGACGGTGCTCGCACTGACCGCGACCGCCGCGCCGCCCGTGCGCGCGGAGATCGTCGAGCGGCTCGGCATGCGCGACCCACGCGTCGTCGTGCGGGGATTCGACCGCCCGAATATCTGGCTCGGCGTCGAGCGGTACGACGACGAGGAGGCGAAGGATCGCGCCCTGATCGAGCGCGTCGTCGCGGCGGAGAAGCCCGGCATCGTCTACGCCGCGACGAAGAAGCGCGCGGAGGAGATCGTCGAAGCCCTGCGCGAGCAGGGCGTCCGCGCCGCCGCCTACCACGCCGGGATGAGGACCGCCGAGCGCGAGGAGGCGCAGGCCGCCTTCATGGCGGACGAGATCGCGGTGATCGTCGCGACGACCGCGTTCGGCATGGGCATTGACAAGCCGAATGTCCGCTTCGTCTTCCACGCCGACATCAGCGACTCGGTGGACGCCTATTATCAGGAGATCGGGCGCGCCGGGCGGGACGGCGCGCGCGCGACAGCGATCCTCTTCTATCGCCCGGAGGACCTCGGCCTGCGCCGCTTCTTCGCGGGCGGTGGCCAAGTGGACGCCGACCAGATCGCCCAGGTCGCGGAGGCCGTCGCCGCGCACGACGGCCCGGTTGATCCGACCGCGGTGCGCGCGGAGACCGGCCTCTCGCAATCGAAACTGACCGCCGCGCTCGGCCGCCTCGAAGAGGTCGGCGCGGTCGAGACGCTGCCGGATGGCGCGGTGGACACCCCCGCACCGCTCGCCGATGTCGGCGCGGTCGCGGAGGAGGCGGCGCGGTTGCAGGAGGAACGCCATCAATTCGACCAATCGCGCATCGCCATGGTGCAGGGGTATGCCGAACTGCGCGATTGCCGCCGCGCCTATATTCTCAACTACTTCGGCGAGGAGACCGACGGGCCGTGCGGCTTCTGCGACAACTGCGACGCGGGCATCGCCACCGAGGAGCCGACCGCCGACGCGCCCTTCGCCGTCAACAGCCGCGTCGCGCACGCCGAGTGGGGCGAGGGCACGGTGATACGCTATGAGGGCGACAAGATGACCGTGCTCTTCGATGCCGTCGGCTACAAATCGCTCGCCGTCCCCGTCGTGCTGGAACGCTCCTTGCTCGCGCACGCTGGAAAGGACGTTTGACCGCGAAGGCGCGAAGGAATAGGAAGAAGAGAAGAACCTTTTCTCTGTTCCCCCTTCGCGTCCTTCGCGCCTTCGCGGTTCAATAGAGACGGATATTTGCCATGAATGTTGACCCGTCGCTGGCGATTGAGACGATCCGGAAGATCATCAACGGCTTCTTCGCGATCCTGCCGAAGGTCTTCATCGCCGTCATCGTTTTCCTGACCTTCTTCTTCATCGCGCGGGGCATCAACGCGGTCATCCGCACGGCGATCGAGCGCAACAAGAAGCACCAGAACCTCGCGCTGGTGCTCGGGCGGCTCGCGCAGTGGGTCATCCTGCTCATCGGCATATTCATCGCGCTGATCATCGTCATCCCCTCGCTCACCGCCTCGGATTTCGTCGGGCTGCTCGGCATCACGAGCGTCGCGACGGGTTTCGCGTTCAGCGACATCCTGCAAAACTTCCTCGCCGGCATCCTCATCTTGCTCACGGAGCCGTTCGACATCGGCGACCAGATCATCGTCGGCGATTTCGAGGGGACGGTGGAGAATATCGAGACGCGCGCGACGATCATCAAGACGTACGACGGCCGCCGCGTCGTCATCCCGAACGCGCAACTCTTCACCCAGTCCGTGACGGTCAATACCGCCTACGAGACGCGCCGCCTGGAGGCCGAATTTTACATCGTCGCGGCGGCGGACGCGGAGAAGGCGAAGCGGGTCAGCCGGGAGGCGATTGCGGGCGTGGATGGCGTGCTGGACGATCCGGCCCCCGATGTGCTCGCCGTCGGCTTCGAGAGCGCGGGCGTCACGCTCCGCGCCCGCTGGTGGATCACACCGCCCCGCCGCCAGGACGCGATGGAGGCGCGGGACAGCGTGGTGACGGCGATCCATCGCGCGCTGACGACGAACGGCATCGAACTGTACAACCCGAACGCATAACGTGAACGGGATGCCGATTCCCCACGTAGGTCGCCGACTGCGGTTGGACAGACGGTGGTGGCAGGCTGGAAAGCCTGCCACCATCGGGAAATTTACGGTATGTCCGGATGCCAGTATCGTGAACGAATATCAGCCGGCTTCCGGGGTTTGGAGGATGGCGCCGTGGGAGGCGGAATCCACGAGGGCGGCGTAGCGGGCGAAAACGCCACGGGTGTAGCGCGGCGCGGGCGGATGCCAGTTCTTGCGCCGCTCGGCCAGCACTTCCTCCGGGACGAGCAGATCCAGCACGCCCGTATCCGCGTCAATGCGGATGCGGTCGCCATCTTCGACGAGGCCGATGGGACCGCCCGCGAACGCTTCGGGCGCGACATGGCCGATCATCAGGCCGCGCGTGCCGCCGGAGAAGCGCCCGTCCGTGACAAGCGCCACGTCCGGCCCCAGCCCCTCGCCGACGATGGCGGCGGTGACGCTCAACATCTCGCGCATCCCCGGCCCGCCCTTCGGCCCCTCGTAGCGGATGATGACGACATCGCCCGGCGTGACGCGCTTGTCGAGCACCGCCTGCATGGACTCTTCCTCGCTCTCGAAGACGCGCGCCGGCCCCTCGAACTGGTGCAGTTCCGTCCCGGCGAGTTTCAGCACCGCGCCGTCGGGCGCGAGCGTGCCGCCGAGGATGACCAGCCCGCCGTGCGGCTTGAAGGGCGCGTCCACCGTCGAGACGACCTCCTGCCCCGCCGTCTCCTTGACATCCGCCACTTCCTCGGCGAGGGTCGTGCCCATCATCGTCCGGGTCGTGCCGTCCACCAGCCCCGCATCCAGCAGCCGCCTGATGACGAGCGGGCCGCCGCCCGCCTTGTAGAGGTCCCACGCGACATACTTGCCGCCCGGCTTCAGCGTGGCAATCACCGGCGTGCGCTCACTGACGGTCTGATAGTCTTCCAAGACGAGCGGGATGCCGACCTCCTCGCCCATCGCCGTGAAGTGGAGCACGGCGTTCGTCGAGCCGCCCGTCGCGGCGACGATGGCGATGGCGTTGAGGAACGACTGGCGCGTCAACACATCCTTCGGCGTCCGCCCCGCCTTGAGAATCTCCATGACGAGCGCGCCCGCCTGTTTGGTCGCCTCTTTCTTCTCGTCCATGATGGCGGGGATGCTGTTGTACCCCATCGGCGAAAGACCGAGCGTTTCGAGCGCGAGGGACATCGTGTTCGCCGTGAACTGGCCGCCGCACGCGCCGGGGCCGGGGATCGCGTGGCACTCGATCTCGTACAATTCGTTGTCGTCAATCCGGCCCGCCGCGTGCGCGCCGACCGCCTCGAAGACATCAACGATGGTCAGGTCCTTGCCGCCCCAATGGCCGGGCGCGACGGAACCGCCGTAGAGCACAAGGCCGGGCAGGCCGGTGCGCAGCAGGCCGATCGCGCCGCCGGAGATCGTCTTGTCGCAGGCGACGAGGACGATCATCGCGTCGAATTGATACCCCTCCGCCGCCAGTTCGATGGAGTCCGCGATCACCTCGCGGCTGACGAGCGATGCCTTCATCGCCTGGGTGCCCATGCCGATCGCGTCGTTGACGGCGACGACGCCGAACTCCATCGGCACGCCGCCCGCCGCGCGCACACCCTCCTTGACCCACTCCGCCAACTCGCGCAGGTGGTAGTTGCAGGGCATCGCCTCCGTCCACGTATTGGCAATGCCGATGAACGGCTTCTTGAAGTCCTCGTCCGTCAGCCCGACCGCGCGCCACATCGCCCGCGCCGCCGCCTGCTTGTCCCCGCCCTTGATTAAGTCGCTGCGCATTCCGCTCCCCATCTTCCTTGTATCATCGTATGTTCGAAGACGCTCCGTATATGCGTGACTATAGCAGAAAGCCGCAGGAGGAGATGACGATTCTACGCACAAAATGAAGGGGCATTGACGCCATCTCATGGTATCATGAACGAATGAATACGAAGCAGCGCAAGACGCTCGAACGCATCTTCGTGAGCCCAACGCCGGTCGAAATGAATTGGGATGACATCGAGAGTCTGCTGACTGCGCTGGGAGCGACGCTCGACGATGGCTCAGGATCACGGCTTCGTATCACGCTGCACGGAGAGCATTTACATGTACACGTTCCGCATCCGAAGCGTGTCAGCACACGAAAGATGATCCGCGCTGTCCGCGACTTCTTGAACCAGGCAGGGGTGAAGCCATGACACTGATGACATACAAGGGCTATACGGCCCAAATCGATGTTGATCCAGAGGCAAAAGTGCTCGCCGGGCGTGTGCTGGATCTCCGGGATGTGATCGTCTTCGAGGGTGAAACAGTCGAGGGTGTCGAGCGGGAGTTCCACACATCCATCGACGATTACCTCACGTGGTGCGCGGAGGAAGGACGAGCACCGGAGAAGCCTTACTCGGGCAGGCTTCCCTTCCGTACCACACCCGAGACTCATCGCAAAATCGCGCTAGCGGCCGCACGCGCCGGCAAGAGTATAAACGCATGGATGGAGGAAGTGCTTGTCGGGGCGGCGGCTAACCCGATTCCCGCCACGCGACGGGAACCAGACATCGAGGCGATAGTTCGAGTGTTTCAGTCGGCGCGTGCGGATCGGGTTATCATGGATCCCAATGCAGACCGTCTGATCGCTACATGGCCGACGTCTATAACATCCTGATAACGAGATGCAACGAGGTGATGGAGATGGCTAGTGGGCAATACTACGAAGCGAAGAAATACGCTTTTTCTCTCGACTACAGCCACGGCCGATACGAGTCGTATCACCAAGCGCTTCTCATGAATCTCTACAGCGAGGCTGTCGAGCGAGCTATATTTATGAAACTCGCGAAAGAAGCGCATATAGATCTTGCTCAACCAGATGAAACCTCTACATATCCGCATCCCATCCATTGGTGGAACGTTGATCTCTCCGATTATGTACTTCTTGCCAAGGACGGCGAGCAGGAGAATTACTGGGCATTTACCAGGCGAGGAGACGAAATCATGCAGCGACTCGCAAAGGCATTTGACGAAGAAGCGAATACGGCCACATCAAAGTGACGACGCTACGGCAGGAAGGCCCGCGCGCCGACCGCGATCGTCGCCGGTGCGCCGCGATAGGCGGCGTAGAAGCCGCGCACCCCTTCGCGCAGGAAATTCAGCGCGTCGGTGACGGCGGGATCGGCGGGTGCGTCGTGCGGGTAGCGGAGCGCGTAGCGGCTGAACTCGACGCACGGCTCCGCGACGATGATCTCTTCCAATCGCACGAACGCGCCGCCGGTCGTTTCGATCTGGATGCCGGAGGCGAAATCATCTTCCGTGAACAGCCGCTCCGTCGCGACGAGGATGTTCTCGCCCGCGATGCCGTCCGCGAGGTGATCGCCGAACCGCGCCCGCATCGCGCCGTAGTGCGACGTGAAGCCGACCGAAATGCCGTTGCTCCCCGCCCGGTTCTTCGTCGCCGGGTGCGTCGCGTTATGCACATCGAGAATTGTTTCGCCGGTTGCCGCCCAACCCACCACGCCGTTCTCATCGAGCGTCAGCGATGACACGGCCCGAATCGGCGCGGGATCGTACCACCGGCGCAGCCGCCCCCCCACTTTCAGGCTCGACTCCTGCACCTGTAGCCGCACGATCCGCCCAAACACTTCCATCACATCGCCTCCGACTTCGACGAACCGGGGGGAACCGCAGAGACGCAGAGAGCGCAGAGGGCGCAAAGAAGAGAAAAAGGAATTTTGGCAGATGCATCCCCCTCTTTCCTTTGCGTCGTTTGTGCCTCTTTGCGTCTCTGCGACTCTCCCCGGCTTCGCTTCTCGCTTTCACTCGGCCACGCCGCACCAGTCGAGGATGAACCCCGCGAGCACTTTGGCCGTCGGGACCAGGGACGTGAGATCCAGCCACTCGTCGGCGGCGTGGCCGTTGCCGCCCGTCGCGCCGTAGCAGCCCGCCGGGACGCCGACGAAGTTGTAGTAGCGCATGTCGCAGATCGAGGTCTGCACGCGGGACGGCATCTCCGTGCCGAAGACGCGCCGGTGATTTTCCGCCAGCAGTTGCACGGACGGCTCCTCCATCGCGACGACCGAGCCGCCGCTCTGGAAGCCGTCATACGCGACGACGGGCGGGTGCGTGCGGAGCCAGCCGTCCGTTTGCGCCGCGGCGTGGATCGCGCCCTCGATGGCGGCCCGCGTCTCCGCGACTGACTGGCCGGGGAAGAAACTGACGCGGCAGTGCAGTTCGCACGCGCCGGGCACCGTGCTCGGCCAGTCGCCGCCCCGGATCACGCCGATGTTGAGGTTGATCGGGTGTGCGACGTGCGCGAACGCGGGATGCACCTTCCTGTTCATCTCCTCGCCCAACGCTTCGAGCGCGCGGATGATCGGCACCGCCTTGGAGATCGCATTGACGCCCCGCCACGCGTCGAGCGCGTGCCACGATTTGCCCGCGATCGCCACCCGGAACCACAGCACGCCGAGGTGCGCCCGCGTGAACCAGCCGCATTCCGGCTCCGTCACGACCGCCGCGTCCGCCCGATGGCGGAGGCTGGCGGCGAGCGCGCCATTGCCCGTGCATTCCTCCTCGATCACGCTGTGGATGATGAGATCGCCCGCGAGTCGGATACCGAGGTCGTGCAGCACGCGCGCGAGGAAGAGGTTGATCGCGACGCCGCTCTTCATGTCGAACGCGCCCCGCCCGTACATCCGGTCGCCGGCAATTTCCGCGCCCCACGGGTCGTGCGTCCACGCGGAGACCGGCTCCGGGCTGACGACATCAATGTGCCCGTTGAGAATCAGCGACCGGCCACCGCCCGCGCCGCGCGCGATCCCCGCGACGTTGGGCCGCCCCGCGAACGGCACGCCGCTCTCGCCCGCATTCGGCAGACGCTTCATGGAATCATCGAGATCCCAGACATCCGCGTCCATCCCGGAGCCGCGCACATGCTCCGCGACATACGCCTGCGCCGCCGCCTCCTGCCCGAGCAGACTCGGCCGCCGCACCAACGCCGCGACCGTCTCCACCATCTCATCCCGCCGCCCCTCAATCGCCGCCCACACCCGTCCCCGCATGCCCCCCGTCGTCATCGCATCCTCCAAACTTAACACAGAGGACACAGAGGATGCGGAGAGCACAGAGGGGAAATGAAAAAACTATTTCTTCTTCCTCTCTGTGCTCTCCGCGCTCCCCGCGTCCCCTGCGCCCATCGTCTTCATCAAACGCGGTAGCGGGCGAGTTTGTCCGGGTCGGGTTCGACGCCGAGGCCGGGGCCGGTGGGGGCGGCGACGTTGCCGTCGGCGTCCACGCGGATCGGCTCGCGCAGGTACCACTGGAAGTCGTCGGCGGACATGCCGGGCGGCTCGTGCAGCAGTTCGAAGTAGCTGCCGTTCGGGATGGCGCAGGCGAGATGCAGATGCGCGGCGATCCCGACGCCGCCACCGCCGTGGTGCGGCGCGACGCGCTTGTGGTGCATCTCCGCCAGCGCGGCGATTTTGCGCAGGCCGCTCATCGTCTCCGTGACGAGCGCTTCGGGCTGGAGGATGTCGTAGACATCGCCTTCGATCATCGTACGGAACTCGTGCAATCCCCGGTTGTTCTCGCCGCCCGCGATCAGGATGTCCACCGCCGCGCAGAGCCGCCTGAGACCCTCGAAATCGTAGCGGTCGAGCGGCTCCTCCAGCCAGTAGACGCCGAGCCGTTGCAGCTCGCGCGCCGTTTGGACCGCCCGCTCATATGTCCAGACCGGACCTTCCTCCGGCTGCGGCGTGCCCGGTTGCTGCGCCTGGTTCGCGTCCGCGAGGATGACGAAATCGTCGCCCAGCGCGCGGCGCACGCCCTCGACCTGCGCGACGTCCGCCGCGATGGTCCAGTCGTGCAGGCGCAATTTCATCGCCCGCCAGCCCTCGGCGCGCGCCTTCGCCGCGTCCTCCGCCCGTTGCTCGCCCGGCCGCACCTCGATGCAACTGGCGTAGGCGGGCACGCGATCCCGATACGCGCCCCAGAGCCGGAACAAGGGCTGCCCGACCGCCTTGCCGATGATGTCCCACAGCGCGATCTCCGCACCCCACGCGCCGCCCGCGTTGCGGAAGACGCGCGCGTGCTGTTCGAGCGCGAACGGGTCTTTGCCGACCAGCATCGGCTTGAGCACGTCGGCCACCTTCGGCAGGTCGTGCGGGTACGCCGCGCCCCAGCCGACGATCCCCTCGTCCGTCGTCACCTTGATCAGGCCGGAACTGAGGCTTGTCCACGTCCCGCCCGACGTCCACGCGGGCCGGATCGTCTCCGGGAACGGCGGGCTTTGCAGCCGGATCGTCTCGATGTCCGTGATCTTCATCGCGCCCCCATTTCCCATCGGTAGCGTAGGCTTTCCAGCCTGCGTCAGCGACAGAGATCGCACATTGAAGCCTACGCTACCACACCAGCAGATTGGCGGGGAAGAGGTGGTCAGACCTTTTGCTGCTCGACGGGGATTTCGGCCTTGCCGGTCGTTTCTTCGCGCGCCTCTTCCAGTTCGTCGGCGAACGCGGTCGCCGTCCCGGCGGCGTCAACGGCGGGCGCGCCCGCGGTGTGGCGCAGGTAGCGCTCCTCGACCCGTTCTTCGCGCGCCCGCTCCGCCGGTTCGCCGGTCTGCTCGCCGGGGAGGTCAATCCGCAGTTGCTCGACCGTCGCGCGGATACCGGCGGCGATGGGGAGCGCGAGCAGCGCGCCGATGATGCCGAAGAGTTTGCCGCCCATCAGGAGCGCGACCGTCACGGCGACGGGCGAGAGGCGGAGCGTCTTGCCGTAGACCCGCGGAATGATGAGGCGGCTCTCCAACTCCTCGTAGAGCACGAGCGCCACCAGGACGATGACCGCCTGCGGCACGCCTTTGGAGAGCGCGAAGAGCACCGGGGCGGCGGTCGCCAGCACGGGGCCGATGTACGGGATCAGGTCGGTGAAGGCCGCGAGGATGGCGAGGATGAGCGCGTTCGGTACCCCGACGACGAGCAGGAGCGCGTAGGTGAAGCCGCCGATCAGCAGCGAGGTGAGCGCCTGCCCGCGCATGTATCCGCCGACAATCGTCTCCAGCGCGAGCAGGAGCCGCGCCGTGCGGACGTGATAGCGGCGGGGGATGAGGGCGTAGAGGAAGCCGAGCACGCGCTCGCGATCGGCGATCAGATAAAAGGCGAGCGCAATCGTCGTGACGATGTACACGACGAGTTCGAAGGCCGATTGCGCGTAGGAGACGACGGAGCCGCCGAGCGGCGCGAGGAAAGCGGCGGGTTTCGCATCCCGGATGTCGTTCGCGCGGTCGGCGAGCGGCGGGAACCCGGCGGCGTAGTCCGCAATGCGCGCCTGGATGTGCGGCGCGTCCTTCATCAGCTGCTTGCCCTCGCCCACCAGCGCAGGGATGACGAGGAAGCCGAAGCCGATCACGGCGAAGAGGAGCAGGATGAGCACCGTGAAGAGCGCGACGCCCCGCTTCGCCCCGTGCCGCTCCAACCAGTCCACGACCGGGCTGAGCGTCCCGGCGAGGATGAGCGCGATCGCCAGGATGAGGAGAACCTGCCAGACCTTCGCCAGCACCCAGAGCGCGACGACGATCCCGACGCCGACGCCGACCAGCGCGAGCGCGGTGCGTCCGGGGATCGCCACCCGCACGGTGCGGGCGCGCGGCGCATTGTCCTGATCCGCGACCGCCATATTCCTCCCGGGTCATCCACATTGGGATGAACGCGACGCGGCGAACGCAAATCACTACGGCAGATGCCACCGCGCCCGACACGCCGATCCCGACTCCCGACCTACGCACCTCGTATGCCAGCACGAAAAGGGCAACGTGACATGATGCCCTTTCCCGTCCCCGTATCAACATGATTTTCAATCTGATTGGAGAACTTCCTCAACCCGCGCCACGAACCGGCGCACCTCATCAATCAGCGGGCGTATTTTCTCATCGTCAAACGCGACGAAGTCCTCATAGTCACCGTCGAGCCGCATATCAAACAGAATTTCCCCAATCCGGGTTCGATGCGGCCTGTGCGGATATACCGCTGATTCAGGAAACTGCGTACGCCGGTGTGCTTCGATGACGACTCGCCATCGCGTGCCATAATTGCGGATACGGCATAGAAACACGCATAGTAGAGGCGGTTGATACAGGCATTCCACGATCCCCGCCTCCGTCAGCAGCGCATCGGCGCGCCGCCGCGTCGTCCGGCACGCGGAGGCCACCCGCTCGTTGGCCGCGACACCGCCGATGGTGGCGACGAGATCGAGTTGGCGGCGCACCTCGTGGCGGATGCCCCGCTCCGGTTCCGTCTCCGGCGCCCCGTCGGTGAGCATCTGATATGGATTCTCGCGGCAGTGCGCGAACCGCAACGGAATATCCGCGAGGTAGCAGAGCAGTGCGCGCGGTCATCGAGCGGGTTGATCGGGCGGTACGCGCCCTTTCATCGCGCGCCACTCTGTCGCTGTTGATGCCCGGCATACGTGCAGCATCACGCGGCCAAGTCCACCTCGCTCGCGCCGGGCTGATGCGTTCACCGTATTGCCAGTCCGACCGAACCCTCCTGACCCCCTTCCCTCACTCCAGCGTGGGAAGGGGGTCAGGAGGGGGTGTCGTGCGAGAACGCATACGCCCTGGCTGCCAAAGTGGATGCGTTTAACAGCCGGTCGGGCATCGCAAGGGGTAGTTGCGCAGGCCTTCCAGCCTGCGTCGCTCTCGCAGGCTGGAGGCCTGCGCTACCGATGGCATAGTCGCTCGACAATAGTGGGCGGCCTTGCGTTCTTCGCCGTGCCGCGCGACGATGCATGGCATCAAAGGATTGCGTACGAGAAAGGGAGATGGGCATGGTGACGGCGGAACGGATCGCGGCACTCGTCGCGAAGGACGATTTTCTGCATGCGCCGGCGGTCGCGCACCTGTGCGCGGGCGGCGAGACGGCGATTCTCAAAAGCCATCAGGACGTCGTCGCGCGCTTCTTCGCGCAGAAGAGCGCGGGGATGGCGGGCCGCGAGGAGGGGCTGATGGGGACGCTGGAGCGCTGCCGGTCGCGCGCCGCCGCCCTGCTCGGCGTGGACGCGGCGGATATCGCCTTCCTCGATTCCGCGACGGACGGCGTCAACCAACTCGCCGCCGGGCTGGAGTGGCGCGCGGGCGACAACGTCGTCGTGGAGGACATCGAATATCCGTCGGACATCTATCCGTGGGCGCGCCTCGCGGATCGCGGCGTCGCGGTGCGGATCGCCCGCCAGTGGGGCGAGGAGCCGACGCTCGAACGGCTCGCGGCGGCGATGGACGACCGGACGCGCGTCCTCTCGATCAGCCAGGTCAGTTTCCTCACCGGGCGGCGGTATCGCCTCGAAGACCTGCGCGCCCTCTGCGACCGCTTCGGCGCGCTCCTCAGCGTGGACGCGACGCACGCGGCGGGCGTCGTGCCCGTCCCGGCGCGCTCCGCCGACGTGCTGGTCTCCAGTTGCTACAAGTACTTGCTTGGCGTGCATGGTGCGGCCATCTTCTACCGCAACCCCGCGCGGTTGGCGGATTTGCAACCGCAAACGATCGGCTGGCACAGCATCACCGGCGCGCGCAGCGTCGCCGCACCGGCGGAATACCAACTCGCGCCGGACGCCGCGCGCTTCGAGGCGGGCAATCCCCCCCTCCTGGCGCTCGCCATCCTCGACAATGCGCTCGCCTATCTGGATGCGGTCGGCATCGAGCGGATCGAGCGGCACGTGATCGCGCTCGGCGGCAAACTGCGGCGCGCGCTCGTCGAGCGCGGCCTGACGCTCCTCACGCCCGAAGACCCGGCGCGGCGCGGGCCGAATATCTGCTTCGCGTGGCCGGAGCCGAATGCGCTCGTCCGCGCGCTGGCGGAGCGGGGCGTCCTCGTCTGGGGCGGCGACGGGCGCATCCGCGTCTCGTTCCACCTCTACAACGACGAGGCGGACGTCGAGCGGTTGCTCGCCGCGCTCGATGCGGCGATGAAGGGGCGGCCAGCACCATCCTGATCCGCCACGCTGGCGTCATTCCTGCATAGTGGATGCTGCGATGGCCGAGCGAGAGGGGCAACCGGCCCGGTTGTCCGGCGCGGCCCGGGAAGGACGGTGCAGCGATGTCCATGCGACGGGTGGTCGGCATTCTCATCCTCGCCCTCATCATCATCGTCGCGATGCTCGTGATCTGGTACATCGGCAGCCAGAAGACGGTCTACAGTCTCGTGGCTCCATACCAGATGTGGGCACGGCGATGATCCGGCGCGGCGGCGGGCTGACGCTCCTCGGCGTGGCGGCAGTGATCGGCCTGACCCTCTACGTGACGCACTTCGGCCTGACGCTCCATCCCTTCGATCCCAGGGTCAGACCGAAGACCGATGTGCGCCCCGCCGTTCTCCACGCGATCCGGGGGGCGGACCAACTCGTCACCGCCGAGCGGCAGGTGGATCAGCAGATCACGAAGTCGGCGGGCAGCAGGCTCCCCGGTTCCACCGAATCGCTCACGTATCTCGCCGTCTATGATGTGAAGGCGGGTGTGGACCTGTCGAAGATCACGGAGGGCGACATCACCGTGGATGGTGACACGGTGCGGATTCTCCTGCCGCCCCCGTTCATCGTCAGCCAGGCGCTGGACGCCGAGAAGAGCCACGTCGTCTCCCGCTCGACCGGCCCGACGACCTTCATCGGCGGCGCATCGAAAGACCTGCTCGATGCCGTCCTGCGCGAGGCGCAGAGCCGCGCGAACACGGAGACGCTCGCCGATGGCACGCTGCTGAGCGCTGCGCAGGAGAACGCCGCGAGCGATCTCACGCGACTCCTCAACGATGCGGGGATCAAAAATGTCGTCTTCGTCAATAGCCCCCCGCCGACACCGCCCGCGAGCACCGGCCCCGCCGCCGTCACGCCGACACCGCAGCGATAACAACCGCGAGCGGAAACCGGGGAGAACCGCAAAGACGCAAAGAGCGCAAAGAGGGAAGAAGGAGCAATATTTGTTCCCGTTCCATTCTTTTCATTCTTTGCATCCTCTGCGCTCTTTGCGTCTTTGCGGTTCTCCCCGGTTTCCGCT
>JAICIL010000064.1 GCA_025924435.1 Chloroflexia bacterium | reverse complement strand
GGGTTGGTCGTCTCGGATTTGCCGAGCACGAGGTAGCCGCCGTCGCGCACCGAGAAGGCGAAGAGTTGCAGGGCGCGCCGTTGGAGTTCGGGCGTGAAGTAGATCAGGACGTTGCGGCAGAGTTCGAGGTCAATGCGCGGGAAGGGGGCGCGCTGGCCGAGGTCGTGCTGGCCGAAGACGGTGAGGGCGCGGACGTGCTTCTTCACCTCGAAATCCCCGCCCTGCCGGATGAAATACCGCTCGATCATCTCCGGCGGCAGGTTGGCGAGCGCCGCCGCCGGGTAGATGCCGCGCCGGGCGAAGATGATCGCGTCGCTGTCGAGGTCGGTGGCGAAGATGCGCACGTTGAACTCCGGCAGTTCGTCGCCGAGCAGTTCCGAGACGAGGATCGCCAGCGAGTACGCCTCCTCGCCCGTCGCGCAGCCCGCCGACCAGAGGCGCAATTCGTTGCCGTTGCCGCGCGCCGCCGCGATCAGTTCGGGCAGGATGCGATCGCGCAGATGGGCGAAGAGGTCGGCATCCCGGAAGAACTCGGTCACTTTAATCAGGAAACTGCTGACGAGCCGCTGGTACTCGTCCGGGTTGTTGCCGAGGAAGCGGACATAATCCGTCAGCCGCGCCGCACCGGTCGCGAGCATCCGGCGTTGCAGCCGCCGCATGATCGTCGGCGTCTTGTACTGGCTGAAGTCAATGCCGCTGCGCGCGCGCAGTTGTTCGAGCAGGGAGCGGAGCGTCCGCTCTTCGGTCGGGCGGACGATCACCCGGTCGCCCGTCACGAGGTCGTGGAGGATCGGGCCGATCTGCTCGATGTCCGCGACAATGTCCACCGTCGTCGGCGCGAGCGAGCGCGGCATGCCGGGGTGGGCGGCGGTCTCCGGGTTCTGGATGATGACGGTGCCGCCCGCCGCGCTGACCTCCCGCGCGCCCGCCGCGCCGTCCGAGCCGTTGCCGGTGAGGATGACGGCGACCAGCCGCTCCCCGTATGCCTGCGCCGCGCTCGACAGCAGCCGGTCCACGGAGGGGCGCGGGCCGGTCGCGTTGTCCGCGCGGAGGCGCACATGGCCGTCGGCGATCTCCACCTGCCGGTTCGCGGGGACGACATAGATGACGCCCGATTCCATGCGCGTCGCATCTTCAACGGTGCGGACGGGCAATGGCCCGCGCCGGCCGAGGATGTCGCCGAGATGGCTCGTGCGCGCGGGGTCAATGTGCTGGGCGATGACGATCGGGGCGGCGAAATCGGCGGGCAGCGTGCCGACAAGCGTCGAGAGCGCCTCGACTCCCCCGGCGGACGAGCCGACGACGATCAGTTGTGCGGGCGGCGCCGCCTCTGCCATTGTTCCCCATCCCCCGATGCGACGATGCATCGGCAACGTGGCGGCGGAAGGTTGCCACGCATCAGTTTACCGCGTTGCCGCGCCGATCACCAGCGCGCGCCGGGGAACCTAACCCCCAGCCCCCTTCCCTCGGAGGGAAGGGGGAGCGAGCCTCTGGAACATCCAGCCGTTCGGGATACGGCACGGTGTTGCAACGAGTCACCCCTTCCTTTTAGGGAAGGGGCCGGGGGTTAGGTCGTTCCCCGGCGATGGCACGATTCATGGTACGACGGGGCATGGCGAATTTCCACCGCCCGGAACCGCCCGCTCGGGCCACCGGGCGCGCATCATCACCGGAAAAAGAGGACCCGATGCCAGGGCATGATATTGTCGTGATCGGCGCTTCGGCGGGCGGTGTGGAGGCGTTGATCGCCGTGGTCGGGGCATTGCCGCGCGATCTGCCGGCCGCCGTCTTCGTCGTCCTGCACATCCCCCCGGATGGCGGGAGCGTCTTGCCCCGCATCCTCACGCATGCCGGTCCACTGCCCGCCGCCCACCCGAAGGACGGCGACCCCATCGAACACGGGCGCGTCTATGTCGCCCCGCCGGATTACCACCTGCTCGTCGAGCGCGACGCGGTGCGGGTCATCCGTGGCCCGCGCGAGAATCACTACCGGCCCGCCGTGGACCCGCTCTTCCGCTCGGCGGCGCGCGCATACGGGCCGCGCGTCGTCGCCGTTGTCCTCTCCGGCATGCTGGACGACGGCGCGGCGGGCATCAGGACTGTCCACGCGCGCGGCGGGATCGGCGTCGTCCAGGACCCGGACGACGCGCTCTTCCCCGGCATGCCGACGAGCGCGATGCGCTACGACAGCCCGCAATACACGCTGCCCGCGAGAGAAATTGGCCCGCTGCTCGCCCGCCTCGCGCGCGAGCCGGCGCCCGTGGCGAGGAAAGGTGCGGTGCCGGAAGTGATGGAGAAGGAGACGGATCTCGCCGCGCTGCAGATGGGCGCGCTCGACGACACCGACAAACCCGGCATGCCCTCGGTCTTCGGCTGCCCGGAATGCGGCGGCGTGCTCTGGGAGATCGAAGAAGGGCAACTGCTGCGCTATCGCTGCCGCGTCGGCCACGCCTTCACGGCGGACGGCCTGCTCTCCGACCAATCCGCCCACCTCGAAGCGGCGCTCTGGGCGGCGCTGCGCGGCCTGGAGGAGAAGGCGGCGCTTGTCCGGCGGCTCGCGGAGCGCTCGCGCGCCGCCGGGCACGCGATGCTCGCCGAGCGGTACGCGGAGCAGGAGCGCGACGCCCGGCAGCACGCCGCCGTCATCCGCGCGCTAATCCTGCGCGGCGACACCTCCCCCGCCGAGGCGGAGGCGGCGCGTCAGCAGGAGACGGCGGATGGGTAGGGGGAGCCCTACCCCCCCAGCCCCCTTCCCTCGGAGGAAAGGGAGAGCGGGGCGTCGAGACAAGGGCACGGCGGAGCGTCACCCCTTCCTTTTAGAGAAGGGGCCGGGGGTTAGGTCGTTCCCCGACAATGCATACGCCCTGTGTGCTGCCCTGACGGTACGGATATGCCCAAACCCAAGTAGGTAGAATGACGGATGCACATTGCTTTCCGTGCTGGTATAGTGGAGAGGAAGAATCCACTGTACTACAAGGACGAGGAGGCACCCGATGGCCGCCACGAACCCCACCCCCACCCCGATTCAGCATGTCGTGATTATCGTCAAAGAGAATCATTCCTTCGATAATTACTTCGGCTCCTTCCCCGGCGCCGACGGCGACACCACGCTGCCCCATAGCCCGAACCCGCCGCCGAAAGACCCGCCCCACGACCACAAGACGTGGCTCGCGCGGGAGACGAAAGCCGTCCGCGCGCAGTTCACCGAGCAGGACATCCCCGCCTACTTCGCCTATGCGCGCGATTTCACGCTCTGCGACCACTACTTCACCGATGTCGCCGGCCCCTCGACCCCGAATCACCTGATGCTGATCGCCGCCGATTCGCCGGTCATCAATAACCCGCGCCGGTATCGTCTCGCGCCGGGGCAGCCGCTCTTCCAGCTGCCCTCGCTGCCCGCCAACCTGCACACCGCCGGGCTGGAGTGGCGAAACTACGGCGGCTACGCCTTCGAGTTCATCGAGGGATTGAACGGCCAGCAGTTGCCCCCGGCGCAGTTCGCGACCGATGCGGCGGCGGGGAACCTCCCGGCGGTCTCGTGGGTCTACGCCCCGCACGCGATAAGCGAGCACGCGCCGGACACGCCCGCCGATCACACGCAGGGCGTCGGGGATGTCACGAAGGGGATGCAGTGGACGGTGGACCAGGTCAACGCCATCGTCGCGGGCAACCGCTGGCCGGACGTCGCCATCTTCATCACCTGGGACGACTGGGGCGGCTGGGCGGACCATGTCGTGCCGCCGAATATCGAGCAATGGACGGACGGCACGCAGTTCCGCTACGGGTCGCGCGTCGGCTGCCTTGTCGTCAGCCCATACGCGAAGCAGGGGTTCATCTCCACAATGCTCCACTCGCACGTCAGCATCGTGCGGTTCTGCGAGACGACCTTCGGCCTCCCCGCCCTCAATGCGCGGACGAGTGGCACGGACGGGATGACCGACTGCTTCGATTTCGCGCAGGCGCCGCTGCCACACCCATAAAAAAGGCGTGGCGGCGGGCGCCATTCGCGGCAACGGTCTTGCAATACCAGAAGCGATCATGGGTTACTTGCCGGTGAGCAGAGCAGCCTGCGATCATTATGTCCGTGCGTATCACCCTTGAAATGTTCGGGATTCGGAGATAGTATTCAACCATGTCAACGATCTATGCCGGTGATACCGCTGCCGGGGTGATGGACGAACGCCCGGATGAGTTCGCGCTCCTCACGCGGGATTTCGTGCGCCACGTATTCCCGCATTATCTCGAAGAAGCGCAACGCGATCCGCATCGCTATCCCCGCGAACTGATGGAAAAGTGCGCCGAGATGGGCCTTTTGGGGTTGGAAATCCCGGAGGAATACGGCGGCAACGCGGTCCCGCCCGTCCAGCAAGTGGCGGTGATGGAAGAACTGGCGCGCGGCGATGGCGGGCTGGGGCTTGCGATCCTCGTCCAGAACTCGCTCACCGCCTTTCCCATCACCAAATTCGGCACGGAGGAACAGCGCGCCCGCTACCTGCCCCGGATGGCGCGCGGTGAGGTGATCGCCTGCTTCGGGCTGACCGAGCCGAACACCGGCTCCGACGCCAAAGCGATCCGCTGCAAAGCGACCTGGGACGAAGCGAAGCGCGGCTGGATGATCAACGGGGCGAAGCGCTTCATCACCAGCGCCAACGCGGCCTCGGTGATGGTGCTGGCCGCGCGCACCGGCCGGCCCGAGACACGGGGGCGCGGCATCTCGGTGCTGCTCGCGGAGATCGGGCCGGGGGTGGAAAGCGTCCAGGTCTCCGACTTCGACAAATTGGGCCAGCCCGGCGCGCAACTGTGCGAGGTCGTCTTCCAGAATCATTTCGTCCCGGAAGACGCGCTGATGGGCACGCTGAACGACGGGTGGCACATCATCGAGTCCACCTTGCAGCACTCGCGCATCTGGATCGCCGCGCAGGGGTCGGGGATCGCCCGGCACGCGTTGGACGAGGCGGAAAAATATACCCAGGAGCGCGAGCAGTTCGGCAAGAAACTGGCGGACATCCCCGACGTGCAAAATCATCTCCAGATCATGCGGCGGCAGGTTGAGATCGCGCGCCTGCTCGTGCGCAAGGCGGCGGCGCACGAGCAGGCCGGGGACGAGCGGTTCTTCGTCTGGGCATCACTGGCGAAGTTGGTCGCGGGCGAGACGGCGCTCTGGGTGGCCCAGGAGGCGATGCTGCTGCACGGCGGCATGGGCTACACGAAAGAGATGCCGATCTCCCAGATTTTCGCGGATTCGGCGGTAATCCGCATCTATGAGGGCGCCGCGCACATCCAGGCGAAGATCATCGGCAAGCACTTGCCGCATGCGGACATCCTCCCCCTCCTCCCGCCCAGCGGCGCATTCCTCCGCGACGCGCACGATTTCCCTTCCCCCGCCACCATGATGGCGGACATCGAGACGTGGAAGGTGGAGTAACCTCGGCGCCAGTTCCCGCTTGATCCCTCCAAACAGCCGAATCGGGATGCGATGTGCGCGGACGATCGCGTAGGCCGATGGACAGGAAGCGTGTATCTCCCCGGCGATCGAGCCGCGAAACAAATTGGCGTCTTCTCCGTTGAAGAAGAGGGGATGCGCGATAGCATGGATGCGTGATGCGGAAGATGGAGCGAGCGTGACGACAATCTTGCAGCCGGTCTACGAGGGATCGTGGGCCACCTATGCCTGGGACGAGGCGGATTTCGCGACGATCGTCGCCACGGAGGCCGCCGAACGGGCGGTCACGCCGATCATGCGGGCGGAAATCCGGCTGCGCGAGTGGATCCGGCTGGCGCGGGCGGGCAGACTCAACGCGCCGATCCGCCCGCTCGTCGTCGCGCTCGCCGAACTGGGCGAGCGGCAGGAGGCGATCATCGCCGAGGTCGTCCTGCGCGTCCGGCCCCATGTCCTCGCCTCCACCGACCCGGAGGATGCCTTGCATCTGGCGCTCACCGGGGCGGGCTTCGCCGTCTCCGCCGATGTCCACCGCTACGTCGCGGGCGCGCTCGGCCCCCTGCTCGACGACCTCGCGCCCTTGTTCCCGGACCTGGTCCCGTAAGCGACGGAAAGCGATTGAACCGCAAAGACGCAAAGGGCGCAGAGGGCGCAAAGAGATGATACGGGGATCGTCCGAAGCCTCTGACACCGGCACACAACGTGACGCATACGCCGAAAAGGTTGCCGCGCATTCTTACCAGGAATGCGCCCTTGACCGCGCGTGCGCGGCGGGGTTTACTTTGGTGCGCCGGTAGGGAAGCGGCCCGAATCGCAGAGGAGACCCATGAGCGCCAGACCGCCCCGCCAATCGTCGTCGGCCCGCCGCGCGGCGGCCACGCGCGCGAAACAGCGGGCGGCGATGCGGCGCTCCCTCGCCACGATCGGCATTCCGCTCGCGCTCGTGCTGATCGGCGCGGCGGTCTTCATCTCGCGCGTCGCCCCGCGCACACACGCCGCCGCGACGCCGACGACCGCGATCCCCACCACCGCCGCGAGTTCCACTATCGCCTCCTCCTCCGCTTCCGCGTTCGTGGCGGGCGCGCCGATTGACGGCGTGCAGTGCGGCGCGACGGAGGGGCAGATTCAGCATGTCCACCAGCATTTCGATGTCGTCATCAACAGGCAGGATTTCACGCCGCCGGCATCGGTCGGCATCTTCGCGGAGCGCACGAGTTCCCCGAATACCCCCTGCCTCTACTGGGTGCACACGCACACGCCGGATGGCGTCATCCATGTCGAATCCCCGGCCAATGACACCGTCGTGCTGGGCGCATTCCTCGATATCTGGTCCGTCTCGCCGGTGGATCGCACGCTACTGGACCGCATCCGGGCCAATCCGCCCGATCGCGTCATCGTGGACGGCAAGCCGTACACCGGGGATTACCGGGCGATCCCGTTGCGCTCCCACACGCTCATCACCTTCGAGTACGGCAGCCCGGACGTGCCGCAACGCCCCTTCGACTTCCAGGCGGCGGGCTTGCCTACCTGACCCCGTGCTATGCTCTCCCCGCGAGCGATGCGGCGACGATCCGGGCCGCACGGAACATCACGCCGACAGAGGAGGCGCACGGATGCAGTACCGAACACTGGGCAAGACGGGCTGGCAGGTCTCGACGATCTCGATGGGGTGCTGGGGCATCGGCGGGCAGTGGGGGCCGGTCGCCGAAGACGAGGCGATCCGCACGATCCACGCGGCGATTGATCTCGGCGTCAATCTGCTCGACACCGCCGACGCGTACGGCCTCGGCGTCAGCGAGGAACTGGTCGGCACGGCGGTGCGGGACCGGCGCGACAAGGTGTACATCGCCACGAAAGTGGGCAACTTCGCCCGGCGCGCCGGTTCGCCCCTCGCCTACGACACGCCGCAGCATGTCTATCTCTGTTGCGACGCCAGCCTCGGGCGGATGAAGATCGAGACGATTGACTTCTACCAATGCCACATCGGCGACCTTGCGGACCCGACCATCTTCCTCGAAGCGTTCGCGCGGCTGACCGAGCGGGGGAAGATCCGCGCCTACGGCATCTCGACCAACTCCCTGAGCGTCGCGGAGGCGTTCAACCGCGACGGCAACTGCGCGGCGATCCAACTGAACTACAGCCTCGTCAATCGCGGCGCGGAACAGGACCTCCTGCCGTGGTGCAAGGAGCGGAACATCGGCACGCTGATTCGCGGGCCGATCGCGCAGGGCGTGCTGGCCGGGAAATTCACGCCGGAAACCCGCTTCGACGACTCGGTGCGCACCGGCTGGAACGAGGGCGCGGGGCGGGAGCGCTTCCTCGCGCAACTGGCGCGGGTGGAACCGTGGAAACGGCTGGCGCGGCCCGATCGCTCGCTCGCCCAGATCGCCCTCGCCTGGGTGCTCGCCAACCCGGCGGTGACGTGCGCGATCCCCGGCGCGAAGAACGTCGAGCAGATGCGGAGCAATGCCGCCGCCGCCGATCTCACCCTGACCGACGATGAATTGGAACTCCTGAACGCTGGCTAAGGATCGCGAGCCTTCATGCAATGGCCGCAAAGGTGATTGATTCATACGGGCGGTTCGAGCGCCGCCCTCCCCGGCCGTGCATCGTCGCTACCCCCGCCCGTGCGCGATCCGGGCGCTTTCGGGCAGGCGGCGCAGATGGAGCATGACGAGCAGGCCGACGAGCGGGCCGGGGGCGAGGAAGGCGAACGTCCAACGCCAGCCGAGATGATCGCGCAGGATCGGCACGAGCCAGATTGTCACGACCGTCAGCGTGAAGCCGACCGCCAGTTGCAGCGTCAGCGCCGTGCCGACGTACGATTGATCCGCCAATTCCGTGACGACCGTCGAGAATTGCGCCGAGTCGGCGACGACCGCGACGCCCCAGACGAGGCCGACCGCGACGACGAGCGGGAAGGGCGCGCCGAAGGTGAAGCCGATGGCGAGGGCGCACATGCCGGAGAGCGCCATCGCGGCGGCGGTTGTGCGCGTGCGGCCCCAGCGGTCGCCGAGGATGCCGCCGAGCCAGCAGCCGACCGCGCCGACGCCGATCACGGCGAAGGTGGCGAGCGCCGCGCTCCGGCGGGCGTTCGTCGTGCCGCGCACGGTCAGGCTGTCCGTCGCGAAGGCGAGGAACCACGCCCACATCGCGTACAGTTCCCACATATGCCCGAAATAGCCCATCGAGGCGAGGCGGACGCCCCGGTTCGTGAATACCTGCCGGATTTGCTGCGGATCGAAGGGCGCGCGGGAGAAGGGGAACGGCCCGTCGTGGATCGTCAGGGCGGCGAGCAGCGCGCCCGCGACGGTGAGGATCGAGGTCGCGAGGATCACCGCGCGCCAGTGCAGCCCGCCGATGCCGTTGACGAAATGGGGCATCGCGGAGCCGAGCGTCAGCGCGCCGACCATCACGCCGAGCGCCATCCCCCGCCCGCGCCGGAACCAGGTGGAGAGCAGTTTCAGCCCTACCGGATAGACCCCGGCGAGGAAGAAGCCCGTCGCGAAGCGGAGTGGGATGGCGAGGCCCGGCCCGCGCGCCAGAACGATCCCCGCGTTGACCGCCGCCGCCCCGATGGCGGCGACGCAGAAGACCCACTTGGCCGGGAAGACATCGGCGAGCGTCAGCGCGGCGGAGAGCACCGCCCCGGTGACGAAGCCGAGTTGCACGGCAATCGTCAGCAGCGACGACTGATTCGTCGTCAGCCCCCACGCGGCGCGCACCTGCGGCACGACGGCGGAGGCCGAGAACCACGTCGTCATGCCGAGCAGCATCGCCCCGGCCATCACCCCCAGCGCCCGCCATCGCCCAACCGGTAGCGTATCAGCGTCAATTCGACCCGCCGCAACCAACGCTTCCCCTGCCAATCTGAACCTCCACATGACTAGACCGATTGAACCACAGAGACAGAGAGAGCACAAAGGAATGCAGAGAGGAGAAGGAAGATAATCGCTCTTCATCTCTCTCATTCTTCTCTGTGCTCTCTGTGTCTCTGTGGTTCATGTGTTTTCGTCCCCTGGTTTCAGCCACCGGTCGTACCACGCGCGGACGCGGCGGAGGATGTCGCGCTGGTGGTTGCGCTCGCGGACGCCGTGCGGCTCGCGCGGATACGTGACGAACTGGACGGGCACATCCCGTTCCCGCAAGGCGCGCGTGAAGCCGATTGCCTGCGTGACCGGCACGCGGGCGTCGTTCTTCCCGTGCAGGATGAGGAGCGGGGTCGTCGCGTTTTTCGCGTAAGAGATCGGCGAGAGGCGGGCGGCGTTGTGCGGGCCGGGGCCGTCCCACGGGCGATCGCCGCCGAGCGCCGCCTCGAAGGTCGGCATATCGCTCGTCATCGTCATCATGTTCCAGTCCGAGACGCCCGCCCCCATCACGCCCGCCTTGAAGCGGTTCGTCTGCGTGACGGCCCACGCCGTCATGAACCCGCCCTGACTCCAGCCGCCGATGCCGAGCCGCTCCGGGTCCGCGATGCCGCGCTCAATCGCCGCATCCACCGCCGCCATGATGTCCCGGTAATCCGCGCCGCCGACATCGCCGCGCGCCGCCGTCGCGAAGGCGTTGCCATGGCCCATCCCGCCCCGGCAGTTCGGCATCAGCACCGCGTAGCCGTGCGTCGCCAGCCACTGGCCCCAATCGCCGGGCCGCAGGTGCCAGCCGTTCGACCACCGCCCGTACGGCCCGCCGTGGACGTAGACAATCGTCGGCAGCGGCCCGTCCGGCGCGTCCGGCGGGCGGATGAGGACGCCATCGAGCGCCAAGCCGTCCGGCGCGTCCCAATAGAACGGCTCCTGCTTGCCAAACTCAATGTCATTGAGCGCCGCGTGGTGGTCGCTGACGCGATGCAAGGCATCCGGCGCACCGGACCAGAGTTCGGGCGGCTCATCACCCGCGCTCCGCACGACCGCGACGACCGGGCGGTCCGCGCGGGGCGGCATCGCCACCGAAAACGCGCCGAGGTCGCCGGTTGGATGCGCGCAGAAGAGGGCGGGCAGGCCAGTGGGCGTGTTAAGGTTGACGAGTTCCGTGGTCAGCCCCTTCGCCACCGCGACGGTGATGCGGGGCTGATCCGGCACGGTAGTGGGGGTCGCGGCGCACGCCGCCTCGTTGACGCCGGGGCCGATCACCGTCGGCTCGCCGCCAGCGGCGGAGACGGCCCAGATCGTGGAGGAGCATTGCGGCGTCGGCTCGTGCGGCGCGGCGAAGACGAGCATGTCGCCAATTGCCTCCGACGCGCCCCATGCGAGATGGCTCCCGCCCGTCGTTTCGCAAATGCGCCGCGCGTCACCGCCCGCTGCCGGGATCGTGAAGATCGCGGTCTGGTGCCGGTCGTCCAGTTCGGGCGTCGGTTGGGCGAGGTAGGCAATCGTCTGCCCGTCCGGCGACCAGGCGCATTCGGTGACATGCAGATCGCCGGTGGGGAGCGTCGCCACCGCGCCGCCGGCGAGATCGAGGAGATGGAGGCGGTGATACGGCCACCGCTCGCCGTAAACATCGGCGTCGTCGCGCTCCCTCTCGCGCCGCTCGTCCTCCTCGGTCGGGTCGTCGGGCGCGAGGAAGGCGATGCGTGCGCCATCGGGCGACCACGCGAAGAACTCCACGCTCTTCTTGCGCTCGACCAGTTTCTCCGCCTCGCCCCCGGCGGCGGGCATCCGGTAGAGCGCCTTCGTGCCCCGCTTCGCGCGGTCGGAGAGGAAGGCGAGCGTTGCGCCGTCCGGCGACCAGCGGGGGGTGTCGTCCCGCCCGTTGCCGAATGTCCACTGCCGCGCCATCGCCGATCCGTCCGTCGGCGCGACCCAGATCGTCCCTTCCGGGTGGTCGCCCTCCTGCCCATAGCAAGCGGCGACGTACGCGACGCGGCGCCCGTCCGGCGACAATTGCGGGTCGTCCGGAGCGGCGAGCGAGACGATCAGGTCTTCGGTGAGCGGTGTTGGCATGGGGGCGCTCCTTTCAGTCGCAAGGACTGAGGACTGAGAATCTTGCTCACGGCTATCTGTTGCTCTGATCGTCCTCCGCGCTTGCCACGCAGATCAATGCCGACGAACCCTACTCCAGTCCTCAGTCCTCAGTCCTCAGTCCTTCCCAACGATCTGCAAGCGCGCGCCGTGTGCCGCCGACCGGTCGAGCCAGCGCGCTTCGGCGGGGCCGGGATCGGCGGTGAGGCAGGCGCTGTAGGGGCCGTCGCCGCGCGCGGCGAGCGGGGCGGCGAGCGGGCGTTGATCGTCCACCGGCTGCGCGAGTTCGATGCTGTACTGGCCGATCACGTACGTCGCGGTGGCGGCGCGGAGGTCCGGGTTGTCGCGCTCGACAAGCGGGGCGGCGTCGAGGAGCGCGGTGAACCGCCCCTTCGCGCCGGCGAGGTCGCCGACGGCGATGGTGAGGCTGAGGACGCCCGTCACGTCGTTCGCGTGGCGCGCCGCCTCGCCGCTCGGCACGCGCAGGCCGCGCGGCGTCACGTCCTCGATGATGAAGGGGAGTTGACCGGCGGGCGAGACGCTGGCGCTGCGCCACTGGAGCTGCACGCCGTCCGGGCGGGCGCGCGCGCCGTCCATCGGCGTGTAGGGGAGGCCCGCGCCGGTGAGCCGCGCCACATCCGCCGCGAGGTCGGTGCTACCGAGCGCAAAGTCAATCAGCCCGCCCCCGGCGTCGCGGAAGCGGCTCCAGCGATGCTGGGAGGGCACGTTCGGGTCCTGGAAGGCGATCAACTCGATGTACGCGCCGTCCGCGAAGGCGATCAGGGCGTTGTGCGTACCGCCGGGGTGCTCGCCGCCGGGGATGACGGTGAAGCCCAGCCCCTCGCAGTCGCGGATGCCGGTCGCCAGGTCGGAAACGAGGATCACGCAATGGTCAATCCCGGTGAGCATCGGTGCCGCCTCCCTTGATCGCTACGTCCGCGTGCAATCGCGTGCTGTTGTGCGACGCAGCGTAGCACAAAGCGCGGGCATCGAAGAACCTCACCCCCGGCCCCTCCCCGCATCGGGGAGGGGCCGGGGGTGAGGCAAACCCCTCGCGCATTGACGGCGCGCGGCGGCGGGCTATGATGACGCCGACGCAGACGGCGGCACAATCGAGGGGGAGGTATCCGGTGGATTTCTCGTTTTCGGCGGAGGACCGGCGGCTCATCGAGCGGGCGAAGGCGCTGGCGGCGGAGTTCGCCCCGCGCGCCCGCGCCTACGATGACGCCGCTGCATTTCCGGAGGAGGATTTCGCGCGCCTGCGCGACGAGGGGTTCCTCACACTGACCGTGCCCGAAACGCTGGGCGGGCACGGCATGTGGAACGGCAATCGCTACCTGACGTACTACACGATCCTGGAGACGATCGCGGCGGGCAACGCCTCGACCGCGCAACTCCTGCAAATCCAGTCGCACGCGTCGGGCATCGTCGCCTACCTCGGCAACGAGGAGCAGAAGCGGCGCATCCTCGGCGATGTCGTCGCGCGCGGCGCGCTGATTGCGTCGTGCGGGAGCGAGGCGGACCCGCGCCAGATGAACTCCAGCACCCGCCGCGCCGAACTGGTGGCGACGGAGGGCGGCTTTCGCCTCACCTCGGTCAAGCATTTCGGCTCGCTCGCGCCCGCCGCTGATTACTACGTCGTCTACGTCATGGCGCCGGGGACGCAGAGCATGGCCGAGGGGTACACCACCCTCATTGTGCCGAAAGAAAGCGCCGGCGTCTCCGTGGAGGACAACTGGGACACGATGGGGATGCGGGCGACGATCAGTTGGAGCCTGATCCTCGAGGACGTCTTCGTGCCGTGGGAAAATGTGCTCGGCCAGCCGGGCGACTGGGTGCAGCACGACCCGCGCACCTTCACCCTCGCCTACTGCGCCAACCACCTCGGCACGGCGCAGGGCGTCTTCGCTTTCGTCCTCGACTACCTCAAGCAGCGCCCCTTCCTGATGAACGACGACACGATCGCCTACACCGTCGGCGAGATGGACGCCGCGTTGCAGGCGACGCGAACCTCGATGTGGTACGCCGCCTGGCTGTGGGAGCAGGGCCGTTACGACGAGGCGGAAGTCGCCTCGATGCGCGCCCTGCATACATCCAAGCAGATGGCGCTGATGGTGACGAGCAAGGCGTTCGATGTCTGCGGGGCGCGCGCCGCCTTCCGCTCCCTGCCGGTCGAGCGGGCGTTCCGGGACGTGCGCACCTTCTCGCTCCACTTCCGCGAGTCCCAGGTGCTGCGGATGGTCGCCGAGGCCGATCTCGGCGGCGAATTCCACTCCAAGCAGAAGTACGGCGGCAAACGCGAACGCCAGTCGTGGGAGGCGCTCGGCATCGCCGTCCCATCCACCGTGTGACGAACGTGCAACCGAAGCGGCATCGGCCCGCGATCTATGGAATGTGAGGCGCTATGGCAGACGTGCACGGCTACGAAGCATACGCGAACGATCATCTCGCGGAGACCGCCGATGAATTGATGCGCTATGTGGCGATCGAGAGCGGCTCGCGCGATAAGGCGGGGGTGGATCGCGTCGGCCTCGCGGTGGGCGAGGCGTTCGGCGCGCTGGGGTTCACGATCGAGCGGATCGCGGAGACGGAGTGCGGCGATCATCTCGTCGCGCGGCGGTCGGGCGGCGGCGCGGGGCGGCTCCTGGCGCTGATCCACCTGGACACGGTCTGGCCGCCCGGCTCGCTCGCGACGAACCCCTGCCGCATCGAGGGCGGGCGCGTCTACGGCCCCGGCACGCGGGACATGAAGGGTGGCTGGGTCGTCCTGCTCTCCGCGCTCCGGGCGCTCCGCGCGGCGGGGTGGGACGGGCTGGCCGAGACGACCGTCTTCATGACCGGGGACGAGGAATTGGGCAGCCCGCACGGGCGGCCGTGGATCGAGAAGGCGGCGCGCGAGGCGGACTGGGCGCTCGTCATGGAACCGGCGCGGGAGAACGGCGGCCTGGTGACGCGGCGCGGCATGGTCGGGGCCGTCTCCCTGGAGATTCGCGGGGCGGCGACGCACGCGACGAACCGGCACCTCGGCGCGAGCGCCATCGTCGAGGCTGCCCACAAGATTCTCGCCCTTGAGGCATTGACCGATGTGGAACGCGGCGTCCTCGTCAATGTCGGCATCGTCGAGGCGGGCAATGCGCGCCAGGTCGTCCCGGATCGCGCCGATCTCAGCATTGATCTGCGCGCGCCGGACAGCGAAGCGGCCGAGGCGCTGGTCGCGCGCGTCAGCGAGATCGCCGAGCGAACAACCGTACCCGGCACGGAAACGGTGATGTCCGGCGGCATCACCCGGCCCGCCTTCGAGACATCGGCGGGCACCGACCGCCTCTTGCGCCTCGCGCAGGAGTGCGGTCGCCCGCTGGGCCTGACGCTCGACGGGATGTACACCCGCGCGGGATCGGACGGCAACTTCACCGCCGCGCTCGGCGTGCCGACGCTCGACGGCCTCGGGCCGGAGGGCGGCGACGGCGCGAGCCGCCGCGAAAACATCCTCCTGGCATCGGTGCCGCGCCGCGCCGCGCTGCTCGCGGGCATCATCGCCGAGCTGCCCGGCCTGCTCGCATCCAATTCGTCCGGTGCTTGACGACAAAAACGATGAACCGCCAAGACGCCAAGGACGCCAAGATCGGAAAGAACGTAAGGGAATTTTTCCGTCTTCTTTGTATCCCCTTGGCGTTCTTGGCGTCTTGGCGGTTCGATAGTCGGCTCTTGGCCGACGCGAGGGGAGGGCGGGATGGAAAGGCACTGGCCGGGCGGCGCGCGCTGCGTCGCCCTGATTACGGTGGACACGGACGCCACCGGCAACGAGGTCGGCAAGGGGATAGACCCGGCGGGCATCAATTCGCTCGGCGGCTACTCGCCGCGCCGGGGGATCCCGCGCCTCCTGGAGATCTTCGCGCGGCACGGCATCCCCGCGACCTTTTTCTTCACCGGCTACGACGCGGAGCAGAATCCCGATGTCGTGCGGCGGATCGTTGCCGAGGGGCACGAGGTGGCGGCGCACGGATACCTGCACGAGAGTTGGGATCTCGCGCTGGATGAGGAGGAGCGGCTGTTGCGCAAGACCCACGGGATCTTGACCGAACTGGCGGGGACGCCGCCGCTCGGTTGGCGCAGCCCCGGCGGGCAGAAGAGCGCCCGGACGCTCGCGGTCCTGCGCGACCTCGGCTACCGCTACGATTCGAGCGACAAGGATTACGACGGCCCGTATCCCGCCGTCGTCGCCGGTGCGCCGTCGCGCGCGATGGTCGAGATCCCCAATATCACCTCGACGCTGGACGACGCCTACATGTACGGCATCGGCATGATGACGACGGACGAAATCCTCGGCCTCTGGAAGGACGAGTTCGACGCGCTCTATCACACGGCGGGGTATTTCATCCTCACCTGCCAGTCCCGCGCGGGGCGCGGCTCCGGGCTGCCCGCCCGCGCCCGCGTCCTCGATCGGCTGATCGCGCACATCAAGGGCTATCCCGATGTCCACTTCTGCCGCATGGCCGATCTCGCGCGCTGGTGCCTCGACCCGGCGCACGGGTTCATGGACAGCCCCACCCCGATCGGAGGCCGCGCATGAGCGCCCCGACGATCTGGCCCGCCGGTGTCCAGGCCGCCGCCGCGATCACCGTGGATTTCGACGGCGAGAGCGTCGAGCATCGGGACATGGCCCTGCCGCTCTGGGGCCGCTCCTCGCACGGGCGGTATGGCGCGCAGGTCGGTGCATCCAATCTGCTCGCACTCTTCGCGCGGTATGGCGTCCGCGCGACCTTCTTCATCGGCGCGTGGGACGCGGAGCGGTATCCCGCGGCGATGGCGGCGATCGCGGCGGCGGGGCATGAGGTGGCGGGCTACGGCTACCTCCACGAGGATTTCAGCGCCCTCACGGCCGAGGAGCAGCACGCGACGCTCGCCCGGAGCGAAGCGGTCTTTCAGTCCGTGTTCGGCCGGAAGCCGGTCGGCTTCCGGGCGCCGGGGCGGCGGATGGTGACGGAGACGCGGGCGATCCTCGTCGCGCGCGGCTACCGCTACGACAGCAGTTATGCCGACGACGACCGACCGTATATTGTCGAGCATGGCGACGGTCACCGGCTCGTCGAATTGCCCGTTCATGAGCCGTGGACCGATCAGCCGTACTACGAGAAGCACCGCGTCCCCCGCGTCGTTTCGGCCTCGTTCGTGGACGAGTTCGACGCGACGTACGGGGTTGGTGGCCTCTTCACCCTCGCCCTGCGCCCGCGCGGCGACTACGGTTCCGGTCGCGGCGCGCGCGTCCGCGCAATCGAGCCGCTGCTGCGCGCGCTGGCCGAGCACCCCAGCACCTGGGTCGCCACCTGCGCCGAGATCGCCGAATGGAGACTGACAGGGTCGCCGGTGGCGCCGGGAATCTGATCTCGTCGGTTAGTGGAAACCCGGTGGTGGGGGGGGGGGGGCGTGCCGGGGGCGGGGGGGGGGGGGGTCCCCCACCCCCCCCGGACGGAAAACTTAAAAGGGGGGGGCC
>JAICIL010000063.1 GCA_025924435.1 Chloroflexia bacterium | reverse complement strand
CTTGGCTGTCTAAAAATAATCTTTGTGGGGGGCTTCCGCCTGCCTGTCCTTTCTGTTGCGGGCTCACGCCCGCCACCACCGGGAAAACGCCCTCCTATCCCGATGCCGAATCGCACCCTTGACAATGTACGGACAATTGTCGCACAATTGTTCGTACACACAATTCGTTCACTTTCGGAAGTAGCGCGCGAGTATTCGGCATCCACCCGACTACATTATTCGCGGCCAAAGTCGCCGTTCCGCGAACAATTTGACAAGGTTCGTTGGCTTGCGTACCATGCGCCGCTGTCGCGGACGTTATGTTGACTGTCCGCGCGTTTTGGTCGCGGTCCACGCCGTTGTGGCGCCGCGTCGGTCTCGTAGGAGGGTTCGTCCGTTTTGCGTTTGTCACCATCATCGAGCACGGCATTTCGCGCCACCGAGCAACGCCGCTCCCCGGCCCGCCGCCTCGCCACCCCGCTCTTCCTGCTCTTTTTTCTCGCCGTCCTGCCCCTCGGCATCGTCCGCGCGAACGACGGCGGGACGCCGCTGGTCATCGCGCCGCCCGCGCCGACGCAGGTACCGGCCACGCCCCCGCCCGCGTTACCCGCCCCGACCGCGCCCCCCGCGCCCGTGCAGGTGCGTTCCGTCGCGCCGCCCGCCCCAGCCGCCGCGCCGGTCAACCCGACCGCCGGGTTGACGCCGGTCGGCGAAGGGGGCGCGGCCTTCTACGCGCCGGGGTACGACAGTGGCGGCTGGGATGCGATCATCCAGGCGCACATGCGCGGCGGCCAGGGAAGCCCGGAGACCTTCCCATATTCGCCGCAAGGGTATTACTGCGTCCATCCCGACTTCGTCTTCGGCAATGTCCTCACCCTGCAAAACATGGACACGGGCCAGACGATCCGCTGCACCGTCGCGGACGCCGTCGCCCCGGGGGATCAGGGCTACTGGCGCAGCCATTTCGTCATCGAGATCAGTTACAGCCTCTTCACCGCCCTCGGTCTCAACAACGGCAATCATGTCCGCGTCTGGGCAATGACGTAGTAGCGAGTAACGAGTAACGAGCGGGGATACGACTTCTCGTTACTCGTTACTCGTTACTACAAAAGAAAAGCCCCCGCTGGGGAGGCGGGGGCAAGGGGAGGGGAAGGGGAAGGAATAATCGCGTTAGTCGCCGGCGGCAATGTCCATGTCATGGAACGCCGGACGAGGCGTGAGCCGGACAGGGGTGCGCGCGGTCGCAATGGTCGGGAATCGTTCGGTCGTCCGCGCGGCGGGATAGGCCGTCCGGACATCGCGCGCCGTTTGCGTGCGGAGCGCGACGAGCGTCCCGCCATAGGCGAGGAGCGCGGCGACGATCATCCCCGGCAGCACATACAACGTCCCGCTGTTGACGAGATGGAACGCCATCCAGCCACCGAGCGCGGTGACGAAGAGCGGGCCGAAATGCGTCAGGGTGTGCGTGTGCTGTCGGTTCATCGTCATGCTCCCGATCCGAAAACCCCGGTACCGATCAGACAGAGATAACGGTTCGATACGGCCCCATGCAACGCCCCAAGGACGTGTATTCGGTATTATGCAGAATCCGTGCCACGGGGTTCTGCCGGTGCGAGGATCGCTTTCGTCCCCGAGTACAATCCGGCGGCGGACAGCCCGAGCGCGACGCCCGCCCCCGCCGCCTCGTACCAGATATGCATGCGCGGTGCCACGGCGGCGGCCTGCGTCAGCAGCCCGCACGCGAGCCCGAGCAGCACCGCCAGCACCGGCGCCCATCGCACCGGCAACCCCGCCCGCTTCGCGCCCTCCACGAGCGCGACGATCACCCCGCTCGCGGGCAACCCCGCGATCAACAGTTCCATCCCACACACTCCATTTCCGGTGCTATACTTCGCAAATATGCCGAATTACTCCCCGTCCCCGTGAGGGAAGGGGCCGGGGGGTTAGGTATTCCATGTTCAATTGGGGACGCATCGTCGAGGAGCAAATCCGCGACGCGCAGCGGAATGGCGAATTCGACGACCTCGCCGGGCAGGGGAAACCGCTCGATCTCGACGACGAGGAGACGGCGCTCGAGGGCGACCTCAAGATGGCGCACCACATCCTCAAGAATGCGGACGCGCTCCCCTTCTGGATCGAACTCGACAAGGAAATCCGCGCCCGGCAGGAATATTGCCGCGCGCTGCTGGAGCAGATTCGCGCGGCCGGCTCCCCGGCCCTCCGCCGCAAACTGATCGCCGATTACCGCACCGAGACGAAGTCGGTCAACGACCATATCCTGCACTTCAACTGCATCTGCCCCGCCCCGCACATCCTCGCCAAAGCCCCAATCAACACGGAAGCGAACGTCGCTGCGCTCCTTCAGGACTGAGCGATGAGGACTGAGGAGAGGCGATTCCTCTCAGTCCTCAGTCCTCATCGCTCAGTCCTTCGTCAGATGAGGAGCATCTCGAAGCCGAGGTGGGTCTGCTGGAGGCCGAGCCGCCGGTAGAGGCGGTGGGAGTCCGTGCGGCTCTGGTGCGCGGAGAGGACGAGTTTGTAGCAGCGTGCGCCCCGCGCCCGCCGCACCGCCTCCTCCATCAGCAGCGTGCCGATCCCCTGCCCGCGGACGCTCTCGTGGACGGCGACGTTCTCCACGACCGCCCACGGCTGCCCGTGGTGCGCGAGGTTTTGCACGACGACGAGCACAAGTGTGCCAATTACGCGCAAATCCTGCTCCGCCACGAGCAGCGCCTGATTCGCGTCGGCGTCAATGCGGTCGAAGATCGCGTCCGCCGCGCCCGGCGAGAGGCCGTTCGGGTCGTCGTCGTTCGCGGCGAAGGAGCCATAGAGCCGCAGGAGCGAGGGGATGTCGCGCCGCATCGCCCGCCGGATCGTGATCGTGTCCCGTGCCACCCCAGGTCCCTCCTTCGCCGCGCCGGTTCGGGCGCAAGCATACCACGATGAAGGACTGAGCGATGAGGGCTGAGGACTGGGTAGAGGCGATTCCTCTCAGTCCTCAGCCCTCATCGCTCAGTCCTCGCTACGCGATTGCGCCGAGCGTGAGCGCGACCTGCGATTCGAGGAAATGCGCGCCGTCGCCTTTCCGCTCGGTCTCCTTCAATTCCAGGACGCGGACGGTGCGTGTCGCGGCGGCGAGGTCGTCGTCAATGTCGTGGAAGGCCGCCGTCCGCCCGCTCTGCGCGAGGGAGCGGAGCGCCTGGAGCATCGCCTCGCCGGAGCGGGCGTCCACCGAGCCGTCGCGCTCCACCAATTTGTCCGTCACCTTCAATTTCATCGTCCACGTCTCGCGGTGCGGCGCGTCGGCGATCGTCCAGCCCGTCGCCCAGATGCCGTCAATCTGGAACGGCGCGTAGGCACTCGTCGGGGTCCACGTCACGCGCACGAGCAGGCGCGGCGCTTCGATCCCTATCGCGCCGAGCGCGATCGTCTCCTGTTTGCTCGTCGCGCCCACCGCGACCGTCACCGTCCCCTGCGCCGCCCAGGTCAGGCCGTCGTCCGCGCTCGTCTCGACGAGCAATGTGCCGCCGGGGTTCGCAGGCGGCGGGCGCTGGCTCGGCTGCACGGCGAGCGACCAGTCAATCACCACCTGCGTCCACGCCTTGATCGCGTCGCCCTGCCCACCATCCAGCGGCCCGACCGTCACGCTGCCGCTCGCCGCCGGGACGGCGGAGAAGCCGGAGACGGGCAGCGCCCAGCGCGACAGGACCGCCGCCCCCTGCGCGAAGGCGAGCAGGTGCCCGTCGCCGATGATGCCGTTGCTCCCGCCGAGGTTCGCCCAGAGGCGCGTGTTGCCGCGCGCCAGCGCGAACCAGCGCACGCCGTCGTAGCAGGCGAGGGTGGTATAGCCCGTCGCGGGATCGGTCGCGGAGACGCAGAGTGTGCCTCCCGCGACGCACCCGCCATTGGCGAGGCCGCGCGGCGATCCCGCCACCGGCGCGAGCCGCACGCCGTCCCACCGGGAGACACTCCCCGCGTACCAGGTATAGACGGCCCCCTCGAACTCGGCCAGCCATTTGAAATCGTCCGCGCCGCCGCCACCGAGGCCGGTGTACAGGGGGCTGACCGTGCCGCCGAAGGTCGCGGGCGACCCCGTCCACTGCCCGGCCAGTTCCCAGAGCATGTACTGCGTCGCGATCAACACCACGCCGCCGCCCGTCGCCCGCCCGTGCCACGGCACGACCGCGCGCACCGCCGAATCGAGTTGCCACTGCGTCCAGGTCGCGCCGCCGTCAATGCTGCCGCTGATCGTCGTCGGGTCGTTCCCCTTCGCGCGCCAGATGCCCTGCGCGTACTGCCAGATCACCGCCGCCTGCGCCGCCGGGGTGTTGGCGATCGCGCCCGACCCGGCGTAGTTGCTCATCGTCGTCGCGGGCGGCGCGCACGCCATGTAGAGCAGGTTGTTGATGACCGCCATGCTCGTGATGATCCCCGCCGCGCTGCCGACGAAGGCGATCGCGCTCCAGTTGCCGCCCGCGCGCACGACCTTATAGAGGAATTGCGCCTGCGAAAAATAGACCTCGCCGCCGTAGATGATCGCCTGCGAGTTGCCGTCGAAGGGGTTGACGCCCCCGAGCGTCGCCGCCACCTCGCCCGCCGTCAGGATCAGCCGCCCCGGTTCGTCGCCGAGGCCGAGCGGGATGGGCCGCAGACCGACCGCCGTCCAGCGCGCCGCGTCCCGATCCGCCACCACCGCCGCGCGCTGCGCCGCCGCGTATGCCTGCGCGAACGACGGCACGCCCGCCCGCACCGGCGCGACCGCCGCCCCCGCCACCGCGTACGAATAGCTGCCGGGGACGATCATATATCCCGCCCCGTCGAGGATGATGTCGTGCGATTGCGGCATGGGCCGCTCCTTTCGCTTGGGTAGGACCGAGGACTGAGTGGACGGGAATGTCACGTCCGCGATACATGGTGAGTAGCGAGGATTTGCAGGGTAAGAAACGAGCGCCCGAATCACGAACCCTCAGTCCTCAGTCCTCTGTCCTCAGTCCTACTGGAGGGCCTGCACCGTCCGGCTGACGATGTGATCGCGCCGCATCCAGAGGGCGGCGCGATAGCGCAGGAGGTAACCGCCATCGTCGCGCGCGTCGGCCCACGCGCCGGGCGCGCCCCGTTTGACCGCGTCCGTGTGCGCCGACCGCACGAGCCGGTCGCAGGCGTAGAGCACCACGAGTTCGATATCCACATCCGGGATCGTCACGGCGGTCACGTCGTCGTTCGGGAGCGCATGCCAGAGGTTGTAATAGACCGTGATCGCCCGCCCGGCGGCGAGGGCGTAGCGGAAGTTCACCGACCCGCCCCAGAACGCCCATGCCTGGCCGTGTGTCGCGGCGGCCCCATACGGCGTCACCGGCTGGACGATGGTCTGCGACACCTGATTGCGAAAGGCGGGTTCGTACAACGTCGCCTGGTCCGGCACCCATGGCGTCGCGACGCCATCCACGACGACCGCCGACACACTGGCGACGGACGATCCGAGGAGCAGGGCCGCCTGATTCGCCCCGCTGGTGAAGGTCGTGATCGCGGCGTTCGGGAAGTACTGCGAGTAGGCCTCGAAGCCCGCCTGCAAATCGTCGTTCAGTTGCGCGTCCGCCCAGAGCGGCGGGGAGCCAGTATCCGCGAGTTCCCGCCGCACCAGATTGCGCAGATCGAGCCGTGTGTATGCCATTCGTTGCTCCTTCGGAGAGTAGCCAGTAGTCAGTAGTCAGAACGAACCAGACCTTCTGACTACTGACTACTGACTACTGGCTACCGGAAGAATCGGCGCCCAGACGGCGCGGAGGGCGAAATCATCGGGGGTGTAGGGGCCGAGATCGAGGGCGCGGTGCTGGCGGAGGAGACGGAGGGCGAGCGCCGCGCGGCGTTCGATGATCGCGCCCCAGATCAGCCGCTTCCGGTTCGTCTTCTGCACGACGGGTTGCAACTGCACCGTCAGGGCGATGCCGCTGCGCGCCTGCCCGGCCTCCCCGAAACTCATGCGCGGCATCTCGCCGAGGTCGTCCATGATCCGGTAGAGCGCCTCGATGTACCGGAGATGCTGCTCCACCGAGCCGCCCGCCAGCAGATCGAGCAGGTACGCCTTCGAGTTCTCCGGCAATTCCCACAACGCGCCCGGCGCGACGTTGACGCCCTGCGCGCCGGTCACATTCTCCAGCACCGTCACCGGGTTGCCGGAGAGTTCGAGAATCTGCGCGAGGATCGAGAGGCGGCGATCCAGCGCGCGGTTCACTTCGAGGATGTCCGCGAGGTCCGAGACGCCCCAGAATTCGTGCGGCCGGGGCGTGTTCGGGAAGATGACATAGGGGATAAAGCCGTATGGGTTCATCCCCTCGTGCACCGGCACGTCGTCCACCAGCACGCGGTACGTCGCGTCGCTCCATTCCTCGACGACCGTGACGTTCTCCGCCGTCCCCGCGATGAGGGAGACCGCGTACGCCACCTCCGCCGCCGTCCGGGACACGACGCGCACCTGCCTGACCACCCGCATCCGCCGCACATCGTCCGGCGCGGACTCGACGAAGAGCGTCTGCACATCCACCGGCACGATCCGCACGCATCCGTTCCCCCTTCCCGTTTCGGGAGGGGGGCGAGGGGGGTAGGATTGCCACGTCACCTTGAACGCGCCGTCCCCCAGCACGCCCGCGTCAATCGCGGTCGCGAGGTCCGCCGCGCCGAGGTCATTCTCGTGCGCCACCCGCGCCAACGCCGTTTCCATCCGCGCGGCGGCGGTTGTCGCGGCGGGCGAATCGTCCGGTGTGTCAACGGCGATGGTCACCGGTTCCGGGAAAAGGTAACTCGCGCCCTTGCGGACGAAGACCCGCGCGTAGTTGGCGACAATCGGCGTCTGCCCGAAGCCGAGCCGCCCGACATCGTGCTTGCCGTTGTCGAAATCGAGGAACCGCCGGTATCGCTGGAGCCGCACATCGTCATCTGCAGTATGCCAAGCCGCCCGGTGCGCCCCGGCAATCGCCGCGCTCGCCGACGATCCGACGCCCGCCGTCACAACGGAGAGCAGTGGAGAGACCATCAAAGCCTCCTTTCGTCGTCGGTGGGCAGTGGACGGTGAGCAGCATGTCTTTTCTGCCCACTGCCCACGTTCCACCGCCCACTCGTCTAACTGCCGTTCACCCCGACGAGCCGCGCCGTGCCGATCGGGTTCATCAGGGCGATGGAGCAGTACCATTTGACGCGATTGCGGCTCGCATCTTTGGTTTCCAGCGAGCCGATGCGGTCCACCTGGATGCCGCCGGAATGGATGCCCATGACGCCGGTGTTCCAGCCGAACTTGAGGGCATAAACCGTCGAGCAGATATTGCCCGATGTGCCGACCGCTTTGTTGTCCGGGATGTTGTCGTCAATCTCGACGGGGATGCCGTCGTAGAAGAGCACCATCCGCCCGAACTGGTCGAGATCGGATTGCAGGATGTTCCCCGCCGACCGCCGGAGTTGGTTCAAGTTGCGGCGGCTGCGACGAGACATAAACAGGACGTCGGGCCGCCCCGGCTTCACCGCGTCAATCACCTGGTCCATCAAGGGCAGGGTGAGCGCCGCGCCGTTCGCCCCGGCGGTGATCGTCTGCGCCGCCGCCGCCGCGCCGATCCGCTTGTCAATGCCGTCGAAACTGTTGGCGTCCACGCCGGTATCGCCGGTGAAGAACGACGCGTTGAACTGGTACGCCACCGCCTTCGCCTTCTCGTGCAGCACGACCGCCTGGATGTCGTTCTCCTGGGTGAACGACCGTTCGAGGTAGTTGTCCACATCCGCGTCGCCGCCGAGGATCTTCAGCGTCTCGGTCGTCTGGTTGAAGGTCGGCGCGCTCTCCGCCCACGCCCCGCCGACCGAGTTGAACGCCACCGTCGGCAGCGCCGTCTCCTGCGGGAAGGCGAGCGACGAGCCGACGACCTCCATGAAGGGCAGATAGTTCAGCACCGCCGATTCCGACACCACCGTCTCGATCACGCCCCGGATCAGCATGCTGTTCGTCAGCAAACTCGCCTGCGCCAGTGTCACCGCCATGTCTCGTTCCTTTCAGTCGCTCGAAGTAGCCGGTTGTCAGTAGACAGTAGACAGAAGAAAACGCGCGAAGCGCCCTCCGCTTTCAACTGGCTACCGACTACTGTCTACCGTCTACCGCCTACTGCCCTTGCAGTCCCAGCGAAATCTTCGCGAGCGGGGAGAGTTTCGCGGGGTCCATGCCGACGGGGCGGCCACCGCCACCGGCGGCGACCGGGACGGCCGTTTTCGCCTGCTCGACGGCGCGCTGATAGGCCGCCTTGGCCGTCGCGATGCTCGCCACCGTCTCGCCGTCAATCAGTTGGGGAATGGTGTCCGGGTGCGCCGCCGCGAGGGTCGCGCGGAGCGTCTGCCGCTCATCCGCACTCAGGGTGGCGTATCGTGCCGCGCCGCCCGTGCCCGCGTCCGCCGTCGCCGGGCCGCCGATCTCCGTCGCGTGCGAAGGCGATGCCTGGGCCTCCGCGACCATGATCTCATCCATGCCGCACTCCTTTCCGGGGATGCGAAACGGGGCGGTGTCACCCGCCCCGCGCTTGTTCCGCTGTTCTACCGGGTTGTTCCGACACACGGCTGTTGGTGTTTGCCATCACCCCCTTTCTCTTCTTTAGGGTCGAGGACTGAGGACTGAGTAGGGAACACTATCCCTCATTCCTCAGCCCTGCCCCGCGCGATGCGGTCGCGGAAGTCGTGGTCATCGAGGGTGCCGACGAGGGCGGCGCTCATCAGGAGGTCGTCGTGCAGTTCGGGGTCGGGGACGCTCCACGCCATCTGCCGCCCGACGCCGGGGCGGACGGTGAAGGTGCAGGCCGCCACCTGCCGCCAGAACCAGCGCGTGTCGTCCGCGCCGTCATCGAGGTATTCCCGATATCGTCCCGCCGCGATCGCCGCGAGGAGCCGCCAGCCGAGGTCGCTCTTGCTCGCCGCCGTGAAGACGAAGGGCGTCACCGCGTCCGGCGGCAAGGATGCGCGGAGCATCGCCGCCAGGCCGTGCCCGATCCCCGTCGCGTCCACGACGACCGGCGCGCAGGTCGGGTTCGCCCAGACGCGCAGCGCGAGATCCGCGATCTCCTCCGCCAGCAGCACATGGTTGACGCCCGACCAGACGCGGCGATCCACGACGCGATAGGCGGGCAATTGCCGCTGCCACCGCCGGGGGACGAGCGTGCAATTGCGCGCGTCCGGCGGCACGATCGCCACGACGGTGAGCGCGGTGCTATCCCGCCGCGTCTCGCGCGGGGAGACGAAGCCGTGCCGCCCGGTGGCCGCCTGCGCGCCCGCCTCCTCCGCCTCCCCCGCGACATCGAGCAGCAGCGCATACTGGCCGCCGCCGAGGTTTGCGCGGCGCTGCCGGGGGTGCGTGCCGCGCATCTGGGCCTGCTTCGCCGCGTCGAAGAGCATCCCGGCGTCGTCGAGCGGCTGGAGGCAGTATTCCGTGCGGATGAATGGGTGCTGCTCGCCCAGTTCCGCCATCCGCCGCCGCACCCGCGCCCCGTACGCCGGGACTTCGCGGGCCACGGCGTGCCAGTCGGCGGAGAAGAGGACTGAGGACCGAGGAGTGAGGGCCGAGGCATCCCGATTCCCACTCAGTCCTGAGTCCTCAGTCCTCAGTCCTTCCTGCGCTTGCGCCATTGCGCGCGCCAGGAGCGTGCTGCGCGTCCAGACGGTGCCGGTGAAGACGGTCGTCGCGTTCGTGCTCGCGCCCATCGGGTCGAAGACGGCGTCCCACCGCTCCGGCTCGATGTCCTGCGCCTCGTTGGCGACGAGGAGGAGCGACGCGGTCGCGCCGCGCGCCTGCGCCATCGGCCCCGCCGAGACGAAGCGCGCCGACGCCCGCCCGACGCGGACGATGTGCCCGCCCTCCGTCTCGACAGCGGGCGCGAAGAGCGGCGCCGCGCGCAGCCGCTCCTCGATGCGCCGCAGCGTGATCTGCCCCTGCGGCACGAGTGACGGTGCGGCGACGACGATCTCGCCGCCGTGCAATTGCCGGTGGATGAGCAGGAAGGCGATCACCTGCGCCAGCAGTTCATCCTTCCCCGATTGCCGCGCGAAGACGACCGCGAACGACGCGCCATCCCCCGCGAGGGCGGATTGGACGATCGCCCGTGCCGGGGCGAGTTGATATGGCCGGAGGGCCGTCTCCGGCCAGACCATCCGCGAGAACGCGCCGATGTCGCGCAGCAGCCAGTGGAGCGCGCGATCGTCCGGCGCGATCGTCGGTGGCGTCGTATCCGGTTCGTGTCCGTTGAAGAATGCGCGCATCGTCAGCCTCCCCGCATCCGCGTGAGGATATCCACGAGGACGCTCCCGGCGATCAGGAAGAGGAGGTTCGTCATCCGGTCGCGCATCTCGCGCACCTCCTCGACGACATCCTCGACCATCCGGCGCGTCACGGCCTCCTCGACATAGAGCGAGAGGTCGGATCCATCGGGTGGTCGCGGCGGCACGGCGCCGCGCCGCCGCCGGTAGCGCGCGCGGGTCAAACGGCGCGTTGACAACGGATCGAATGGTGCTTGCATCGCAAAGGCCCCCCTGTCGCCCGCCGCTCGGGGCGGGTATTCATTCCCGTCGGGTCGCGCACTGTGCCGCTTCCTCGCGCGTCATCGCGTCCAGTGCCCGGCGGATGACTGCGGCGAGCGCATGCTCGCCCTCCGCTTCCGGTTCGCGCTCCAGCGCATGCTGCGCCTCGACCGCGCGGATCAGCACCGCCATCACGCGGGCGTCGTCCGACGCGATGCCGCGCATGATGGCGCGCAGTTGCGCGATTTCCGCGTGCAATGTGCGATGATCGCCCGCCTACTCCATGCCGACCCCCTCGGTTGCGAACAAATGTTCATGTACTTAAAAGCCGGAAAGCGGCCAAAATGGACAAATCTCGGTAAATCTGTATAACTTCTCGGCGCAAAGTTTCTGTAACGAAGTATCAAAAGGGGTTCGAGTGCAGCCTAACAGTTGACACCATGATTTTCATGCAGTACAGTATCAAGCAAGAGTATTGGATGCGTTGAACCCGTACCTGCAATCTGGTCACCTCGGTACGGGGGAGCAAATGGTGAAACCGGCCACCGCGTAGCGCGGTTTGGGTCGGTTTTTTTGTAAGGAGGGGCCGGGTAACGAAGGGGGAACGTTCCTGCACGCGATCAGCGGCGATGCCGCGATCCATCCGTAGTCTGTTTTCGTACACCATCTTACGTTGTGCAGGGGCCTTGTTCAAAATAGTGGATGCGATGATCCAACGCCCGTAATGTGGTCACCTCGGCGTTTGGGGAGTGAGTGGTGAACCCGGCCAGGAGCGCGATGAGCGCGGGTCGGGGTTCTTTTTTTACGCACCATGCATCGCCCAGCCCCGCGACAGCGGCGGCGATGCCCGAGGAGGAAAAGGAATGTATCAGACGGGCACACGACGCGGGGCATTCCCCCGCCCCTCATTGCGCGAGCGCAAGAAACTGCAGACGCGGTCGGCGATCATCAGCCGCGCGGTCGAACTCTTCAACACGCAGGGGTTCTACAACACCTCGATTGACGACATCGCCGACGCGGCGGATGTCAGCCGGGGCACCTTCTTCAACTATTTCGGCTACAAAGAGGCGGTGATTGTCGAGTTCGGGCGCGACCTGATGATCGCCCTCACCGCGCAGGTGGAGGAGCAGATCGCCGAGAAGGTCATCGCGGAGCGGATCATCTATCGCATCTGGCTCGAAGTCCGCTCGCTCTTGGAGGAGCACGGCGAGGCGGTCGTCGTCCTCACGCACGAGTTGCTGAACCCGGAAGTGGAGCGCGCGGGGCGGGCGGCGCAGGCGTTCACGCTCGCCGAACTGATCGCGAAGGTCGCGACGAACGGGCAGCGCGCGGGCCGCTTCCGCTCCAGCCTCAATGCGGGGCAGTTCGGGCAGTTGGTGGCGAACCTGATCGTCGTCAGCGTCGCCACGCAGTACCGCACGAACGACATGGAGGCGGCGGACGCCTACATGCGCCAGAGCCTGAATATCATCTTCCACGGCGCGATCCCCGAGGGCGTGGCGCGCAAGGACGACTGGACACGGTAGTCCAAAGTAGCAAGTCGCGAGTAACGAGTAACGAGAAGGATGGTGGAGGCAGGCTTTCCGGCCTGCCATCACCGGAATGAATGAGAACGGTGCAGCAGGGATCGGTAGTATTTCTTATTTCCCCCTTAGTGTTCTCCGTGTTCTTGGTGTCTTGGTAGTTTTGAACCCTTCTCTTAATCTTCGAGTGCCGCGAGCAACCCGGCGCAAGCGAGGGCTTCCGGCCAGACCTGCCCGGAACTCTCGACGTGCCACCACGCGGCCAGCACGGCGCGGACGATCCCCCAGCCGCGCACCCGCGCCCGGTCGAGACCGAGTTCCTCGGCGAGTTGATCCACACGGCGGGCGAGGATGCGCCCTGGATTTGAGGCGTCGAGCAATTGCGGCTGCGGATTGTAGAACAGTGCCCCCGTCTCGTAGGCCGGTTCGCCCGCCAGCCCTTTCGGGTCAATCGCCAGCCACGGCTGCCGCCCCGCCGCGAGGATGTTGTCGTAGTGCAGGTCGCCATGCAGCAGGACGGGCGCGGTCGCGGAGGCGGCGAGCGCGGGGAGGAGCGATTCCACCTCCTCGATGATCCGCACCGGGAACGGGCCGGTGCCGCCGCCATAGTGGGGCCGCAGCGACCGCAGATCGCCGTTCCAGTCCGCCATCGTCGGGAACGCGTCGTCGGGCGCGAGCGGCCGCCACGCCCGCCGCATCACAGCGGCGGCGATGGATGTCGCCCGCTCATCGTCCGCGACGGCGATGCGGGCCAGCGACGTGCCGGGGTCGCATCGCTCCAGCAGCAGCGCGGTGTCATGCGGGTCGCTGGCGAGCAGCCGCGCGACGCCCCGCCCATCGAACCGCCGCAGGGCCGCGATCTCCGAGGCGAAACCGCCCTCCGGCACATGGACCTTGAGGATCGCCGCCGCGCCGTCGGCGCGGCGCGCGGCGGCGACGTAGTTGTACGACAGCGGCGTCATCGGCGGCCCAATCGTCAGCCCCCACCGCGCCGCGCAGCCGTCGAGGATCGCCGGGAGCCGCTCCAGCCAATCGCGGCCCGCCGCCCCGGAGCGCGCAATCGTCACGCGGGCGAAATCAGCGGGGATGGCGGGCACTATTAACCGCCTTGAGCGCGGTAGGCAATGGCGCGACGGCGGTGTGCAGCGTCATTGTCGGGATTCAGACGGATCGCCTCATCGAAGTCGGTAATCGCCTGCTCATACTGCTCAAGATTGCTGTATGCGATGCCGCGCCCGACATATGCATCCGCATATTCGGGCTTAAGGCGAATCGCCTCAGAATAATCGGCAATTGCCCGCTCATATTGCTTCATGTTGCGGTAGGCACGACCGCGAGCGACATACGCAGCCACATCATCGGGATCAAGGCGGATCGCCTCATCGAAGTCGCGAATCGCCTGGTCATATTGCTCAAGATTCGCGCGGGCGATGCCGCGATTGTGGTACGTATCCGCATAATCCGGATCAAGGCGGATCGCCTCGGTATAGTCGGCAATCGCCTGTTCATTCTGCCGGAGACTATGGTAGGCACGACCGCGCGCGCGATACGCAGTCGCATCGCCGGGTTTGAGATGGATTGCCTCGGTCAGATCAGCAATCGCCCGCTCATCCTGTTCGAGCTTCGCGTAGGCAAAGGCGCGATTGTGGTACGCGGCCGCAAAATCGGGCTCGAGGCGGATCGCCTCGGAGAAATCGGTAATCGCCTGCTCGTAGTTACTCCGATGACGATGGACGATTCCGCAGTCATAATATGCCGTCGCGTCATCGGGCTTGAGGCGGATCATCTCGGTGAAGTCGGACAGCGCCTGCTCATGCTGTCCTATATCTAGAGAGATCGCCCCGCGATTCTCGTACGCATCCGCGTAGTCAGACTTGAGACGAATGGCGTCTCCAAAGTCACGAATCGCCGATTCATGTTGCTTGAGGTCGCGGTATGCGACGCCGCGAGCGTAATACGTCCGCGCGTTGTCAGGCTCGATGCGGATCGCCTCGGTGTAATCGGTGATTGCCCGTTCATATTGCGCGAGTCTGTGGTAGGCATGGCCCCGCCAATAATATGCACGCGCATCATCGCGCTTGAGACGGATCCCTGTATCGAGGTCGGCAATCGCCCGCTCGTATTGATCGAGGTTGCCGTAGCACATGCCGCGCGCGATGTACGCATCCGCGTCGTCGGGCTTGAGACGGATCGCCTCGGTGTAATCGGCAACCGCCCGTGCGGCCTGTTCAAGGCTCAGGTAGCAACGACCGCGATCGCTATATGCAGCGGCATCTTTGGGGTTATGGCGGATCGCCTCGTCGAAGTCGGCAATCGCCCGCTCATATTGCTTGAGGCCAAGATAGCAAACGCCGCGCCAGTAAAATGGCGGCACATCGCCCACCTTCAGACGGATCGCCTCGGTGTAGTCGGCAATCGCCTGTTCGTATTGCTCAAGATTATGATACGCGCCGCCCCGCCAAAGATATACCTGCCAATAGTCGGGTTTCAGGCGAAGCGCCTCATCCATGTCGGCAATCGCCTGTTCGTATTGCGCGAGGTTGTAGAAGACGACGCCGCGACTCAGGTACGTAGCTGCGTCGTCGGGCTTGCGGCGGATCGCCTCATCAAGCGCTACGATAAGTTTCTGATCTTCATCAACACCCGCTTTATCCGACAGCCTGGCGGATGTTCTGCCCTTCATTTCGCTGATCTGCTTCCGAAAGAGCCATTCCATCGGGCGCCGCCGGACGATCCATTGCATCGGTCGCTGGATTTTCTCGATGACCCAAAAACCCCGTCGCAGCCATCGTCCGAGTCGCCGCTGTTGCCGATCTTCTTTTGCTCGTGCCGCTTCGTCCTCGTCAACCCCGGCCAGTTCAGACGAATATTCCGCGCGCAACGTTTGCAGCCCCTCCCGAACAGATTGGCTCTGGATTTCCCGTCGGGCGGCCGCGAGGCGAAAGTCCTCTCCACGATGGGCTTCACGGTAGAACGCGATCATCGTCTCGCCAGAGCGCAGCCATCGCCGCACCTGCTGGTAGACATCAACGACCGTCACGCGCTCCTCGCACGGACTCAATTCGCCAACGCGAATGCAGCCGAGCCGATTGAGGACCCTATCTCGGTTCTCTTTCCAGAAGGAGATACGCAGCGGAACCGCCAGTTCCCCGAAAATGACCGCGCATCCCGCCGCTTTCCGGCGACCACTGCGCAGCACAAACGCAGTGCGATGTACGCGGAACGGGCCGAACCGTGCAACGACCTCTCCGTATTCCCAATCCTGTCCGCGCAATATGATATACGGAACGGATAGCCAATCGCCGATGCTCATGCTGTGCTCCCCCTCTGACCGTAGGGTAGCATAGCGAAAAAGGGATTCAGGTGCGACGGATCACGGCAGACACGGGAATAGGGCGGAGAGCCGTTCGCAAAACGGACGGCCGCACAAGAGAGGATCATCGTCGCCTACGGCACTACTGCAAGGCGTAGGTGACGTTCACGGTGACGGTGACGGTCGTTTCGCCGGGCTGGATCTGCGTGGGCGGCGGGGCGGCGCCGGATGCGGGGGCGGCCGCTGCGACGGGGATCTCGCGCGGCGCGGGCGGTGTGGCCGTCTGGTCGCTGACAGTGAGCACCATGCCGAGTTTCGCGCCGCCCGCCTGGGCGAGCGCATCCGCCTTCGCCTGCGCGTTCTTCATCGCCTCCTGCCGCGCGACCTGATTCGCCTTCTCCGGGTCGGCGAGGCCGAAGGTGATGCCGCCGATGTTGTTCGCGCCCGCCTGCACCGCCGCGTCAATGATCGGCCCGACCTTGTTCGGGTTCGTGTCCAGGCCGCGCACCGTGGCGTTGATCGCGTTCGCGACGCGGTAGCCGCTGACGACGGGGGCTTTGTCCTTCGGGTAGTCGTAGATCGGCTGGACGGTGTAGCCGCTCGTCTTCAAATCCTTCGTGCGATCCAGCCCGCCCTTGACGAGCGCGGCGATGATCGTGTCCGTCTCGCTCGCGACGGTGCCCTGCACCTCGGTGAGATTCTTCCCCTGTTCCTGCACGCCGACGCTGAAGCGGGCGAGGTCCGGCGCGATGGTGGCGACGCCGGTGCCGCTCACCGCGACGGTGCGCTTGTCCGGCACGCCGGTCGGGTTGAGCGTCACCGCCTGGCTGTGATTGCGGCTGACCGCGACGATCGAGAGCGTCGCCGCGACGAGCGCGAGGACGAGGGCGGCCGTCGCCGCGACGAGGCCGAGAGATGCGCGACGCATGGATCATACCTCCTGCCGAGCGGCGAGCGACGAGCGCGGGTGGCGCGGCGCACCGGGCGATGCGACCACTCGCTATGAGAGGAACGACCGCGCGCCGCGAAACGTTCCATCGCGCGGTCAGTGGAGCGCGTAGGTGATCGTCAGCGTGGCGGCGACAGCGGTTTCGCCCGTTTGGATGGGCGGCGGCGCAGAAGGCGGGGCCGCACGCGCCGCCATCATCGGGCGGGGCGCATCCGGCGCGTCGGTCGTGTCGCCGATGGTGATGACCGGGCCAAGCGTCGCACCGACCGCCGCCGCGAGTTCTTCCGCTTTCGCATTGGCGTTGCGCACCGCTTCGGCGCGTGCCAGCCGGTTCGCCCGTTCGGGGTCCGCGAGGCCGAAACTGATCTGGCCAATCGTCGTCGCGCCGGCCTCCGTCGCCGCTTCGAGGAGGCCGCCAACCTGCTCAATCGCCCGGACCGTCACGCGGATGGCCGTGGAGACGGAGTAGCCGCGAAAGGTCTGCGTGCCTTCCCGGTAGTCGTACTGCGGGGCGATCGTGTACGCCGTCGTCTGGAGATCGCGTTCCGCGACGCCCCGCCGCTTCATCGCCGACAGGACCGCCTCCGTCCGCCGCGCGACCGACTGCTGGAGCGGGCGCACCTGCCGCCCCTCCTCGCCGATGCCGAGATCGAACCGGGCGATATCCGGCGGTAGGGTGGCGACGCCGACGCCCCGTACAGTGAGCGTGCGCTCGGTGGTGTGGTGCAGGGTGATCGTGCGGCGATCCGCGGAAGCGTCCGACATCGAGCGATCCTCCTTGGCACCCGCCGCGCGGAACAACAATCACCAATCAGGTATATCCCGTTATGAACATTAACGACTTAGTCTGGTAATTCCTCGGTGGCAGCAGGCTTTCCAGCCTGCATCCCCGGCAAGACGGCAGGCTGGAAAGCCCGCTACCACCAGTGCGCAATCAAGT